>CAYZSN010000086.1:0-7697 GCA_964481095.1 uncultured Oleiharenicola sp. | reverse complement strand
CGAGCCGGGAGCCGGGAGCACGGAGCCGGGAGCCGAACCAGCCGCCTTCAATTTCGACGGATCAGCCGCGGCGGCCAGGACGTCGGCCTTGACGATGCGGCCATGCGGACCGGTGCCGGTGACACGCGTGGCGTCGATCTTCTGGTCGGCGGCGATTTTCCTCGCGAGGGGGGAGATGCGGAGGCGACCTGCGGTCACCGGGTCTGGGGTCTGGGTTTTGGGCTCTGGGGAAACCACCGGAGCCGGCGCGGCGACGGCGGCAACCGGAACATCAGCCTTCGCCGAGCCTACGGCTGATTCGTCCCGCGGCTTTGCCGCAGGCGAAGGCGCGGCGGCTTTCGGAGCTTCGCCCTTCGGCGCCGGTGCCGCCGCCGGGGCCTCGACGGTTTCACCGGGCTTGCCGACGGCGCAGAGGGCCGCGCCGATGGCGACCTGCGAGCCGGCGGGGGCGAAAATCTTCAGGAGCGTGCCGGCGAAGAACGACTCAAGTTCCATCGTGGCCTTGTCGGTCTCGACCTCGGCGAGCATGTCGCCGGCCTTGACGGCATCGCCTTCCTTTTTGAGCCACTTGACCAGCGTGCCCACCGTCATGGTGTCGCTGAGTTTCGGCATGTCGATGATGTTGGCCATTGTCGGAGAGAGAGTGAGGGTGAAGGGGAAGGAGTGGATTCTTCGCTGCGCTCAGAATGACACGCTGCGACGATTATTTCAAAACGCCCAGGGCGGCCTGGTAGATGCGGTCGACCGTCGGGAGCTGGAGCTTCTCGATCGGCGGCGAGTAGATGGCGGGCGCGTCGATGGAGTTGAGGCGCATCACCGGGGCGTCGAGGTAGTCGAAGGCCTTTTCCTGGATGAGGCAGGCCACCATGGCGCCGACGGAGCAGAACGGCTTGGCCTCCTCGACGTAGAGGACGCGGCTGGTCTTCCGGACCGAGGCGAGGATGGTTTCCTCGTCGAGCGGGCGGATCGAGCGGAGGTCGACGACCTCGGCGTCGATGTTGTGCTTCTCCTTGAGGAGGTCGGCGGACTTCAGCGCCATCTGGATCGCGCGGCCATGGCCGA
The DNA here is from genome assembly GCA_964481095.1 of uncultured Oleiharenicola sp. Taxonomy (GTDB): domain Bacteria; phylum Verrucomicrobiota; class Verrucomicrobiia; order Opitutales; family Opitutaceae; genus Lacunisphaera. The sequence continues at coordinate 6,635 of CAYZSN010000086.1, read as the reverse complement.
TGATGGAAAGGTGGGTGCCCTCGCGCATGACCCTGGCGGACCCGAGCGGAACGAGATGCTCGCCCTCCGGCACTTCGCCCGTTTCACCGTAGAGCAGCGTGTTCTCGAGGAACATGACCGGGTCGTTGTCGCGGATCGCGGACTTGAGCAGGCCCTTGGCGTCGGCGGGCGTCGACGGGACGACCACCTTGATGCCGGGGTGGTAAGCGGCGATGGACTCGGGTGTGTGGGAGTGGGTGGCGCCGACGTTGGTGCCGCCATTGGCCGGGCCCCGGAGCACGATCGGGCAGTTGATCAGGCCGCCGGACATATAGCGGACGTTCGCGGCGTTGTTGAAGATCTGGTCGGCGGCGACGGTATAGAAGCTGAAGAACATCAGCTCCATCACGGGGCGGAGGCCGAGCATCGACGCGCCGAGGCCCACGCCGATGAAGCCGGCCTCGCTGATGGGCGTGTCGACGATGCGCTTCGGGCCGTACTTGGCGAGGAGGCCCTCGGTGACCTTGTAGGCGCCGTTGAACTGGGCGACTTCCTCGCCCATGATGACGACGTTCGGGTCGCGGTCCATTTCCTCGGCCATGGCGTGGCGGAGGGCTTCGCGGTAGGTGATGACGGGCATGACTGGAAAATTTAAGATTTCAGATTTCAGGCGCGCGGCGCGGGCTCAGTTGAAGAAGAGCGTGCCCTGCGACTTGCGGTCGGCGGGATTGTCGGCCTCCCAATAGACGTCCTTCTGGACGTCCTCGACGGTCGGGAAGGGGCTGGCTTCGGCGAACTGCGCGGAGGTTTCGGCCTCGGCGCGGGCGGATTCGTCGATCTTTGCGATGAGGTCGTCATTGAGGATCTTCTCGGCGAGGAGCGCGTTCTGGAAGAACATGAGCGGATCCTTCGTCGCCTTGTAGGCCTCGATCTCCTCCTTGCCGCGGTAGGTCGTGTCCGGATCGGCGACGGAGTGGCCGCGGTAGCGGTAGGTGCGGATCTCGAGGACGCTCGGGAGGTGTTTGTCGCGAGCGAGCTTGAGCGCCCGGTCGACCTTGTCGCGGACCTCGAGCACGTCATGGCCGTTCTCGATGATGTCCCAGTTCATGCCGTAGCCCTCGGCGCGCTGCGCGAGGCTCGGGCCGGCGGAAGAGCGCTCCTGCGAGGTGCCCATGGAGTAGCCGTTGTTCTCGACGATGAAGACGACCGGCAGCGACCAGAGGGCCGCGAGGTTGTAGGACTCGTGCACCGCGCCCTGGTTGACCGCGCCGTCGCCCATGAACGCCATGCAGGCGCCCTTGCGACCCTGGTACTTGAGCGCGTAGGCGATGCCGGCGCCGAGCGGGATCTGGCCGCCGACGATGCCGTGGCCGCCCCAGAAGTTGCGGGCCGGGTCGAAAAAATGCATCGAGCCGCCCTTGCCCTTGGAACAGCCGGTGTACTTGCCGTAGAGCTCCGCCATCATCTCGTTCATCCCCATGCCGACGGCGAGGCCGTGGCCGTGGTCCCGGTAGGCGGTGATCACGTGGTCGTCGTCACCCATGATGGAGACGCAGCCGATGGCGACGGATTCCTGGCCGATGTAAAGGTGGAGGAAACCGCCGATCTTGCCCTGCTGGTAGCTGCGCAGGCAGCGCTCCTCAAAACGGCGCAGGCGCACCATGTCGCGGTAGAGGTCGATCAGTTCGTCGTGGCCGAGCTTGGCGTTGATGTGCGCCGTGCGGGCGCTGTAACCGGCTTCATCGGCTTTCTTGGCGGGAGGCGATTTCTTGCTCACAGGAATTGTTTCGAGATTGAAGTAATATTCAGACCTAAGGTTCCTCTTTTAGCCAAAGTCCGGGAATGACAAGCGAAAGATTTGGCAGACGGCGATTTGTCACCGTCGCCTCAGGCCGCTAAACGATCTGCTCGATCGTGATTTTGATCGGCGAAACCGAACAATCAGCCCGCAACGACACGAATCTCTCGCGATATTGGTCGAAAATCGGCCATAGCGCGGCCTGGTCGGTTTCCGGGATCGCGAGGCCCTTGATCGCCTCGCGCGACCAGAAGGCGAATTTGCCCTCGGCGATGTCGGGCGGCAGCCGGTCGATCGGCGTCCGGCAGCGGAACAGGAACATCAGCCAGTGCGTCTCACCCTGGTAGGCTTTTTCCGCGATCATGGCGAACAGATGCAGGTCGCCTTCGCCTACCACCAGCCCGGTTTCCTCCGCGGTTTCGCGCACGGCGCACTGCAGCGGGGATTCGCCCGTCGCCATCTCGAGCTTGCCGCCGATCGGCGTCCACACGCCGAGGTTGGGCTGCTTGGCGCGCAGCATGAGCAGTTGTTCGCCGGCGCGGTTCTCGATAAAGACCAGGACGCTGATCTTGTAAGGCAGGGCGGGAGTCATCGTTCGGAAATGAGCGTGACCTTTGGGAAAAGTCGGGCAAAACAAATCCCGACCACGGGCTTTCTTCCTCCTCAGCGTGTGTCCTTGAGTCGAATCACCATCATAGACTGCGGCGCCAGTCGCACGGCCCTGGGAACTTTCAGCCTGCACACGGGCGGACTGCGTTGCGACCACCTCGCGGCGGAGATTTTTCCCTCGGCGCCTGGCGCGGGGGATCGCTGGTTGGATAACACGACCGCTGCACTCCGTGCGCTGGGTGCGAAAGCCACCAGCCGCGGCCCGGCGGTGCTCGTCCTGCCGCCGCACGCGGTGCTGTTGAAGCACGTCAAGGTGCCGCGGGTCGAAGCCGCCAAGCGCGACCGGATCGTCCGCTTCGAGGTGGAGCAGAACATTCCCTATGCCATCAACGAGGTGATCTGGGACACGGTGGTGTCGGGTGAACACGAGGCGGGCGAAGACCTGCTGCTGGCCGCCGCGAAGCTTGGGATCTTGACCCCGCTCTGCGCGGCGGCGCGGAGCGCGGGTTTTGAGGTGCGGGGCATCCTGCCTTCCGTGCTGGCGACGCGCGCCGCCGAGGAACTGGCGCGGCCCACCAGCGACGACCGGCTGCTGCTGCTCAACCTCGGCGCGCGCTCGGCGACGTTGTTGCAGGTCGACGGCCCGCGTTTCGCGGCCCGCTCCTGGGCTTTGGGCCCCAATGCCGGGACGGCGGACGAGAGCGAGGCCCGGGCCACGCGCTTGGCGCAGGAAACGACCCGCTCACTGCTGCACTTCGAACGCCAGAACGGCCTGTCCGGCCCGACCCGCCTCCTGCTCGCCGGCGGCGCCGCACGCAACCCGGAGTTGGCGGCGTTGCTCGGTGCCAAGCTGAAGCTTCCCGCCGAGGTGCTCCAGGTTTCGACGACCTTGGAACTGGCGCCGGAAGCGGCGGCCGTGGCGGCGACCTTCCCCGGGCTGACCGACCTTGCGGGAGCGGCGACACTGCAGCTGCTGCCCGGCCAGGCGGCCTTGAATCTCCTGCCGGCGGCTCTGCGCCGCCGGGAACACCTGCGGCAACGCCAGCCATGGTTGGTGGCGGCGGCCCTGCTGGTGCTGGGCGCGCTGGCCCTGCCGTTGATCCATTACCATCGCGTGGCGGCCACGGCGCAGGCGGATCTGGCGGCGATCGAGGAGACCCTCGTTCCGCTCCGGGCCCGCGAGGCGCGCAACCGCGCCGGCCTCGGGCAACTGGCGGAGCTGCGGCAGCAGGTCGCGCAGTTGCAGTCGGTGCAGGAGCGCCGGGCGGCGTGGCTCAAGCTCTTCGCCGACCTGCAGGAGCGGCTCACGAAGGTCGAGGATGTCTGGCTGGAGAACCTGCAGACAATTCCCGCGGCCCACGACGCGCCGATGAAACTGGTGGTCTCCGGCCGCATGCTCGACAAGACGAACCCGCTCGCGAAGGTTAGTCCCGAAACCTTTACCCGCGTCAAGGCGCTGCTCGCGGGCATCGTGGATTCGCCGTTCGTGTCGGCCGTCGAAGGCGAGCGCTTCGACAACAGCCGGCCGGGCATCCTCAAGTTCGATTTCGTGCTCGTGACCGATCCCGCGCACCCCCTCTGACCCATGAGCCGCTTCAAAACCTCCCTCACGCTGGTCCTGGCGCTTGCCTTTGTGGCGGCGCTCGGCGCGGAGGCGTGGTGGCTGCAAAAGGAGCGGAAGCACGCCGCCCGCGCAGTGGCCGCGCTGCGGCAGAAGATCGCCGAGCGCGACTGGCTGGCGAAGCGATCGCCGGCCTTGAACGAGGAAAACGAGCAGGCCATCGCGGCGGAGCTGGTCCAGGCCGGGCGCGCGCTCGCCGACCTCCGCGACGGCTTGAAGGGCCGGGAGGCCGGCTGGCTCGGCGCGCCGCCCCCGGCCAGGCCGCTGGATGCGTTTTTCGACATCGCGAGTTTCGTCGAAAAAACCCGCGCGGCCGCGGGCCAGGCGAAGGTCGGGTTTTCGCCGGACGAGCATTTTGGTTTTGCGGCCTACGCGAACGAGGGACCGGCGCCGGAGTTTCTCCCGGCGGTCTTCCGCCAGCGCCTGCTTGTCCAGCGCCTGGTGGAGACCTTGATCGAGGCGCGTCCGCTCGCCCTGCTCGGCCTGCGGCGCGAGCCGCTGGCCCCGGCGCAGTCCGCCGCCAAGAATGTCGCGACCGATTTCTTCACCTTCGACCGGGCGCTCTCGCTCCGGCAGCCGGGCCAGGTGGACACCATGGCCTTCCGCCTCGAGTTCAGCGGCCAGACGGCGACCCTGCGCAATTTCCTGAACAGCCTCGCCCGTTTCCCGCAGCCGTTCGTCGTGCGCAGCGTCGATGTGGAACCGCTGGCTTCGCCCAGCGCGGCGGCCCCGGCGGCGGGCGCGGCGGGCGCGGCGGTGCCGCTCGTCCGGCAGAACCTTTCGAAGTTTGCCGTGATCGTGGAATTCGTTCTGCTGAACGCGGTCCCCGCGCCGATCACCCCATGAGCCGGTTCCTGCAGAGCAATTATGAGAAGATCCTGGTCATCCTGGCCGCCGGGGCCGTGGCGCTGGCCCTGAGCTGGACCTGGCGGCAGCAGCGCGAAATCCGCGCGATGGACGAGGCGCGCGACGCCCGCGTCGCCCTGACCGGTCGCACCTACGCTCCCGCGACGTGGCGGGTGCCGGCCCCCGACCGCACGGCCTGGCCGAAGGCGCCGGAGCAATCGGCGGGCAGCGGCTGGCTCTACGAATTGTTCACCCCGCCCGTGATCTACTACAACGCGGGCGCCCATTCCTTCGCCGTCACGCCGCCGCAGTACCCGGCGATCGAGGGTGACGGTGCCGCCGGCCCGCAATTCGTGGGCGTCAAGCGCCAGCTCTTCCGGCTGCAACTGGTCGGCTACTTCGGTTCGCCCGACAACTACCTGCTCGCGTTCGTTTCGCCCGGCTCGCCGGAAACGCTGCTCGCCCGCGTGGGCCGCCGTTTCGAGGAACTGGGCCTGACCTTGAAGAGCTTCGAGGTGAAGAAGGTCCCCGTCGAGCACGACGAGCCCTGGCCGGTCTACGACGTGGCCGGACTCGCCACGCTGCTTGACGAACGGACCGGCGCCGAGGTGGTACTCGACAGCCGCGTGCGCAAACTGACGGATGTTTCCGTGGCCGTGCTCCAGGCGCCGGGGATGGGCCCCGCCCGCGAGTTGCGGGAGGGCGAGAGCTTTGCCGACGACGGCGCCAGCTATCGCATCGAGCGCATCCAGCTCGATCCCGCCGAGGTGGTGGTGACGCGGGCCGTGCCGGGCCTGCCCGTGCCGGAGACCCGTGCGCTGCACCCGGCCGCCGGCAGGACAGTCCGCGCGCCAGATCTTTCCACGCCCCGGACCCGGGGCGTGGCCAACAACGGGCCATAACCGCCGCATGAAACGATTGATCAAACTGCTCTGTGTTTTCCTGGCCCTCGGTGCCGTCGCATGGGGCGCGATCCCCGCCGAAACCCGCCTGCGCCTGATGACCGAGGCCCTGCACGCCCGCGATGCGGGCGACCCCGCTGCGGCCCGCGCGAAGCTTGAGGAACTGCTGGCCTTGGACCCGGCGGACGAAACCGCGAAGGCCCTGCTGGCCGGCCTGGACAGCGCCGGCGCGCGGAAGACAGTGAGCGCGACCACCAATGCCACCGAGGTTTCCACCTTGGTGGCGAAGGGCCGCAGCCAGTATCTCGCCGGCGATCCCGAGGCGGCGCGGGATACCTTCCAGCAGGTGGCGGCCCGCGATGCCGGCAATGCCGACAGCGCATTTTTCCTGCGGCGCATCGACGAGGAGCGCGCGCGCACCAGCGCCCAGATGATGAAGGAGGTGGATGCGTCCTGGCAGCGTCCCGGCGTCGCGACCGTTCCCGTCGCGACCGGGCCCGCGGCGGCCGTCCCGTCCCCGTTGCTCGAGAAGCTCAACCATATCGTGCTGCCGAGCGTGAATTTCAGCGGCATGGAGCTCGGCCGCGTCGTCAACACCCTGAGTGTGATCTCCGCGGAATTCGACCAAACGGGCCAGGAGCCCAAGGGCGTGAACATCGTGTTGATCGACCAGGCCAACACCAATCCCGTGGTGAGCATCACGCTGCGCAATCTCACCCTGAAACGGGTCCTCGATTTCATCACCGACTCGGTCGGCTACCAGTATGAGGTGCAGGCCGATGCCGTGGTCGTGCGCCCGGGCGGCGAGACCAACAACCTCGAGACGCAGTTCTTCCCGATCACGCGCGCGACGGTGCTGCGCATGACCGGCATCGCGACC
>CAYZSN010000085.1:0-5328 GCA_964481095.1 uncultured Oleiharenicola sp. | reverse complement strand
GCGGCTGTTCCTCAACGGAGTCATCATTGCGGAACAGAATCTCGGCATTTTCACGCCGCAGACGACGTACCCCATGGTCTTCGGCGCCTCCCCGCGGGAAAACCGCTACTTCCAGGGCGCGCTCGATGAGGTCACGCTCTACGCGCGACCGCTCTCGCTCGCGGAAATCCAGGCAGTTTACCAGGCGGGTTCTGCCGGCAAGAATCCGTCCGATGGAAATACGCCGCCGGTCGTGAACGCCGGCGCGGATATCCAGGTGGCGGGACCGGGTGGGACCGCCACCCTGGCTGGATCGGTGGTGGATGACGGGCTGCCCGCGGGGGGTGTGCTCGCTTCACACTGGAGTAAAATGGAGGGCCCAGGCGATGTGGTTTTCGCCAATGCCGCGGCGTTGAATACGAGTGCGACGTTCTCCGCCTCAGGCATCTATGTGCTGAAGTTGGATGCCAGCGACGGCCAGAAACAGGCCGCGGCGGACACCTTGGTGGTGCATGTGGGAGTCGGGGCTGAAGCGGCACCCGGCTTGACGGCCTGGTGGCCGGGCAACCTGAATCCGCACGAAGTGGTTCACGGCAATCATGACGTTAACTTCATTCCGAAGGGTGCGGTTTATGCGCCCGGCGAGGTTTCCCAAGCCTTCCAGCTCGACGGCAGCGACCAAGGCCAGGTGGCCGCCCATCCGGACCTGGATATCGGCGCCTCGGCGGCGGGGCTGACGATCGAGCTGTGGGCGAAGCCCGCCGCCGCCAAGGACGTTCCGCTCGTACAATGGGAAACGGCCACCTCCGAGGGCGTGAGCCTGCGGCAATGGTACGCGGGCACCGGCTTGTACGGATTCCTGAAAGATACCGCCGGTACCGATCATATCATTGGCGTGCAAGGCAGCCTGCTGGTTCCCAACGCGTGGGCGCACGTGGCTGTTACTTACGACAAAATTACCGGAGTCGCGCGGCTGTTCCTCAACGGAGTCATCATTGCGGAACAGAATCTCGGCATTTTCACGCCGCAGACGACGTACCCCATGGTCTTCGGCGCCTCCCCGCGGGAAAACCGCTACTTCCAGGGCGCGCTCGACGAGGTGGCGCTCTACACGCGACCACTCACGCTCGCCGAAATCCTCGCCGTTTACCAAGCGGGTACCGCGGGCCGGAACCTGATCAATCGCGCGCCGGTGGCAAGCGCGGGCGCCGATCGCTCCGCGGTCGTGGCCCAGCCTCTCGTCCTCAACGGCTCGGCCACCGACGACGGCCTGCCCAATCCTCCCGCTGCGCTCAGCTACCATTGGAGCTTGGTGAGCGGACCGGGTGCGGCCGCGTTCTCGACCGCCGATGCCGCGTCGACCAATGTTACGTTTGCTGCGGCCGGCACCTACGTGCTGCGCCTCACGGCGACGGACTCCGCATTGAGTTCGTCGGATGATCTCACGGTGACCGTCACCGCCACGCAACCGCCGGCCGTGGCGCTCACCTTCCCGCTCAACGGCGACACCTTGATGGCGAATGCCGCCGTGACCCTCACCGCCACCGCGACGGATGCAGACGGCCCGATCGCCCAGGTGGAGTTCTTTGACGGCACGACCAGGCTCGGTGAGAACACCGCCGCGCCCTACAGCCTGGCCATCGCCGCGGGCTTCCCGGCGGGCAGCCACGTGCTGACGGCCCGCGCCACCGACGACACCGGCAACGTGACCACCTCGGCTCCCGTGACGGTCACCAGCGTGGCGACTTCCTCGAACCCCCCGACCATCTCGATCTTCGAACCGGCAAATGGCTCCGGGGTTGCTACCAACACCTATTTCGAGATTGCGGCGACCGCCATCGATTCCGACGGCACCATCGCCAAGGTGGAATTTTTCCAGGGCACGGCCAAGCTGGGCCAGCAAACCCTGCCCGCCCTGGGCGAGCCGACGACCTATTTCTGGCCGATAAGTGCCGGGCTGCCGCCGGGCACCTACACGTTCATCGCCCGGGCCACGGACAACAACGGCCTGTCGACCACCTCGCTGCCGGTTACCGTGGTCGTCTCCGATCACCCGGGTGATGCATCGCTGGTGAGGATTGACACGCCGGCCGAGAACGCCCGCCTGGCCGCGCCAACCGTTTTCAAGGGGTTGGTCGCCTTGCCCGGCCTTACTTCCTGGCAGTTGCAATATCGCCTGCGCCCCGCGGGAGACGACACCGCGGCCTCGCCCGCACCGTGGTCGACCGCGGCGGCCGGCACCGCCCCGGTGGGCACGCCCGCCGCCAATGGCGCGGCGGCCGTTTCAGGCGTGCTTGGCACTTTCGACCCGACGCTGCTCCTCAACGGCATCTATGAGATGCGCCTGGTCGCCGCCAGCAGCTCGGGATCCGTCACCGACGGCCCGATCACCGTGATCGTCGAGGGCAACATGAAGGTCGGCGCGTTTTCCGTGGCCTTCGAGGATCTCAAGGTCCCGGTGGCCGGCGTGCCGATCACGGTCACCCGCACCTACGACAGTCGCGACAGCCAGGTGGGGGACTTCGGCCCGGGCTGGAATCTCGCCGTGGCCAATGTCCGCGTGCAGAAGAACCGCAATCTCGGCGCCGGCTGGTACCAGACCCTCCAATCGGGAACCGGCATCCAGTTCTACTACGTCGATCCGGTCGATGATCGCCTCGTGACCGTCACCATGCCCGACGGCGAGACCCACCGCTTCCGCGCGGGGGCCGTCGTCAAGGTCCGGCCCAACGATCCGGACAACGCCTCGTTCGCGGTCGTGGCCGACGACGGCGAGTTCAAGTTCTACCCGCTGGGCGACACCACCTCGACCCTGGTCCCGGTCGATGCCTCGGGTGCCCCTGACAGTCACTTCTTCATCCATGGCACCGGCGACCAGGATCTCCGTACGGACGACGACTCCGACCCGTTTGCGCCGACCTACAATCCGACGCGGTTCCTTCTCACCACCAAGGACGGCACGAAGTATTTCCTGGACGAGAAGCTTGGCCTGCTGCGCCTGGAGGACCTCAACGGCAACACCCTCGTCCTAAACCGCGACCCCCAGGACCGCGTCACCACCATCGTTTCCACCCAGATCCCAAACCCCGGATCCCAGACCCCAAACATCACCACCGTCAGCATTGTGCGCGATGCCACGGGAAAGGTTGATCACATCGAGGATCCTGCAGGCAGGTCGGTCGACTACCTCTACGACGCCCAGGGTCGCCTCGCGTCGTTCACCAACCGCGCCGGCGACACCACCCAGTTCCAGTACGAGCTCTCCAACAGTCCCGCGGATCCGCACTTTCACTACCTCACGAAGATCATCGATCCGCGCGGGGTGGCCGCGTTGCGCTCGGAATACGACGCCAATGGCAAGCTCATCAAACAGATCGACGCCGATGGACACGAGACCGTGTTCACCCACGGCGTCGCCGCCGCCGCGCGCTTCGAGAAGATGAAGGACCGCCTCGGCAAGGAGACCACCTTTTTCTACGACGACCGCGGCAACGTCACGACCAGGATCGACCCGCTCGGCGCCCAGACGAGCTTCAGCTACTACCCCGACACCGACCGGGTGAAGTTCGAGACCGACCACTACGGCAACACCAAGGCGATGGCTTACGATGCGCGCGGCAATGTGACCGTGGAAACGACGGGTGCATCCCTCGGCGAAGACCCGGCCAATCCGGCGACGGGGCATGTCACGCGCACGACCTACAACGACCACAGCGCGCCGACCCAGATCACCGACCCGTCCGGCCGCGTCCAAACCTTCGGCTACGACCCGGTGACCAACAACCTCCTCACCCACACCGTGGGCGTGGGCGGCCCGGCCCCGGCGACGACGACCTACCACTACAACGCCGATGGCACGCTCGACACGGTCACCGATGCCCTCGGCACGGTCACGGCCACCACCTACAACTATTCCTTCTCGGATCCGGCCTATCCGGGCGCGGCGAAGCAGGTCACCACCACGGTTACGGATTCCTCCGCTTCCGTACTGCGCGTGTCCCGCACGGTGTACGACAGCCAGGAGAACATGCTGGCCACCATTGCCACGCGCACGCTCCCGCAAGGTGGCACCGAGGAAATCGTCACGCGCTACCTCTACGACGCGGAGAACCGGCTCAAGGCGACGGTCATGCCCGACGGCAAGGTGAGCGAAACCCGCTACACCTCCTTCGGCCAGACCGACAAGTCGATCCTCTGGCAGTCCCAGGCCGACTACCAGTCCGGCAACCTCGCGCTCGCCCGCGTGACAAGCTACGGCTACGACAACCGCGGCAACCAGGTCTCGACGACCTATCCCGACGGCTCGAGCGAGAGCAGCAGCTTCGACCTCGAGGGCCGCCGCGAGTGGTCGCAGGACAAACTCGGTCGGAAGACCTCCTTCCAGTACGACGACGTCGGCCGCCTCCGCTTCACAATCCTCCCCGACGCCACGCCGGGCAACCTGGCTGACAATCCCTACACCGAGACCGTCTACGATCTCACCGGCCGCGTCACCGACAGCTACGACGAGCTCCGTCACCGGACCAGCGTCGTATACTTCCCCGACGGCACGCCCGATGGCGGCCGCCGCAAGGAAAGCATCCAGGTGCTGTCCACCGGCAACCTCGTGACCTCCTACCAGTACGATGCGAGCGGCAACGTCCGCTTCGTCACCGATCCCCGGGGCAATACGACGGAGACCCGGTACGACGACCAGGGCCGTCCGACCACGGTCCTGTATCCGGCGACCGACGAGAATCCCGCGACGCAATCGACCACCACCTACGACGTCCTCGGCCGCCGCGTCGCGACCACCGACCAGGAAGGCAAAGTCATGCGCTACCGCTACGACGCCCTCGGCCGGCTCGTCGAGGTCCGCCAGTATTTGGACCAGTTAGTAGCCGCCTCGGATTCTGGCTTTGGACTTTCGACCGTCGACCCTCGACTGGTTTCCACCCGCTATACTTACGACGAACTCGGCAACCAGCTCACGCAGACCGACGCCCGCAACAACACGACGTCCTATCGCTACGACAGCAGCGGTCGCCGCACGGATCGGATCCTGCCGGACAACGCCGCCGAGACGCTACAGTACGACGGCTGGGGCAACCTGTGGAAGCGGACCGACTTTAAGGGCTACACGACGACCTTCCTGTACGATGCGATGAACCGGCTGACCGACAAGGTCGCCGATCCCTCGCATCCCTCGCTGATTTATTCCCACGCGCCTGATCGGATCACCTATGGCTACGATGCCGCGGGCAACCGCACCGATGCCACGGTGGAGAAGGGCGGCACGGTCCTCTCCGCCGAAAGCACGCCGGTCGACGAGCGCGGCCGGCGCCAGTACAAGGAGACGGCGTTCGGCCG
>CAYZSN010000084.1:0-3811 GCA_964481095.1 uncultured Oleiharenicola sp. | reverse complement strand
TTCGCCTCCCACGCGGCCTACGGCGCGATGGGCCTGGGCGCCGCGGAGACCGACGAGATGGTGGCGGCGATCCGGCGGCTGGGGCCGGAAAACGGCCTTTACGGCGCGCGGGTCAGCGGCGGCGGGGCCGGTGGCACGGTGGTCGTGCTGCTGAAGGAGGCTGCGCTGCCGCGGCTGGCCGCGCTGGCGCGCCGGCTGCGTTTCCGGCGGGATTTCCCGCCCCGGTTGCTGGCGTGACGCCCGCCGGCCGGCGTCAGCGGGCGGCGCGGCGGCGGATGAGCTGGTCGGCCAGGACGCCGACCAGCACCACCGCGCCCATCACCGCGAAGTTCAGCGAGCTGGGGATGCCCAGCAGGTTCACCAGGTTCTGTAGCACCTGCAGCAGCGCCGTGCCGATCATGATGCCGATGATGGAGCCCTCGCCGCCGCGCAGGCTGCAGCCGCCGAGCACCGCCGCCGCGATGCCGTAGAGCTCGAAGAAATTGCCGTGGTTCGAGGGCGAGATGGAATTGGTGTAGAAGGCGAAGAGGATGCCCGCGATGCCCGCCAGCAGGCCCATCAGGACGTAGGTGCTGACGATGACGCGGCGCGTGTTGATGCCGGAGAAGCGCGCGGCCTGCTCGTTGCGCCCGACCGCCATCAGGTAGCGCCCATACACCGAGCGGTGCAGCACGAACCACATCACGACCGAGAGCACGAGGAAGATGACGAACGGCATCGGCAGCCCGAGCACCTTGCCCCGCGCCAGGCTGCGCAGCGTTTCGAAGCCGGCGGCGTCGCCGAAGCCCTTGGTGCCGTCGTCCGCGATGAACCGCGCCAGGCCGCGGTAAAGCAGCAGGCCGCAGAGCGTGACGATGAACGGCTGGATGTTGAGGCGCGTGACCAGCCAGCCGTGGACGCCGCCGAGCAGCATCGGGAGGACGAGGACGAACGCGGCGGCCAGCGGCCACGGCCAGTGCCATTCGGTCAGCGCCATCGACAGCAGCACGCCGCCCAGCGCGAACATCGAGCCGACCGAGAGGTCCACGCCGCCGGTGATGATCACCAGGCCGAGGCCGAGGCTGAACACGCCGAACAGCCCGATGACGTTCGCCATGTTCGTCAGGTTGGTGGGCGAGATGAAGCGCGGGTTGATGAGCGCCGTGACCACGCAAAGGACGGCGAGCAGGAGGGAGATGCCGAGTTCCTTCTTCATGGGTCAAAGCGGATGGTCATCGCGAGGCCCGCAATGCGGGACGTGGCGATCCAGCTGGATTGCCTCGTCGCCTGGCTCTTCGCACTGACCGGGAAAGCGCATGGACTAGGCGGCGGCAGATTTGCGCCCGACCGCCAGCTGCATGATGGCCTGCTCCGTGCACTCGCCGCGCGCCAGCACGCCGGCGATGGCGCCCTCGTGCATCACGGCCACGCGGTCGCCCAGGTGCAGGATCTCCTCCAGGTCGCTGCTGATCATCAGGACGGCGGTGCCGCGGTCGGCCAGCTCGCGCATCAGCGCGTAGATTTCCCCCTTGGCCCCGACGTCGATGCCGCGCGTGGGCTCGTCGAGGATCAGCACCTTGGGGTTGCGCGCGAGCCATTTGCCGAGGACGACCTTCTGCTGGTTGCCGCCGCTGAGGTTGAGCACGAGCGCCTCGCCGCCGGGCGTCTTGATCCGCAGCGCCGCGATCTGGGCCGCGGTGGCGGTGTGTTCCCGCTGGCGGTTGATGAGAAACAGCGAAGCGAAGGAGCGCAGCGAGGGCAGGGTGATGTTTTCGCGCACGCTCATGTCCGTGACGAGGCCCTCGTGGCGCCGGTCCTCGGGCACGAGGCAGAGGCCGCGCCGGATGGCTTCCTGCGGGTCGCCCACCGGCAGCGCCGCGCCGCCGAGGCTCACGGTCCCGTGCGCCTGCGGATCGAGGCCGACCAAAGCCTTCGCCACTTCCGAGCGGCCCGCGCCAATCAGGCCGGCGAAGCCGAGGATCTCGCCCGCGGCGGCGTCGAACGAAACGGCCTGCGCCGGATAGCGGCTCGTGTGCAGGTCGCGGACCTGCAGGAAGCCGGGCACCGTCGCCGCGTTGGAGGTGCGCGGCTGATTCTTGATGTCGCGGCCGACCATCAGGCTCACGATGCGGTCGTGGGTGATGTCCGCGCCGCGAAGCTCGCCGGCGTTCTTGCCGTCGCGCAGGACCACCACGCGGCCGGCGCAGCGGCCGACCTCGCCGAGGCGGTGCGAAATGTAGATGATGCTCACGCCGGCCTGGCGGAGCTCGCCGATGAGCGCGAGGAGCCGGTCGGTTTCCTTGAGCGTGAGGCAGGACGTCGGCTCGTCCATGATGATGAGGCGCGCGTTGAGCGAAAGCGCCTTGGCGATCTCCACCATCTGCTGCTGGGCGAGGGACAGCTCCCCGAGCCGGGTGTGGCTGGAGACGGCGAGGCCGATGCGCCGGAGCAGGGCGTCGGTGTCGGCGTGGATTTTTTTGCCGTCGATCAGGCGCAGCGGGCCGGTGCGCGGCTCGCGGCCGAGGAAGACGTTCGCCGCCACGTCGAGGTTGTCGAGGACGTTGAGCTCCTGGTGGATGAAGGCGATGCCGAGCGCGAGGGAGTCGTGGACGCTGCCGATGCGCGCCGGGCGGCCCGCGACCAGGATCTCGCCGATGTCGGGCTGGTGGACGCCGCCGAGGATCTTCATCAGCGTGGACTTGCCCGCGCCGTTCTCGCCGCACAGGGCGACGACCTCGCCCGCGCCGACCTCGAGGCTGACGCCGTCCAGGGCCACCACGCCCGGGAAGCGCTTGCCGATCCCGCGCATGGACAGGAGGGGAGGCTGGTTCATGCGCGGGCGGGGCGTTACTTGCCGAGCAGCTGCTTCAGGCGGGCGGAGAACTCCGCGACGTTGTCGCGCTTGATCGCGAGCGTCGGGACGATCTGCCTGCCGCCGGCCAGCGCGGCCTTGTCGCCGGCGAGGTGCTGCGCCATGCGGGTGATGGCCTGGCGGCCGAATTCGTAGGGCTGCTGGACGATCGTGCCGTAGACGGTGCCGTCGGCGACGCCCGCGAGGGTGTCGGCTTCCTCGTCGAAGCAGACGATCTTCACCGCGCCGGCCTTGTTCGCGCCCTTGACGGCGTTGACGATGGCCGGGCCGTTGTAGCTCCAGAGGCCGACAAGGGCGGCGACGTCGGGATACTTCACGAGCGTGTCCTCGACGTTCTTCTGGGCGCGCACGCGGTCGGTCTCGTCGGTGCGCACGTCGATGATCTCCACCTTCGAGCCGGCGAGCTCCTGCTTGATGCCGGCATAGCGTTCCCGCGCGTTCTGCGCGTCGAGCGTGCCGACGAAGAGCATGATCTTGCCGCCATTGGGCAGGGCCTCCTTGATCAGCTTGCCCGCCTCGATGCCGGCGGAGGTGTTGTCCGTGCCGATGTAGCAGACGCGCTTGGTGGCCGGCGCGTCGCTGTCGTGGCAGACCAGCAGGGTCTGGCTGGCGGCCTTGTTGAGAAAGTCGGCCTGGTTGGCCGGGTCGATCGGGCTGACCGCGATGCCGTCGACACCCTTGGCGAGCAGGTCGTCGAGGATCTGCTGCTGTTCCGACGCGCTGCCGGAGGCGGGGATGCGGAAATCGACGTCGACGTTGCCGAGGGCCTTGGTCGCGTCGGCCGTGCCGGCGCGCGCAATGGTCCAGAACGACGATGAGTTGTTGGTGACGAAGGCGAGCTTGAGCCGCTTGGCGGGCGCGGGCCCGGAGGCCGGCGATTCGGCCGGCTTGCCGCAGCCGGCGAGAAGGAGGGCAAGCGCGGCGGAAACGGAAAGCAACGAATGAACAGGGCGGATCTTC
>CAYZSN010000083.1:0-6441 GCA_964481095.1 uncultured Oleiharenicola sp. | reverse complement strand
TACCCGGGCAAGATCCAGAACAAGACCAACGGTATCACGCCGCGCCGCTGGCTGCTGAAGAGCAACCCGCGGCTGGCGGCGGCGATCACCACCGCGCGCGGCCACGAGAAGTGGGTGCGCGACCTCGACCTTCTGCGGGGGCTGGAAAAAAGGGCGAACGACTCGGCCTTCCAGAAGGAATTCATGGCGATCAAGCGCGACAACAAGGCCGACCTCGCCGCCGTGATCAAGGCGGAGTGCGGCATCGACGTGTCGCCCGACGCGCTGTTCGACGTCCAGATCAAGCGCCTGCACGAGTACAAGCGCCAGCACCTGAACCTGCTCCACATCCTCGCGCTCTACCGCCGCCTGCTGCAGAATCCCGGCCTCGACGTCGTGCCGCGCGTGTTCGTCTTCGCCGCCAAGGCCGCGCCCGGCTACGACCTCGCGAAGAACATCATCCGCGCGATCAACGTCATCGGGGCGCGCATCAATTCCGACACCCGCATCGGCGGCAAGCTGAAGGTCGCGTTCCTGCCCAACTACCGCGTGTCGCTCGCCGAGAAGATCATCCCGGCGGCCGACCTTTCGGAGCAGATCTCCACCGCCGGCAAGGAGGCGTCGGGCACCGGCAACATGAAGCTTTCGCTCAACGGCGCGCTGACGATCGGCACGCTCGACGGCGCCAATGTCGAGATTCGCGAGGAGGTCGGCGACGAGAACATCTTCATCTTCGGGCTCACGGTCGAGCAGGTCGCCGCGCTCTGGGCCAAGGGCTACAACCCGTGGGACTATTACCACGCCGACGAGGAGCTGCGCGCCGTCATCGACTGGCTGGGCAGCGATTACTTCACGCCGGGCGAGTCCGGCGCCTTCGGCGGCGTGCACCACAGCCTGCTGCACGGCGGAGACCCGTACCTGCTGCTCCCGGATTTTCGCAGCTACTGCGATGCCCAAGCCAGGGTGGACGCCGCGTACCGCGATCCGAAGCGCTGGGCGAAGATGGCGATCCTGAACACGGCCCGCATGGGCAAATTCTCGAGCGACCGCACCATCAAGGAATATGCCGGCGAGATCTGGAACCTCAAGCCGGTGAAGATCTGACGGACGCGGGCCATCGGCCCGGGGCGGAGATCTAGAATCGGGCAGCTGGAATCTAGAATCTTAAATTTCGGGCCGTTTTTCCTGAATCGGGCGATTCTAGATTTTCGATTCTAGATGTCCGATTCTAGATCTCGGGAAATCGAAGTTTGGCGTGGCGGCGCGGCGTTCGCCGTTTAGGAACACGGTGCGCCCAATGAGTCTCACCCCGAAGCTTCGCCGCCTGTCCTGGCTTGCCGCCGGCGCGCTTGTGCTGGGCGGCGGTTTCCTCGCGGTGCGCAGCTGGTTCGGCGGCTATGCGGTGCGCTCGGTGCTGCACCTGGCCGGGGCAGCGGAGGTCCGGTACCGCGCGGTCCGCGCGACGCCGTGGCATGTCGAGGTGGAGGATTTGGAATTCCGGGTGCGCGCGCAGCCGTTCGCGGCGCGGCGGGTGACGATCGACCGGCCGCACTGGTGGATGGCTTCGCTCGGCGCGGTGCGCATCGAAGGCGCGCAGGTACCGGTGTTCATCGACGGGTCGGACGTGAACCCGTGGAACTGGTCGACTTACGAGAATGGCGCGCCCGACGGGGGCGTCGAGCTGCCGTTCGTGAGCGTGGACCTCGACGGCCAGCTCGTGGTGCGCATGGCGGCGCTGCCCGACCTGCCGCTCGACGTGAAGCTGGAAGGGCGACCCAAGGGCGGCGCATCCTGGATTGGCAGCCTGCAGGTGACGGGGCCGGGACTCCGGCTGGCCGGGACGGGCTCGCTCCTGCGCGCGGGGCAGGAGCTTGAATTCCAGGTCCTCGGCTCGGAGCTCGACCTCGCGCGGTGGTCGCGCCACATCCAGCGCTTTGTCCCCCTGCCGGGTGCCCCATGGGAGCTGGCGGGCAAGCTGACCGGAATCGGGGAAGGGAAGGTGACCGCGAAACGCTTCGCCGCCACGGCCCGCGTGAGCCTGCGCAACGCGCGCATCAAGGTCGGCACGCAGGACATCGCGGCGGACGGGGTGGAGGCGGACCTCGAATTTTCCGACCTGTGGAAGTACCGCACCAAGGCGGCGGAGCTGCGCGTCGCGGAGCTGCGCATCGGGCTGCTGTCGGTGCGCGACATCACGGCGGACTTCGGCCTGTGGGGGGCGAAAACGATCATCGTCAGGGAGGCCCGCGGCACCGCGCTCGGGGGCACCGTGGCGACCGAGCCCTTTCGCTATTACCTGGACCAGCGCGAGGTCGCCCTGACGCTGCGCGTGGCCGACCTGGATTTCGCGCAGCTGCTCCGTCTGGCTCCCGACGTGCCGGTGAACCTGCCGGGACGGGTGGGCGGCGTGCTGCCGCTGCGCGTCCACGACGAAGGCGTGCGGCTGCAGCCGGGGTTCCTGGCGCTGCAAACCGACGCGAAGCCCGAACTGGCGCTCAATGCGATGGCAGTGGTGCGGTCGGGCGCCACCATGGAGGCGGGGACGCTAAAGGTCCTGAAGGCCGCCGGCACCGAGCCGCTGCGCCTGCGCCTCGGCGAGCTGCGCCTCGACATCCGTCCGCCCGACGCCCCGTTCGGCAGCTCGGCGCGCGTGCACGTGGCGGGCGAGACGGACGGCGGGCCGGTCGCGTTCGACTACGGCGTCAACGGCGCGATCGAGCGCTACCTGCGCGTCCTGCCCTAGGTGTGAACTTTCAGGAGGTTGTCCCTCTGGTGCGAAGCTGAGAGAGATGGGTTGGAAGAAATAACATCCAACTCAGGAGGCACCAGAAGGACATGCATAAGAGAGCACGGACGACTCCATGGAGTCGAGAGGACATCGTGCGCTTGGTTTTGAGGGACAAGCAGACGCTGAAGGCGGCAGCTGCCGCCTTCAGCGTCTGTCCGAAGACTGTGCGCAAATGGGTCAGGCGATATCAGGAGGAGGGCACCGAGGGGCTGCGGGACCGATCTTCGCGACCCCAGCGCAGCCCGAAGCGCATAACCGAGCCGCGACGCCAGGAGGTGTGGCGTTGGCGGGAACAGGGC
Source organism: uncultured Oleiharenicola sp. (assembly GCA_964481095.1). Taxonomy (GTDB): domain Bacteria; phylum Verrucomicrobiota; class Verrucomicrobiia; order Opitutales; family Opitutaceae; genus Lacunisphaera. Next base: position 3,375 of record CAYZSN010000083.1, on the reverse strand, counting down.
CTGACCTACACCGAGATTGCAGAGCGGACGGGCCTATCCGAGGCCACACTCAGCCGGATCCTGCGCGGACACCGGCCGGGACCACCACCGCCACCAGTGGTGCGTTATGAACGGGACCATCCCGGGGAACTGCTCCATTTTGACACCAAGAAGCTCGGTCGCATCGAGGCGGTGGGGCATCGGATCACTGGCGATCGACGCGATCATGTCCGCGGCGCCGGTTGGGAGTATCTGCACGTCTGCATCGACGATCACTCGCGCTTCAGCCACGCCGCGATCCGGCCCGACGAGCGCAAGCACACCGCCACCGCCTTCCTCCAGCAGGTCGTGGCCCACTACCGCGCCTTGGGCATTACCGTGCAGCGGATCATGACCGACAACGACAGTTGCTACCGCTCCGCCGCCTTCCGCAAGGCCTGCGGCCGGCTTGGCATCAAGCACCTCTTCACCCAGCCCTACACGCCTAAGACCAACGGCAAGGCCGAACGACTCATCAAGACCACGCTGCGCGAATGGGCCTACGTCCGACCTTATCGCCACTCCGCCGAACGCACCGCAGCCCTGGCCACCTGGCTGCAGCGATACAACTGGCTTCGCCCACACCGATCGCTACAACGCAAACCACCCATCTCCCGCCTCAAACTGCGGGACAACGTCCTGACGACTCACACCTAGGTCAGTCGCGCGGCGTGAGGCTCGGGGGCGGCTCATTCAGCACGGCCCAGAAGACACCGAGCTGTTTCACGGCCTCGACGAACTGGCCGAAGTCGACGGGTTTGACCACGTAGGCGTTGGCGCCGAGGGAATAGGCGGCCTCGAGGTCGGGCTCCTCGCGGGAGGAGGTAAGCATGACGACGGGGATGTTTTTCAGGACGGGATCCGATTTCATTTCCTTGAGCACCTCGAGCCCGGTGAGCTTGGGCATCTTGATGTCGAGGAGGAGCACGGCAGGCAGGCCCGGCTCGCGGCTGGCATAGGCGCCGCGGGCGTGGAGATAATCGAGCGCCTCCGCGCCGTCGCGGGTCACGACGACCTCGTTGGCGAGGCGATGCTCGTCCAGGGCGGCGAGCGTGAGGTCGACGTCCTTGGGACTGTCTTCGGCGAGGAGGATGCGTTTGAGGATCTTCATGATATTACTTGTTTTTTGGGAGGGAGAAAAAAAAGGTGGAACCCACGTTGAGCTGGGATTCCGCCCAGACCCGGCCGCCGTGGCGGAGGATGATGCGGTGCACATTGGCCAGGCCGATCCCCGTGCCCTCGAAGTCCTCGGCGCGGTGCAGGCGCTGGAAAACGCCGAAGAGCTTGTCGGCGTATTTCATGTCGAAGCCGACGCCATTGTCGCGGACGAACATGACCACGTCGCCGTCCGCGCCGTCGCGGGAGCCGAACTCGATCTCCGCCGGGTCGCGGGGTCGCGAATACTTCACGGCGTTGGAGAAGAGATTGACCAGCACCTGGCGCAGCATGGGCCGGTCGCCGTTGACGGTTGGGAAGACGCCGCGGATCCAGCGCACGTTGCGCTGCTGGGTGTCGGGTTTCAGGCCCTCGATCGTCTCCTCGGCCAGCTGCTGCAGGTTGACCGGCGTGGGCTTCATCTCCGCGCGGCCCATGCGGGCGAACACCAGCAGGTCGTCCACCAGCATGCCCATCTGCTTGGCGGAATCCTGGATCTGCGCGAGGTAGTTGCGTCCCTTCGGCGAAAGGGTGCCGCCGTCCGACTTCGCCAGCAGGCCGGCGAAACCGTCGACATGCCGCAGCGGCGCGCGCAGGTCGTGCGAAACGGAATAGCTGAACGCCTCGAGTTCCTTGTTGGCGGCCTCCAGTTGGGAGGTGCGCTGTTTGACGCGGAACTCAAGATCCTGGGTAAGATCCTGCAGGCGGCCGAGCATCTGGTTGAAGGAATCGGTCAGCTGGCCGATCTCGTCCTCGCCGTGTTTGACCGCCCGGACGGAATAGTCGGCCTGGTCGGTGATGGCGCGCGCGGTGGTGGTCAGGGAAAGGACGGGCTCCGAGATGTGCTTCTCCAGCTTGCGCGAGATGAAATAGGTGATGGCCAGGACCGCCGCCATGACCGCCAGCGCAATGACGAGCGAACCCCAGATGAAATCCGACAGCACGGCGCCGGTGTCGAATTCCAGGTAGAGCGTGCCGAGGCGCAGCTCCTTCTGCGTCACGGGTTGGAAGTTGACCAGGTGGGAATCGACGAAGCGCGTGCCGTCCGCCTCCGGGGCGGCGGGGAAGGCGGCCGCGGCGAGGTCGTCGGGATAATGGGCGAACAGGCGGCCCTTCCGGTCGTAGAGCGCCGCGGCCACGACGTGGCGCTCGGCGCGGAGCGCGGCGAGGATTTCCTTCGCATCCTCCTGGTTGTCGAAGGCCAGCGCCGCGGTGCTGTTCGCGGCGAGGATTTCGCTCAGGGTGGTCACCTGCCGGGCCGTCGCGCCCCGGAAGGTGATCAATTCGTAGGTGAAGAAGCTCCCGCGCATCATCAGCATCACGGCGACCGCCGTGCCGAGGATGATCAGCATCAGTTTCCGGCGGATGGGAATGTTGCGCAGGTTCACGGCGCGTCCTTTTTCCCCACGATTTCCGCACGCCGAAGGAGCTTGGAACTGATCTGCAGCCCGGCCTCGCGGGCCGCGTCGAGGTTGATGCGCAGCCGGATCCGCCCCTTGTCGGAGAGGAAACGGATCATCACGCCGCGGGTCGCGGCGCCCTCCGCGTCGCTGACGGTGAGGATGGCCCGGTTTTGCAGGCCGGCGATCGCCTGCTCCAGCCGGCCGGTTTCCGAGCCGCCGATGAACAGGATCTGGCAGGCGCCGATATCCTCGACGCGGCTGTAGCGCTGGATGACGAGCTTGTGCGCGCCGACGCTTTCGTCGCGGACGACATCATCGAGGACCGCACCGAACGGGTCGCTGCCGAGCACCCCGATGACGAACGGGGCGGCCGGCGCGGGAAACCCCGCGGCGGGCCATTCGACGAACTGGGCGAAATTGAACAGGAAGACCGCCTTGACCTGGTATTCGGACGGGACCGGCTGGGCCGACAGGCGCGGGCCGGACACGGCCAACAACGCGAGCAAAGCGACGCTCAGGCCGCGCCGCCAGCAGCGCACACGCAGGCGCGGGCCCATGGTGAACGCTAGTACCGCCATGAAATCTTCGCGTACACGCTGCGCTCGATGCTTTCCCGGGTCGGGCCGGGAAAGCCGTATTCCACATGGTGGTCGTGCAGGAGGTTCTGCCCGACCAGCGAAAGCTCAATCGCCGGCGTGGGCCGCCAGCCCAGGCGGACGTCCAGTTCGGCATACGCCGGCACGGTCGCAATGGTGCCGGCGTTGTTGACGGTCAGCTTGTCCACCCAGCGCCCGCCGGC
>CAYZSN010000082.1:0-18851 GCA_964481095.1 uncultured Oleiharenicola sp. | reverse complement strand
CGCCCGTCCGCCGGCGCCCGGAACGCAGCCGGGCCCCCCACCGCTCCGCGGCATCCCCTACCTGCTCAAGGATCTCTTCGACCTGCGCGGCGTGCCGACCCGCGCCGGCTCCACTTTTCTCGCGCACATCCGCCCGGTGCCGGACCGCGACAGCGCGATCGCGCAACGGCTCGCGGGCCTGGGCGCGGCCTGCGCGGGCAAAACCCACCTGGTCGAGTTCGCCTCCGGCCTGACCGGCGAGAATCCGCATTACGGCGATTGTCCGCACCCGCGGTTTCCCGACCGGCTGGCCGGCGGTTCAAGCAGCGGCTCCGCGGCCCTCGTCGCCGCGGGCGTGGCGCCGCTCTCGGTCGGCACCGACACGGGCGGTTCGGTCCGCGTGCCGGCGGCGTGGTGCGGGTTGCACGGTTTCCGCCTGACGCCGGGCGACGAGCTGATCCGGGACGCGTTTCCGCTGGCGCCGTCGCTCGACACGGCCGGCTGGTTCACGGCGAATGCCGCGGACATGCTGACGACGTGGCAGGCCTTGTGCGGCAGGGCGAATCCTCCGGATGAGCCGCACGTGCCAACCGCTCCGAGCCCGGCTCATCCGGAGGATTCGCCCTGCCAAAAACTCCGCGGTTGCTACGTGAACGCCCGCAAGCTCATGCCGGACATGGATCCCGCGGTCGCGACCGCCTGCGACTATGCCGCCGCCAGTCTCTCGGCGCACGCCGACCCGGTCGCGGAAGCGGCGCTGCTCCTTTCCTGGCACCAGGCGGTGGCAACCTACATCACCATCGGCATGAGCGAGGCCCACGCCGTGCACCGCGACTGGCTGGCGCCCTACCGCGAGCACTACGATCCGGTCATCTGGCAGCGCTTCACCGACGCCGGCCATTTCCCGGCGGCGGACGTCGCGCAGGCGCGGGAATCCGTGCGCGAGATGCAGACGGTGTGGCGGGATTTCTTCCGCGCCTATGACTTCCTCGTGCTGCCGGCCGTGCCGACTCCCGCGCCGACGAAAGCCGAGGCGACGCCGCAGCTGCGCCGCAACATCCTCGCTTTGACCGCGCCCGCCAGCCTCGCGGGACTGCCGGTGCTGTCGCTGCCGGTGGCGCTGCCGTCGGGCCTCACCGCCGGGCTGCAAATCATCCTGCCCGCGGCCAACAGCGCCGCGGTGCCGTGGCTGCTGCACCGGCCGGCCTAGGCCGTGTCGCCGAGGCCGAGCAACTGCGCGGCGGTCTCGCGGAAAATGGCCGGATCCGCCCCGGCGGCCTCCGCCTCGCGGATGATCCCGGCGAATTCCGCCTGCGCGCCGGCCTTCGGGTAAAGCACCAGCGGGTAGTCGGAGCCGAAGAGCACGCGGCGCGGCGGCGCCTTCTTCCACACGGCCGGGCCGTACAGCAGCGGCGAGGCCGCGGTATCGAACCAGAGGTTCGGCAGCGCGAGGGCGCGCTTCGCCCACGCCAGCCCGCCGCCCCAGTGCGCGAGGATGAGGTTCGTCCCGGGGAAATCCTCCGCGATCGCGAGGAAGTCCGCCAGCGGCGTGTCGACGCGGCCGGGATACTCCCTCGAGTCCGGGTCCGTGACGTGCAGGTTCACCGGCATTTTCAGCTCGCCCGCCAGCGTCAGGATTTTCCGCCAGGCGGGATCGTCGAGCGCCACGCCCTGCGAATGCGGCGAGAGTTCGCCGACGCCGACGAAGCCGAGGTCGCGCGCGCGCTTCACCTCGTCGAGCGCCGCCGGGCCGGCCGCGGGATGCACGGTCGCGAAGGCCGAGAAGCGCCCGGGATAGGCCTTGATGCACGACGCGTAGAATTTGTTGTGCTCCACGCAGGTCGCGTGGTTCTGCCAATACCAGCCGAGCAGCACGGCCTTGCGGATGCCCGCGGTGTTCATGTCGCGCAGCAGCTCCGACATCGCCGGGAAACCCTGCACCGGCGAGCCATCCTTGCGCCTGCGGGTGGACAGGGCGGCCCACAACGGCTCCTTGCGCGCCTGCGCCCACGCCAGCGGCGACCGGCTGGCCTCCGAGGGGTAGAGATGCACATGGGCATCAATGGTGGTCACGGCGGCAGGTTTTCAACGACGTGAGAGGCGCGCAAGCCGGGACTGGCATCGCCGCCAACAAGTAACCTGACGGATTGCTTGTGCCCGCCGGCTCAGCCGGCGAGGAGCTTCGCGGAGAGCCGGTTGGTTTTCTCGACCAGCTTCGGCAGGTCCACCGTGGTCAGGCGTCCCTGGTCCACCACGCACCGGCCGTTGATGAAACTGTAGTCCACCGCGTCGACGTGGCAGAGCACCAGCGCGGCCACGACGTCGTGCTGCGCGCCGGCGAACGACGGGCGGTCGAGGTTCACGGCAATGAAGTCCGCCGACATCCCGGGTGCGATTGCGCCGATGTCATCGCGGCCGAGCACGCGGGCCCCGCCGAGCGTGGCGAGCTCCAGCGCCTGGCGCGCCGACATCACCGCGGCATCCTGCGCCCCGACCCGCGCCAGCAGGCAGGCCGTCCGCGCTTCCTGGAAAAGATTCGTCGCGTCGTTCGACGCCGCCCCGTCCACGCCCAGGCCCACCGGCACGCCGGCCTTCACCATCTTGCGGATCGGCGCGATGCCGCTCGCGAGCCGCATGTTGCTGCAGGGACAATGCGCCACGCCGGTGCCGGTGCGGCCGAAGTTCGCGATGGCCGCGTCATCGAGCTGCACGCCGTGCGCATGCCAGACATCGTGCCCCACCCAGCCGACCGACTCGGCGTACTCGCCCGGGGTCCGGCCGAACTTCTCGCGGCTGTAAGTGACGTCGGAGACGTTCTCCGCCAGATGCGTGTGCAGGCGGACGCATTGGTGCGACCTTGCCAGCGCCGCCGACTCGCGCATGAGGTCGGTGGAAACGGAAAACGGCGAACACGGTGCCAGCGCGACCCGCACCATGGCATGGCGGCTGGCGTCGTGATACTGGCCGATGAGCCGCTGGCTGTCCTTGAGGATGTTGGCCTCCTTCTCGACGAGCTTGTCCGGCGGCAGGCCGCCCTGGCTCTCGCCCACGCTCATGCTGCCGCGGCACGCGTGGAAGCGCAGGCCGATGTCGCCGAGCGCGCGGATCTCGTCGTCCAGCTGGCAGTCGTTGGGGAAAAGGTAGAGGTGGTCGCTCGAGGTCGTGCAGCCCGACAGCATCAGCTCCGCCGCGGCCATCTGCGCGCTGGCGTACACGCCCTCGGCGGTCAGGCGCGACCAGATCGGATAGAGCGTCTTCAGCCAGCCGAACAGGTCGCAGTTCTGCGCCGCGGGCACCGCGCGCGTCAGGGTCTGGTAGAAATGATGGTGCGTGTTGACGAGCCCGGGCAGCACAACGTAACGGCCCTTCAGGTCGAGCACGTCGTCGGCCGTCCCGGGCAAAGCCGCCGTCGGCCCCACCCGCTCGATCACCCGGTCCCGGACGAAGATCGCGGCGTTGCGGATTTCCGCGCGCTGGGCGTCCATCGTGGCCAGCGTGTGGATGTTTTTGACGAGCAGCGTGGGCATGTGAAGGGCACCACTAATTCACACTAAAACCTCACTAATGGAATCCCGATTTATCGGGGTTAGTGACCCGTCAGCGTGGATTAGTGGTTTCCTCAGTCGACTTTCCCGGCCAGGCGAGCGTGAGCAGCAGGGCGGTCAGGCCGCCGGCGGAGATGCCCGACTCCAGCAGCGCGTGCAGCCAGCCCGGGAAGCTCGCGAGCAGACCCGGCTGGGTCGGCAGGCCAAGGCCGAGGCCGAGCGAGAGCGCCACGATCACGCCCTCGCGCTGGCCGAGCCCGGCGCTGAGCAGCAGGCGGATGCCGGCCACCGCGACCAGCCCGAACATCATGAGCGCGAGCCCGCCCAGCACGGGCGGCGGCAGCACGGTCACCCAGCGGCCGACCGCCGGGAAAAGCCCGAGCAGGGCGAGGATGACGGCCATCACGTAGCCGACCCGGCGGCTCGCGACGCCGGTGATCTGGATGACGCCGTTGTTCTGCGCGTAGGTCGCGCTGGGAAAGCCGCCGAAGAGCGCGGTGGTCGTGCTGGTGATGCCGTCGGCCAGCACGCCGCCCGACAAGCGGCGCCAGTGGGCCGGGCCGTCGGTGGGCAGGCCCGACAGTTGCGAGGTCGCCGCGATGTCGCCCATCGCCTCCAGCAGCGACACGAGGTAGATGAACGCGAACGGTGGGACGAACTTCCAATCGAAGGCGAAACCGTGCGGCAGGAAGCGCGGCCGAGTAAACCATTCGCCGGTGCCGGGGTCGGGCGCGTGCAGCCCCCCGGCCAGCCCGACGAAGACGCAGCCGACGACCACGCCCAGCGCGGCGCCGGCGATGCGCGCCCACGGCCGGCCCGAGGCCTGGCTCACGACGATGACCGCCACGACCGAGGCGCCGACCGCGAGGCCGAGCCACGGCGGCGCATCGGGACTCACCGGCGTGGACAGGCCGAAGAAGGCCGTCGGGATCAGCGAGGTGCCGATCAGCAGCACGACGACACCCGAAACCAGCGGCGTGAAGACCCGGCGCAGGCTGGAGATGAATGGCGCCAGCACGATGAGCAGCGGGGCGGTCACGCAGGACATGCCGAGCATGAGCGCCAGGCCGCCCGCCTGCCCCGCCAGCGTGAGCGGCTGCAGGAAGGCAAAACTCGTGCCCGTCACGCTCAGCAGGCCGGAGCCGACCGGCCCGCGCTGCCGGCATTGCAGGAAGGTGCCCAGCGCGGACGCGAGCAGCGCGATGCTGACGAGGTAGGCCGTGTCCGCCGGGGAAAACTTCAGGATGCCCGCGAGGATGAGCGGCGGCGTGATCGTGCCGACGACCATCGCGGAGACGTGCTGCACGCCCACGAGCACGGCCGGGCCGAGTGGGATCCGTTCCTCCAACCCATAGACGATGTGCGGGGATTTTTCCGGGGTGACCGGCGGGGGGAGAACGTCCATGGGGCTCGTGGATAGCAGGCGCTGCGCCAGCGGCAAGGCCCGGGAGGGCGGAAATCTTGAAATCTAGAATCGGTAATCGAAAACCTGGAATCTCTGAGACAAACCCTGCGGCGTCATCCTGAGCCATGCGAAGGATCCAAGCGGTCGCAAGCAGTATGCCTCGTCGTGGATCCTTCGCCCGGCTCAGGATGACGAAAACGGTGCCCGGTTCGAAATTCTAGATTTCCGATTCTAGATGCCCGATTTCACGATTTCCGCATGGCCGGAAGAATGCGGCTCGTCCGGCGGACTCGCCCTACCGCGCCTTCTCCACCTTCACGGTCCAGTTGCCGCCGGACGCGAGGCCGAACTTTTCCGAGAAGCTGCCCTGGTTGAGCGCGAAGGCGACATTGAGCAGGCTGTTCAGGTAGAGCAGCGGCTCGCCCTCCTTCACGTCGCCGAAGGTGTGCGTGTAGGGCAGAACGCCATGGTAGGTTTCCTTGCCGTCGTGGAAGATCGTGACGGAGAACTTCTGGCCGAACTCCGGCTTCAGCTCGGCGAAGAGCGTGTCGGGAATGTTGGTCCAGACGTTGCCGTAGTGGAAGTCGATCTGCGGGATGGTGCCTGCCAGCACGCCGCCCTCGCGGGACGGCTTCGTGTACGGCAGGCTGATGACCTTGGGCTCGAGCAGCGGGCCGACCTGCTCGAAGGTGATCTTGCCCGATGCCAGGCGGGCGCCGGTGTACGCATAGATGTCGCGGCCGTGGAACGTGTAGCTTTTCTCGGAGCCCGGCCGGCGATTCGTCTTCTCGTCGATGCGCCGCACGGCGGCGATGCCGAACTCCTCGGCGACGAGCGTCCACGTGCCGTTGTCCGGCCCGACGAAATACTGGCCGTTCTTCGCCTGCAGCACGACCGACAGGCGGTCCGTGCCGACGCCGGGATCGATGACCGAGACGAACACGGTGCCTTCCGGCCAGTATGGGCAGGTCTGGTGCAGGCGGTAGGCGGCCTCCCAGATGTCGTAGGGCGTGTTTTCCTGGCTGAGGTCGAAGATCGCGAGGTGCGGGTCGACGCCGAAGGCGACGCCCTTCATGGCGGCGACGGCGCCGTCCTTCACGCCGAAGTCGGTCTGGATGACGAGGGCGTGCTGGGCCGAAGCGCAGACCGCGAGACAGGAGAACACAAGGCAGCGAAGGAGCGAAGTCATGCGGGGAAACAAGACGTTGAGGCGTGTTTCTTCAATCCATTTGAGCCACCCCCGGCTCAGGATGACGGAACAGCGGGATGCACCTCAAAAAGCAAAGCCGCCGGCGCTTGCGGCGCCGGCGGCTGGTGTGTGTGCAGGTGTCAGGTTCTTAAGCGCAGGGCTTAAAAGCTGTATTTCGCGGTGAAGCTGAACTGCGTGCCGGCCAGCGCGAGGATCGAGCCGTTGCCGTAGGTGGGATTCGGCGGGGCCCAGTTCTTCTCGTTGGTCACGTTGGAGACGTTGAGGCGCAAATCCCACGCCTTGCCGTAGCGATACCAGACGCTGGCATCGAGCTGGTATTGGGTCGGGATGACCAGCGTACCGGCGGCGTTGTTGTTGATCGGACCGGTGATGAGCACGTTGGCCGACGCCCCGAAACCGTTGTCGAAGGAATACGACACCAAGCCGTTGGCCGAGACTCGGGGCAGGCCCGACGCCCGCCATTCCGTGACCGACGGCGGAATCTGCGCCTCCTCCCCGATCATCTCAAGCGCGGCGGCGAAGAACGGATAATCGCCGGAGCCGCCCGCGCTGTTGAAGACCGTCGCGTCGACATACGAGAACGATGCCGTGTAATAGACGTGCTTGTTGGGCTGGTAGTTCATCTCGGCCTCAAAGCCCTTGGCGTGATACTTGACCAGGTTGACGCTGCTCGCCGGCTTCGAGGTGCGTTCCTGGTCGAAGTACGCAAAATTCAGGAAGAGCGTGTTGCCCATGAGGGAATACTTCGTGCCGACCTCGAAGAGTTCGGCGGGTTGCTGGAAGTTGCCCTTGTCGAGCTTGCCGCCGGCGCCCCAGCCCGTGATGCCGCCGCCGTTGCCCACTGCGCCCGAGGTGTTCTTGGACTTGTTGTAGGTGGCGTAGATGCTGGAGGTCTTCGTGGGCTTGTAGACCAGGCTGATGTTGTAGTTGGGTGTCCAGACGCTGATCGAGTCATGGACGATCGGCGTGCTGAGCGGATCCGTCACGTCGGCGCTCAAGCGGTCATAGCGCACGCCGGTCACGAGATCGAATTTCTCATGCAGCTTCCACGTGGCCTGGGCGAAGGGGCCGACGGTGGTGGCGTGCGATTCGTTGGTGTCACCGTTGCCCAGGCCCGAACCAGCGTAGCGGTTGGGCCAGCCGGGAACCGGAAAACTTTCAAAGAAGTGCCCGTTGAAATTATCCGAGTTGTAAACATTGATGTACGCCGGATCCTTCGAGAGATCCCACACGTTGGCCGGTTCGAAGTAATAGTCGTCATAGGCCTTGGTCTTCTGGTAACGCAGGTCGAGGCCGGTGTTCAGCGTGAACTTCGGCTTGTTGAAGATGAATTCGGTGCGGTTCTCGACGAACCACGAGGGATCGATGATCTCCGAATAGTAGTACGAACTGAGCGTGTTGCGCGCGGTGTAGCTCCAGAAGGTGTTGTTCACGACCTTGAACTCGGGGCTGATCGTGGCGGTCTGGATCGCCTGCAGGTTGTATTCCTTGCCCTCCGAGTGATCACCGGGCTTGAGCAGGCGGGCATGCCGGCTGAGTTGCACGGCCGGTCCCCAGATGATGAGATTGGCTCCGCCCGCCACGTATTTGGAATTCTGCGGGTCGGAGGGCGGGTTCCCTACGCCGTTGTTGGCGTTGATGCCCGTGATGTAGTTGCCGTTGTCGATCAGGTCCTGGGTCGGGCGGTTCATGCCCCAGTTTTCCGTGTAGTTGTAATCAGACCACGAGCCGTTGATGAAGATGCTGTAATTGGCGGAGGGACGGAACTCGAGGGCACCATAGACCGAGTTGTTCTTGTTATAATAGTTGTACCAGTACCCCTTGCTGTCGGTGCCGGAGTAGCTGAAGCGGTACGCCGCCGTCGGGGTGATCGGTCCGCCCACGTCGATCGTCCAGGCCTTCTGCGAATAGGAGCCGACGGTCACGCTGACCGAGCCCTTCTGCTTGTCGAAGTACGGGCGCTTGGTGATCAGGTCGATGAAGCCGCCGACGTACATCGAGGTGCCCTGCACCGCGGTGGCCGGGCCCTTCACGATGTTGACGGACTCCACGGAATTGAAGTCGAGCGGCAGGCCGTTGCCGTTGGACGTGGTGCGACCGCGCACGCCGTTGATGAACAGGTCGGCGGTCTGGCCGCGGATCGACGGGTTCGACGGCGCGCCGAAGTTGGTCGTGGTGTAGGAACTGGAAGTGAGCTTCGTGAAGTCCAGCACGCTCGAGATGTTGATGTCGCTCAGCTGCTGGCGGGAGATGATCGTGACGTTGCGCGGTACGTCGACGATGTTGTCATCGGTGCCGAACACCGAGTTGAACGGGCGCGCGATCGGCAGCACGAGCGCGTCGGTGGCGACATCGGAAGTCACCTTGAAGCGCTCGAGCTCAAGGACCTCGCCCTTCGGGGGCTCGGAGTTGTCGACCGGCGGGGTCGCGTTCTGGGCGCGAAGCGGCCCGGAAATGCTGGCGAGGAGGAGCACGGCCAGTGACGTGCGAAACAGGGTGGTTTTCATGTGTTGGTGTAAGATTGGCAGGTGCCAAAGGGGGTCCAAAGCAAGCCATGTGCCACGAACGACGCGCTTTGCTGCGCGTAAAAACTCGCCGTGGCGGTACGAAGCCTGCTGACTGCGGGCCATGGTTTTCTCCGCCTTGCTTGTGCGCCTGGGCGTGGCGTCCGCCGTGATTTCTCCTCTCGCGGCGACCGCCGAGGTCATCCGCCCGAAAGTCGTCGTCGTGACCATGTTCGAGATTGGCCGCGACACTGGGGACGCCCCCGGGGAATTTCAATACTGGTGTGAGCGCGAGCAGCTCACCCGCGTCATTCCCCTGCCCGCCGCCTACCACGACGTCTGCGCCAATGCCGACGGCTCGGTGATCGGCATCGTCACCGGCCAGGGCAACACCCGCGCCGCCACCACGATCATGGCGCTCGGCCTCGACCCGCGTTTCGACCTCCGCGAGAGCTACTGGCTCGTGGCGGGCATCGCCGGCATGGATCCCGCCGACGGCTCCGTCGGGTCGGCGGTCTGGACCGACTATGTCGTCGAGGGCGATCTCGGCCATGAGATCGACGCCCGCGAGATCCCGCCCGGCTGGAAAACCGGCTACATTCCCCTGCGCAAAAAGAAACCCTACGAGCTGCCGCTCCTGCCCGCCGAGGAACGCGCGGACAATTGCTATGCGCTGAACCCCGGCCTGCTGCACTGGGCTTATGCGCTGACCAAGGACACCCCGCTCGTCGAGAACGACCAGGTGAAGGAGTTCCGCCGCCGCTATTCGGATCACCCCAAGGCGCTCCTCTCCCCTTCCGTGATGATCGGCGCCAACCTCGCCTCCAGCACCTACTGGCACGGCAAGCTTCTCGACGAATGGGCCAACGACTGGGTCGCCTACTACACCGAGGGCAAGGGCAACTATGTCACCACCGCGATGGAGGACAGCGGCACGCTCCGCGCCCTCACCAACCTCACCCGCGCCGGCAAGGCCGACGTCCGGCGCGCGCTGGTGCTGCGCACCGGCAGCAACTTCGACCTGCAGCCGCCCGACCTCAACGCGGCGCAAAGCCTCCTCGGGGAAAACATCGGCCACTATTCCGCCTACATCCCCTCGCTCGAGGCCGCCTACCGCGTCGGCAGCAAGGTCGTCCACGAGCTCGTGGCCGGCTGGGACAAATACGAAAAGGAAATCCCCTCGGCCCGGCCATGAGGACGCGCGGGCTGATCCTGCTGTTTCTCGCGACGGCGACCCTGCGCGCCGCCACCTATGACGTCCTGATCGCCGCCGCCAGCGATGCTGAGCTCCAGCCGCTGGCCGCCCGCCTGGGCAATCCCCTCGTCGAAACCCGCGGCGCATGGAAATTCTGGACCGGCACGCTCGGCCTCAGGAACGTCGTCCTTACCCGCACCGAAGGCGACCCGCTCAACGCCGTCGCCGCCACCACCCTCGCGATCCGGCACTACGCGCCGAAGCTGGTCGTCACCATCGGCGCCGCGCGCGCCCACGATCCCGCGCTGCAGCCCGGCGACGTGGTGGTGAGCCGCACGTTCGTCGCCTTCGACGGCCTCATTTCCGAACGGCGGGACCTCGGCGGAGGCATCCACCCGCTGACATGGCAGCGCCTGCCCCACGCGATGATGACGCCGGGCGAAAAGGAGCATTACCAGGTCGATTTCCCCGCGGACCCGGCCGCGCTGGCGATCGCCCTGAAGCTCAAGCCCGGCCGCGGCCGCGTGCTCGCCGGCACGCTGGGCTCCGCCCCGCAGGTCAACCGCGAGGCCGACCGCATCGCGTGGATCCACCAGACTTGGAAAACGGACTGCGAGGACGCCGAGTCCGCGCACATCGCCGGCTGCGCCCTGCTGCTCAACACGCCCGTGATCGGCCTGCGCGTCATTGACGGCACGCCCCCCGAGACCGCGGCCCTCGCCACCCAGTTCCTGGAGGCGTGGAAATGAGGCCAAACCCTCTTAGCGGTCATCCTGAGCCGTGCGAAGGAGCCAAGGGTATGGACGCATTACCGTTGCGGCTTGGATCCTGCGCACGGCTCAGGATGACGATTGGCATGAATTTGGTTGCCTGCTTGGTCCTGATCGCAGGCAGCGTCCGTTTGATCGCCGCCGAGCCGGTGGATGTGCTCGTGCAGGGCGCGGAGAACCTGGAGACCGCCGACCTCATTGCGGCGCTGCAGGGCGCGCAGAAGGTCGAGATCGGCAAGTTCAGCTTCTGGACCGGCCGCATCGGCCCTCACCGCGTCGCCGTGTCGCTGACCGGCCAGGCGCTGATCAACTGCACGACCTCGACCCTCATCGGCATCGAGGAATTCTCTCCCAGGCTGATCGTCAACCAGGGCACGAGCGGCGCGCAGGCGCCCTATCTCACGCTCCACGATATCATCGTCGGCCGGCGCGCGGTCGACTATGGCAACTTCACCGCCGCCGCGCGCGCCGCTGGCGCCGGCAGCACGCCCCTTGCCTGGACGCCCGTGCCGCAGAAGCTGCGCGATCTCCAGACCGGCAGGCTGGAGGAATTCCCCGACGGCTTCGCCGGCGACCCCGCCGCCCTCGCCGTCGCCCTGCGCACCCGCAATTCCATGGGCCGCGTCTTCGCCGGCGTCATCGGCTCCGCCCACGAGGTCAACCTCGAGCTCGACCGCGTGCAATGGTCGGCCCGGATGTTCGGCCTGGACGTCGAGGAAATGGAATCCGCCCACGTCGCCGCCATTGCACACGCGTACGGAATCCGCTACATCGCGTTCCGCGTGGTCAGCGACGCGCCCTACGAGGGCGTGCCGTTCTATCCCATGGCCGCGCGCGCCACCGCCCTCTTCACCGTGAGTTTCCTCCAAAACCTGCCTCCGCTGGACGCACCCCCATGACCTCCCTGCTCAACCGTGTCTACAAGCTGGACCAGAACGGCACCTCGGTGCCGCGCGAACTGCAGGCCGGCGCGACGACCTTCGCCGCGATGGCCTACATCCTCGCGGTGAACCCTTCGATCCTCGCCGCCGCGGGCATGCCGCAGAACGCCCTGATCACGGTCACGGCGCTCACCGCCGCGATCAGCACGCTGCTGATGGGTTTCCTCACCAACTACCCGCTGGCCCTCGCGCCCGGCATGGGCATCAACGCCTACTTCGCCTTCACCGTGTGCCTCGGCCTCGGCGTTTCGTGGCAGTCCGCCCTGGGCCTCGTCTTCACCAACGGCTGCATCTTCCTCGCCCTGTCGGTCACGGGCATCCGGGAAAAGATCATCGCGGCCATCCCGCACCAGCTGAAGCTCGCCATCACCTGCGGCATCGGCCTGTTCATCGCCTTCATCGGCCTGAAGAACGGCGGCATCGTCGTCTCGAACCCCGCGACGTTCGTCACCCACGGTGATTTCGGCACGCCGGCGGTGCTGCTCTGCTTCGCCGGCATCCTGCTCACGTCCGTGCTCGTCGCCCGCCGGATTCCGGGCGCCATCGTCCTGTCCATCCTCGCGGTCACCGCCGCCGGCCTGTTCGTCTCCGACGGCAAGGGCGGGCACGTCACCACGATGCCGTCCAGCCTGTTCTCGCCGCCGGCGTCGCCCGCGCCGACGATGTTCCAGCTCAACTTCGACCTGTTGCTGCACGACTTCGGCAAGGCGCTGCCGATCATCCTCACGCTCCTGCTCGTCGACATGTTCGACAACATCGGCACGCTGATCGGCGTCACCAAGCGCGCCGGCCTGCTTTCCCCCGACGGCACGCTGCCCAAGGCCGGCCGGGCGCTCGTGGCCGACTCCGTCGCCGCGATCATCAGCTCGCTGCTCGGCACCTCGACGGTCGTCAGCTACATCGAGTCCGCCTCGGGTGTCGAGGCCGGCGGCCGCACCGGCCTGACCGGCGCGACGACCGCGGTGCTGTTCCTCCTCGCGCTGTTCCTCACGCCGGTAATCCTCGCGATCCCCGCCGCCGCAACCGCGCCGGCGCTCGTGATCGTCGGCGTGTTCATGTTCCAGTCGGTGACCGAGCTGAAGCTCGACGACTTCACCGAGGCGGCGCCGATCTTCCTGATCATCGCCGGCATCCCGCTCAGCTTCAGCATCGCCGAGGGCATCGGCCTCGGGCTCATCACCTACGCGATCCTCAAGCTCGTGACCGGCCAGACCGCCAGGACCTCGGCGCTGACCTACATCCTGGCGCTGGTCTTCAGCCTGCACCTCCTCCGCGCGATCTTCGCGCACCTTTTCTAAGCCACTCAGAACAATCCTTTCAGATGGGCCACAAAAAACACGAAAAGCCACAAAAAGGGCCCCATCATGAACACCGACATCAACCGTCTCTGCGATATTGTCCGGGAAACCAGCTTCGCAATCCATTGCTACCATAGGCACGGACATCTTGAGAAGATCTACGAGAATGCGCTCTTTCATCGCCTGCGCCGACAGGGAGTCGAAGTAAAGCAGCAGCATTCCTCCCAAGTCCTCGACGACGATGGCACTCTTTTAGGTGAATTTTATTCCGACCTGCTCGTCGACAACCGCCTCGTGGTTGAACTCAAGGCCGTGCGTACCATTGCCGAGGAACATATTGCCCAACTGCTCGGCTATTTGCGATCAGGGCGATTTGAAACCGGCCTGCTGATAAATTTCGGTGCGCCTCGCCTGTACGTGAAGAAATACCTGATGTCTGAAATGACTGGTTGACCGTTTTTGTGGCTCTTCGTGTTTTTCGTGGCCATGCTTGGTCGGTGAATTTCAATCATCTCATGCGATATCTTGTCCTGCTCATCGTGCTCGGTACGTCCGCCTTCGCCGCGTCGTTCGGCCCGCGCTTTGAGGAGATCAAGCGCACCGCCAAACCCGACGAGCTCTACACCTTCCTCTACGCCCTGCCCAAGGGCGGCGACCTCCACAACCACCTCGGCGGCGCGATCCGCGCCGAGTGGTGGTACGCCGTCGCCACCGATCCGGCGCGCAACGGCGGCGATACGTTCTACACGCGGGTGAAGTTCACCGCGCCGGTCACCACCGAGTCGAAGCTCGTCCTCTTCCAGACCATCCGCCAGCACGCCTACGCGAAGCTGCCGCCCGCCGACCAGGCCGACTACGTCCGCCTCGATGCGCTCGGCCCGGAACAGAAACGGGCCTGGCTCGACTCCCTGCGCCTCGACCGGCCGGGCGAGGGCCGGGCCGAATTCTTCGACTGGATCTGGCCTCGCCTCGGCGGGCTGTTCAACAACCTCGAGGTCGTGAACAACGTCATGGTCGAGACCATGCAGGCCTACGGCGCCGAGGGCCTGCGCTACCTCGAGACCCAGACCTCGGTCATGGGCTACGCCGACAACACGGGGAACCCGATCGCGGCCAAGGACGCCGCCGATGCCATCCGCCGCCGCCTGGCGCAACCCGACGCGCGCGCGACCGGCATCACCGTGCGCTTCCAGGTCACGGGCCTGCGCTTCTTCCCCGACGCCGAGCAACAGGTCGAGCGGCTCTACCAGTTCGTCGACGCCAACCGCGACCTCTGGGTCGGCATCAACCTCGCGGGCATCGAGGAGAACGGCAAGGGCTACCCCCTGCGCTTCCTCGAGATCTTCCGCGAGATGCGCCGCAAATATCCGACGCTCGCGCTTTCGATCCACGCCGGCGAGATGGACGGGCCCGACGCGCACATCCGCGACACGCTCCTGCTCGGCGCCTCGCGCATCGGCCACGGGGTGAACCTGATCAAGGATCCCGACACGCTCCTGCTGCTGCAGCAGACACGTCGCACGCTCATCGAGATCAACCTCATCTCCAACCGCCTGCTCGAGTACACGCCCGACCTCGCGAAGCATCCCTTCCCCGAATACCTCCGCACCGGCGTGCCCGTCTGCCTCAACACCGACGACCGCGGCATGTGGGACAGCAACCTGACCGACGAGTACTACACGGCGGTGACGACCTTCAACCTGTCGTGGGATGAGCTCATTGCGATGGGCCGCAATTCCCTCACGTATTCCTTCGCCCAACCCGAGGTGAAGGCGAAGCTCCTCGCCGACTACGACAGCGCCGTCGCGGCGTTCGAAGCGAAGTACGCCGGCAACCTCGGCGCGCTGAAGGCCGTGAAGCCCGTCACCTACGGCTACGCCCAGCGCACCTGGGGCCTGGCGTTTGCGCCGTAGCGCGAAGGCAATGGTCGTCCCTCAATGACCGACTGTCACGGGTCATATCGAGCTGCTGACTGAACACCCATCCGTGGCATCCGTGCAATCCGTGGTTAAAAAACCGGGTGGGCAAGCCCGGCAATTCCGGCGTTGCGGCGGAGGCATCCGCGGGTATCCTGTGTGCAACGGACCTCGTTGGCATTAACCTGTCTGAAAACCCTGGGAGGAAAAATCATGAAACTGATGACCTGCCGTTTGCTCCTGACAGTCTTCGCCGCCGGCCTTTGCGCCGATGTGCTCGCAGCCGAAAAACACGAATTCGCCCGTGTCTCCCTGTGCAGTCCCGGCCAAAGCACGAATCCGCCCGGACCGGAAAAATACGTCATCCTGGTGGTGGAAGGCCCCACCCTTTCCTATGACGCCAAGCCGATCCAAGCCTCCGAGGTGGTGGATTACGTCAACCAGTTGCTGGCGACCAAGGATGTCGCCTACATTGGCGTCTACGCCCGCGAGGGCTCAACCTACGGGGACGTCGTGCGGGCCATTGACACCCTGCGGGAAACCAACGCGACCAACATCGGCGTCAGCATGAAGGAGCTCGCCGTCGGGCGGGAGCTTTAGGCGCACAGAATCGATCCGTTTAAAAACCACTAATGCATCGCCTAACGGCGATGCTACGTGTTGCGCTTCGCCTAATCGGCTCCGCATTGGGTTTCGGGGCGTCGGCTGATCTCCGACGCGAAATCAAACCGCCAGCCCAACGGCGATTAGCCGTTCCCCGAAACTAAAACCGGAGCCGATTAGGCGGAGGGGACTTCCCAGCAGAGCCGTTAGGCGATGCATCAGTGGTTAAATCCTCCGGAAGTTTGAAAACATGCCATAGTTCTAGCCGGGCGCTAATCCGCGCTCGCCCGCGGAGGGGTCCGCCGTCAACACTGGCGCATCCGATCCATGAAGCTCAAGCTCCTCGCCCTCGTTTCCGTCTTCGCCCTGACCCAGGCCGCCCTGGCCCAGACCCCGCTCAAGGCCGGGCCGTCGCCGGAGGCCATCGACCGCCGCGCGCGCTCCGTCGCGCGCCTCGCCGCCGAGAGCATCACGATCCCGCCCGACCTGCCGGTGATCGCGGATGCCGGCGCCGCGAAGCTGCGGACCCGCGAGCAGATCGCCCAGCGCGCCATCGCGGTGTGCTTCTGCGCCCTCAAGGCCGAGGGCGCCTCGCAGGACACGATCGAGGACCTCATCCAGCGCTACAAGGCCAAGAAATTCTTCACCGCGCCGGAATGGGAGTTCGTGGACAACAACGCCCAGACCAATTCCGACCGCAACGTGTACCTCTGGCACTACGAGGGCCTCGTGGTGCTGATGTGGGCGCTCGGCTACGGCGACGAGCTGGCGCGGCCGGACACCACCCTCGACGTGAAGCAAACCGTCGGCTACCTCAGCAGCCGCACCGTCGAGCAGTTCATCGCCGAGGCCAAGCCCCGCACCGCCGCCGAGATCCTCGACGAGGCCGACCTGATCCAGCGCTACCGGTGGGCGATCAACGATGCGAACAAGCGCGGCAAGTCGGCGCCCGCCGGGCTCGACCGCCACATCGTGGAGGAACGCGCCGCCATCCTCAACTGGCTGATCGGGAAGTAAGCCGCCTAAAACGGCGCCTTGGTCGCGGCCTTCGACGCACTGACCACCAGCAGCGGCACGATCGTGTTGTGGCGGACCTTGTCGATGGTGCTGCCGTGCACGATGTCGCCAAACAGCTTGTGGCCGTGCGAAGCCAGCGCGATGAGGTCGCAGTGGGCCTCGGTCGCAACGCGCACGATCTCGTTGGGCGGGTTGCCGAGCGCCAGCAGTGTCTCGACTTTCAGGCCGCCGGCGGCCAGTTTCTCCGCCGTGGAGGCCAGGTATTCGAAATCGGCCTTCATCTCGGCGGACTCCGTCAGCTTGAGCTGCTCGAAATTGCGCGCCGCCCAGCCGTCGGCCACGTGCAGCAGCAGCAGGTCGGCGCCGAGCCGCTTCGCAAATTCGCTGATGTGCGGCAGCAGGCGCTGGTCCGCGGGACCGTTTTCCAGGGCGACGAGGATTTTGCGGTACATGGTTATTCCCCGCCGGTCAGGCCGGCGATGTCGAGCAGCAGCTTAACGTTGAGCCCGATGATGACGAGTGTGATCGTCCAGCCCAGCAGCTTGACCCACCACGGGTTCACGAACTCGCCCATCTTGTCCTTCTCGCCCGTGAACCGCATCAGCGGCCAGCAGGCGAATCCGAGCTGCATGCTGAGGCAGACCTGGCTGGCGACGAGGAGCGCGGTCGTCTTGCCCTCGCCGTACACGCCGATGACGATTACCGCCGGCACGATGGCGATCGCGCGCGTGAGCAGGCGCCGCAGCCACGGGCGCAGGCGGATGTTGAGGAAACCCTCCATCACGATCTGGCCCGCGAGCGTGCCGGTGAGCGTGGAATTCTGGCCCGACGCGAGCAAGGCCACCGCGAAGAGGATGCCGGCGAAGGTCACGCCCAGCACGCCGTCGAGCAGGTGGTAGGCCTCCTGGATCTCGGCGACGCCCGAATGGCCGGTCGTGTGGAAGGCCGCGGCCGCGAGCACGAGGATGGCGCCGTTGATGAAGAGCGCGAACATGAGCGCGAACGTCGAGTCGATCGTGGCGAACTTGATCGCCTCGCGCTTGCCGCCGGCGGTCTGCTCGTACTTGCGCGTCTGCACGATCGAGGAGTGCAGGTAGAGGTTGTGCGGCATGACGGTCGCGCCAAGGATGCCGATCGACACGTAGAGCATCTCGGGATTGCGGACGATCTCGAGGCTGGGCGTGAAGCCGGCCAGCACGCCGAGCAGGCTCGGCTTGGCCAGCCACAGCTCGAGGGCGAAGCAGGTGCCGACGGTCAGGATGAGCGTCACGACCACCGCCTCGAGCCAGCGGACGCCCCGGTGCTGGAGCAGCAGCACGATCATGACGTCCGCCGCCGTGATCACGCAGCCCCACACGAGCGGGATGCCGAAGAGCAACTGCAGCGCGATGGCCGAGCCGATGACCTCCGCGAGGTCGCAGGCCGCGATGGCCAGCTCGCACAGGATCCACAGGAACCATACGACCGGGCGCGGATAGTGGTCGCGGCAGGCCTGCGCGAGGTCGCGGCCCGTGGCGATGCCGAGCTTCACGCACAGGTGCTGCAGCAGGATCGCCATCAGGTTCGAGATCAGGATGACCGAGAGCAGCGTGTAGCCGAACTTCGCGCCGCCCGCGAGGTCGGTGGCCCAGTTGCCCGGGTCCATGTAGCCCACCGCGACCATGAAGCCCGGGCCGGTGAAGGCCCAGGCCTTGCGCCAGAACGAGGCGCCGGCGGGCACCGCCACGCTGCGGTGCGCCTCGGGCAGGCTCACCGCCACGCGGCTGTGGCGCCAGCCGGGCGCGGCGGTGGGGGAAGTTGGGACGGGATCCGCGCTCATGGATTAAAAACGGCGGCTGACGCCGGCAAAGGGTTGGTAATCGGGCGCCGACTTCGTGAGCCCGAAATTGCAGCCGAAATCCAGCTGCAGGTCTTCGGCCAGCGCGCAGGTGAAACCCACGTCGAACTGGCCCTGCCATTCCTGGCCGGGTGCGGTGCTCGTCACCGCGACCAGCTCGACATAGCCGCCCCACTTTCCCGCGAGGTCATGGCCGAAGGTGATGGAGTTCACCCACTCCGTGTCGCGGCCCCCCGCCCCGTCGCTGACGAAGTCGATCTCGGTCATCGCGCCCAGGTCCCAGCCCGCCGGCAGGGTCACCGCCAGCGGCAGGATGAGCCCGCCCTCGAGCTTGCCGTTGCGCAGGCCGGAGGCCGGCAGCGGCCATTTCACGAACGGCAGGAGGCCGAACGCGGTTCGGCCGCCGTCGTTGCCCCGGAAATTCACCTTCAGGCGGGTCGTCACATCCCCCAGACCCGACGCCCGGCTCGTGGTGCCGGCCAGGCGATCCTCCACCCGGGAGGAGAGACAGGGCTCGAGCATCAATTGGATGTCGATGCGGTCGGTCACGCCGTACTTCAGGTTCACCGGCGCCACGCTCCACGTCGTGGTGCGCACATACCCGTCGCGGTCGAAGCTCGCGGTCACGATA
>CAYZSN010000081.1:0-7057 GCA_964481095.1 uncultured Oleiharenicola sp. | reverse complement strand
GGATCTCGCGGCGGGCGCGCGGCAAATGGGACTCTATGCGGCCCTGGGCGTGGCGGTGGACGATCCCGCGGACGCCGAAGCCAACGCGCTCGCCCGCGAACTGCTGGCGGCAGTCGACGTCAAGACGCTTCACCCGCCCGTCATCGCCCTGCTCGAACAGCTGCGCGACCCCGGGGCTTGAGGCCGCGTTATTTCCTGGCGGATCGGGAGCGACGCAAGCGGGCGCCGGCCTTTCGCAGCAAGGTCTTGGCTCGAGACTCCGTCAGGGTCTCACGCACCAGCAGCCAGCGGGTCTGCGCCAGCGGCGATTCGGCAATATCGTGGGGCGCGGTGTTTTTCACCGCCAGGCCCTCGGCCAGGTCGAGTCCGATTTGCCGGCAGACATGCCGCACAAACGCCGAGCAATAGAACGCCCGCTCCTGCGCCAGGCGGTTTTCCTGCAGGCGCTCGCCCGGGTGGCGCATCGCCCAGGCCGTGCCGAAAATCTCGCGCATGGAATAACGCACCCCCGCCGCCACCTGCTCCAGCGCATGCGCCAGGAGCGCCTGGGCCTGCTGCTCGTCCAGCCCGAGATCGAGCACCGCCACGCAGCTGTAGGCCGCGTCATCGTGATACTTGGCGATCCGGTTCTCCTGCACGCCGAGGCGGATGTGCTTATGCTGGATGCCGAGATCCGATTCGATCACCCAGTGGTGTCCATCGGCGCGCCGGCCGTGGAAGACAAAGGCATGCGACCAAGGGCTGTAGGCGCCCTGCCCGGTGAGCTGGCGCTGCGAGCGGCGGATGAGGCGGTCGACAAGCGTGATGCCGCCCACCAGCCCGATCCGGCCGGGCCGGGCATGGGTCTCGAAAAACTCCCGGTTCGTCATTCCTTTGACGTGGATGGTGCGGGGCATGGCGTGCTCATTTACCGGCCGTCGTCACCACGGTCAATCCATCCAGCAATTCGCCGACATCCCCCTCCACGCGGGGATATTCCTTTTCGTCGGCCCAGCCGCGCAGCTGCACCGTCCCCTCGGGCCCGGTGTAGAAGTAGCCGTGGTTGTGATAGACGACACGGTCGAGGCGCGCGGTGAACTCGAGCTCGGTCAGCTCGACCCGGCCGCGCAGCTTGCGCCCCCGCCGGCCCACCTGGACCGACTCGGCGCCTTCGCGGGCCGTGTCGAGGACCGCGCGTTCGATGTCGCCGCCTTCGAGCGGGGTCGGTTCGGCGATGAACTGCGCCTCGGCGCGCTGGTCCAGGCGCAGCAGGTTGAAGACCCCCGCCTCCTGGTCGGCCGGGTCGCGGTACCAGCGGGTCGCATCGTACCGCAGGCGGAAACGCCCGGAGGCCAGCTCGCGCCAGCGGTCGTTCTCCGCGACCTGTGCCGGGTTCATGAATTCCGACCGGACCTGCAGGCTGTTGAAAAATTGCGCAGCCCGCGGCGCGCCCGTGCCCTGCTCCGGCCATTCGGCGCTGGCCATGTACAGGATCGAGCCGATCAGGACGAAGCGCACCTCGCGGAGGCTTTTCTCGCGCGGCTGGAAGATGAGCAGTTTTTCGCCCGCATAGGGCCCGAGCATGAACTTGTCGCGGACGCGGACCTGGCCGGGGCGCGACTTCAGCAGCTCGTTGAAGGACTTCAGGTACAGCCCGCCCTCGTCGCCCGGCACGATCGCCAGCGGGTATTCGAAGCGCGCCAGCAGGTAATGCTCATTGCCCGGCTCCCAGTAGAAGCGCTGCACCTTCACGTCGCCCTGCGGCGACGGCGTGAGGATGCCGTCGGTCTTGGGCTCCTCCGGGAAACGCCCCTCGATCGCCCAGTTGCGCTCACTGAAACCATAATCCGCCCAAACCGGGCCGGCCAGGAAGAACAGGAGCAAAATGCTTCCAATCTTCCCTCTCGCATCGGGTGGTCGCCGATTTCCATATCGGCGACAGTCTGGCGCCGGTGTGGAAACCGGCGCCCCCCTTTGTGATCGCTCGATTTTCTTAGCTCGCTGCATCCGCCGCCTTGACGAGGTCGATGAACGACCTCGCCTCAAGCGAGGCACCGCCAATCAGGCCGCCGTCGATGTCTTTCTCGGCGAGCAGCTCGGGGGCGTTGGCCGGCTTCATCGAACCGCCGTAAAGGATGCGGACCTTCTGCGCCAGCGGCGCACCGTAAAGCTTGGTCAGCAGGTCGCGGATGAACGCGTGCACCTCCTGCGCCTGCGCGGTCGTGGCCACCTTGCCGGTGCCGATGGCCCAGACGGGCTCGTAGGCGATGATGACGCTGGTCACCTGCTCGGCGGTGACGCCCTTCAGGCCCTCCTCGACGTGACGCTTGACGACGGCGAGCGTCGAGCCGCCCTCGCGCTCGGCGAGGGTCTCGCCGACGCACAGGATGGGCTTCAGCTGGTTGGCGAGCGCGAGGAGGACCTTCCTGTTGATGAAGGCGTCGGTCTCGGCGAAGAGCGTGCGGCGCTCGCTGTGGCCGAGGATGACATGGGTGACGAACAGCGCGCGCAGCATCTCGGCGGAGACCTCGCCGGTGAAGGCGCCGCTCTTCTCGGCGCTCATGTTCTGGGCGCCGAGCTTGACGCTCAGGCCCTCGAGCGCGCGGCCGACGCTTTCCAGCGCGGTGAACGGCGGGCAGAGCACGATGTCCACCGTGCCTTCGCGGCCGACGACCTCGGCGATGTCCTTGGTGAGCGCGACGCCCTCCGCGGCCGTCTTGTTCATTTTCCAGTTTCCGGCGATGAGCTTGCGACGAATCATGGGACTTGGTGTAGGTCGGGGTTTATCCCCGACATAGGCTCGGGCGTAAAGCCCGACCTACAGATTGTGAATTAATTTTCGAGGAACGCCACGCCGGGGAGCACCTTGCCCTCGAGGAGCTCGAGGCTCGCGCCGCCGCCGGTCGAGCAGTGGGTGACCTTGTCGACGATCTTGCACTTCTTCGCGGCCGTGGCGGTGTCGCCGCCGCCCACGACTGTGACCGCGCCGCGGGCCGTCGCCGCGGCGAACGCCACGGCCATGGCCTTGGTGCCCTCGGCGAATTTCTCCACCTCGAACACGCCCGGGGGCCCGTTCCAGATGATGGTCTTGGCGCGGCCGATGACCTGCGCGAAGAGCTCGCGCGACTTCGGGCCCGCATCGAGGCCCATCCAACCGGCGGGGATGCCCGCCTTGTCGTCGGCGAGGCCGGTTTGCACGGCCGCGATGTCGGCCGGCGAACCCGGGAAGCGGTCCGCGGTGACGAAATCCACCGGCAGCGTGATCTTCACGCCCTTGGCCTTCGCCTTGTCGAAAAGTTCCTGCGCGATCTTGGCGCCCTCGGGGTCGAAGAGGCTGGTGCCGATTTCCATGCCTTCGAGGACCTTCTTGAACGTGAAGGACATGCCGCCGCCGATGATGATCTCGTCGGACTTCTCCAGGAGATTGTTGATGAGCGGAATCTTGTCGGCGATCTTCGCGCCGCCGAGGATGGCGAGCAGCGGGCGCGCCGGGTTGTCGATGACCTGCGCGAAGGCCTTGAGTTCGGCTTCCATGAGAAACCCGGCGGCCTTGTCCTTGAGCGACACGCCGACCATCGAGCTGTGCGCGCGGTGCGCGGTGCCGAAGGCGTCGTTGACGTAGACGTCGGCAAGTTTGGAGAGCGAGGCGCGGAAAGCTTCGACGGCCTTCGGGTCGGCCTTGATCGACTTCTCGGTGCCGTCGGCCTGCTTCTCCTTCACCTTGCCCTCCTCCTCGAGGTGGAAACGCAGGTTTTCCAGGAGCACGACCTCGCCCGGCTTGAGCGCGGCGCAGGCGGACTCGACCGCGGGACCGACGCAGTCGTCGAGGAACTTCACGGGCCGGCCGAGGAGCTTCTCCAGTTCGGCCGCAACGGGTTTGAGCGAGAACTTGGCGATCTTCCTGCCGTCCGGGCGTCCGAGGTGGCTGGCGAGGATGACCGCGGCGCCTCGCTCGAGGGCGTACTTGATCGTCGGCAGCGCCGCGACGATGCGCGCGTTGTTGGTGATGGCGCCGGTGGCCTTGTCCTGCGGGACGTTGAAGTCGACGCGGATGAAGGCGCGCTTGCCGGAGAGCTTGAGATCGCGGATGGATTTGAATTTTGGCATGAGAAAAAATTAACCGCGAAGTTCGCCAAGATCCGCGAAGAAGTTGATGACTTCGCGTGTCTTCGCGCCCTTCGCGGTTGATGTGTCTAAGTTTTAGAGCTTCGCGGCGATCTTCTTGGTGAGGTCGACGACGCGGTTGGAATAGCCCCACTCGTTGTCGTACCAGCTCACGAGCTTGAAGAAGCGCTTGTTGAGCTCGATGGACGAGCCCGCGTCGTAAATCGACGAGTGCTTGTCGTGGATGAAGTCCGTGGAGACGACCTCCTCGCCGGTGTAGCCGAGGATGCCCTTGAGGTAGGTCTCGGACGCCTTCTTGAGGGCGGCGTTGATCTCGGCGAGGGACGTGTCCTTGGTGGACTTGAAGGTGAGGTCGACCACGGAGACCGTCGGGGTCGGCACGCGGAACGACATGCCGGTGAGCTTGCCCTTCACCTCCGGGATCACGAGCGCGGTGGCCTTGGCGGCGCCGGTCGCGGACGGGATGATGTTGATCGCGGCGGAACGGCCGCCCTTCCAGTCCTTCTTGGACGGGCCGTCCACGGTCTTCTGCGTGGCGGTGTAGGAGTGGATGGTGGTCATCAGACCCTCCTCGAGGCCGAAGCCTTCCTTGAGGAGCACATGCACGAGCGGCACGAGGCAGTTCGTGGTGCAGGAGGCGTTGGAAATGATCGTGTGCTTGCTGAGGTCGAGCTTGTCGTCGTTCACGCCGACCACGACGGTGATGTCCTCGCCCTTCGCCGGGGCGGAAATGATGACCTTCTTCGCGCCGGCGGTGATGTGGCCCTTGGCCTTCTCGGCCTCGGTGAACAGGCCGGTCGACTCGATCACGAGGTCGACGCCGAACTTTGCCCACGGCAGCTCGGCCGGGGTCTTGGCGCTGACGACGTGGATGTCCTTGCCGTTGACCACCAGCACGTCGTCCTCGGCCTTGTCGGCGGCGGACTTCTTGGAGCTCACGGTGCCCTGGAACTTGCCCTGGGTGGAGTCGTACTTGAGCAGGTAAGCCAGGTTGTCGGCGGGGACGATGTCGCCGACGGCGACGACATCCAGTTCCTTGCCGAGCAGGCCTTGCTCAACGAGGGCGCGGAAAACGAGGCGGCCGATGCGGCCGAAACCATTGATTGCTACTTTGACTGCCATAGTGGTGGTGGGTTGGTGGACGTTAAGAGCGGCCAATGAAGGGCGCGCCGCGGGCTTTGGCAAGTGCGATGCTCAAAATGTGCCGGAAACCCCCGCGCAGTTGGGATTATTTGCGTAATAAACAGGCCGCTCCGGCCCCGAGCCGCCGGATAAGTACCAAGTATCAAGGAGCAAGTAACAAGAAACGTTCTGCAGCCAATTTCCTAGTACTTGTTATCTGCGGCTTGTTACTTCCCTCATCCGATGACCCACAGGCTGCAGCCCAGGCCGGGAATGAAAACCCCGTCGGGCGCGACGCGCAGCCCGGGACTCGCCTCCTCGGCATAAAAGCACTCGTGGTCGGCCAGCAGCAGCCAGTCCCACGTCGCAAACTCGCCGATCGGTGTCGTCGTGTCGTCCGTGTGCGGGTTGACCGCGAACATCAGCCGCTGGTTGCCCTGGCTGCCGTCCGCGTTGTAAATCGCCACCATCGCGGGATGACCCTCGCGGTGGAAGCATTTGAAAAAACCCTCCGACGGGCGCGACCACTGCCGCAGCAGCTGCCCGCGCGCCGAGCGCCGGAACGCGATCCAGTCGACAAAGTATTTGTGCGTGGCCGGGAAGCGCGCCTGCCGCTTGTAGTCCAGCGCGTTCAGGTCCCCGCGCAGGTACGTGTTGTTCACGCCGTACTTGGAGCGCAGCAGGTCCTGCCCCGCCGCCATCAGCGGGATGCCGACGGAGGCGAACAGCACCGCGGCCATCAGGTGCGTGCGCTGCCGGTCGTGCTGCGTCGGATGAAACCCGTTGTGGTCGGGATTCTCCGTGATCACGTCGAGCCACGTGCTGTCGTCGTGCGACTCGGTGTAGTTGACCGTCTGCGCGGGCCAGTACGCGAAGTGCCACGGCGAGCCCTTGAGGAAATACTCGAGCGAATCGGCGCCGCCCCGGCCGTGCACGTAGTCGCGCAGGAAATTCCGGTAGTTGTCGTTCCACGAGGCGTAACCCGTCGGCCGCAGCGCCGCCGCGATGTGCCCGCGGAAGCTCCACGGCTCGGCGATCAGGATCACGTCGGGCTTCACCTTCTTCACCGCCGCCTCGATGTCGCGCAGCACGTCCACGCCGATCAGCTCCGCAAGGTCGAAGCGGAAGCCGTCCACGCCATAGACCTCGATGAGGTGGACGAGGCTGTCGATGATCAGGCGCTTCGCCATCGCCGAGCGGCAGCGCAGGTCGTTGCCGCAGCCGCTCCAGTTCAGGAGCGTCCCGTCGTCGTCGAGCTCGAAGTAGTAGAGCTTGTCGATGAAGAGCAGGTGCGC
This sequence comes from uncultured Oleiharenicola sp., assembly GCA_964481095.1. GTDB lineage: Bacteria > Verrucomicrobiota > Verrucomicrobiia > Opitutales > Opitutaceae > Lacunisphaera. The sequence goes on along the minus strand of CAYZSN010000081.1, from coordinate 536 downwards.
CGGCTCGCCGACATGGTTGTAGACGACGTCGATCACCACCGCGATGCCCTGGCGGTGGAAGGCGGCCACGAGTTCCTGCAGCTCCTTCACCGGCGAGGCATGGGCGGCGTCCAGGCCGTAACCGGCGGCCGGGCTGAAGAAACTCGTGCTCATGTAACCCCAGAAATAATCCGCCGGCCGCACGTTGTCGGACTGGTGGATCGGCTGCAGCTCCACGCAGTTCACGCCGAGTTTCTTCAGGTAGAAATCCGGGCTCTCGACCCATTTCCGCAGGCCGGTGAAGCCGAGCCGCTCGTCGGCCGACAGGGGGACCGGCGCGTGCGCGGCGAGATCGCGCACGTGCGCCTCGACCATGACGAGGTCCTGCCAGGCCGGCGTCGGGAAGCTCCGCTCGGCGCGGCCCGTCCACGCCGGGTCGAGCACGATGCCCGGGCCGTCGCGGCTGACGGTGGCCTGCGCGTAGGGATCGAGGATCCTCTGGTTCGGGTGGAAATGGCTGAACACATCGTGCGGGCCGCTCACCGAGTACCAGTAAT
>CAYZSN010000080.1:0-7474 GCA_964481095.1 uncultured Oleiharenicola sp. | reverse complement strand
CCGGCAGTTCGGCGCGATGTACGAGGATTACCGGCGCGACGTCGGCCGCTGGCTGCCGCGCAAGCCGCGGCCGGTGGTGCAGACCACGCCGCCGTTCGCCTCCCGGCGTCCGTGACGGGACGTCGTTGCTGGCTCACCTTTTTCCAGCATCGGCGTTGGGTTCGGAAGCCGCGTCCGCGCGGTCCAGCGCCTTGTGGAGCGTCTGGAGCAGGGACTCCGCCGTGAACGGTTTGGCGATGAAATGCGACATGCCGGCGCCAGTCAGCGTCGCGAGCTGCCGGTTGGAAGCCAGGCCGCTGGCGCAAATGATGCGCGCCGCCGGATGGATGCTCTTGATGGCGCGCATGGTGGCAATGCCGTCCATGACCGGCATCGTTATATCCGTCAGCACGGCGGCGACGGATTCCATGTTCTGCACATAGAGCGCCACTCCCTCGGCGCCGTCCCGCGCCGTCAGGACCCGGTAGTTCGCGCGTTCCAGCACGGTTTTGGCTGTCTCCCGGATGATCTCCTCGTCGTCCACCACCAACACGAGTTCGCCCTGCCCGCGCGGGAACCGCTGTTCGGTGATGGGTTGCACTTGGATCTGGCCGGCGGGTTCGGCCGGCAGGTAGAGCTTGAACGTGGTGCCCTTGCCTTCCTCGCTATAGAGGTGGATGAAGCCGCCGTGGCTTTTCACGATGGTATGGGCCGTGGAGAGGCCGAGGCCCGTGCCCTTGCCGACTTCCTTCGTCGTGAAGAACGGTTCGAAAATCTTGTCCCGGATCGCGGCCGGGATGCCCGTGCCGGTATCGGATACGCGGATCAACACATGCGGTCCCACCCTGGCCTCCGGATGCATCAGGCGGTAGGCGTCGTCGATCAGCACGTTTTCCGTGTCGATGAGCAGGCGGCCGCCATGCGGCATGGCATCGCGGGCATTGACGCAAAGGTTGAGCAGCACCTGATGCAGCTGGGTCAGATCGCCCAAGACCGGCCAGTCATCGCGCGACCCGCGCACCTCAAGCTGGATCGCCTTGGGCAGCGTTTCGCCCAGCAGGTTCTCGCCCTCGCGCAACAGGTGGATGGGCGCGATCGGGATGCGCTGGCCTTCGATGCCGCGGGAAAAGGCCAGCACCTGCCGCACCATGGCCGCACCGCGGCTGGCGCTGACCTCAAAAGTGTCAAGCAGTCGGAGCGACATCTCGTCAGTGATGCGCTGCCGCAGCACGGCGATGCCCATGAGGATCGGGGCAAGCACATTGTTGAGATCGTGCGCGATGCCACCGGCCAGGGTGCCGATGCTTTCCATGCGCTGGGCGCGGAGAAACTGCATGGCGAGCCGCTTTTTCTCGGTGATATCGGTCGAGATGATGATGAATGACCGCGCTTGCCCGCGTTCGTCGCGCAGCAAGGACCAGCGACTTTCCACCAAGAGCTGCTTTCCGTCCCGGGTAACCGACATCACCTCGCCGTCCCACTTGCCGGTTTCCAGGGTTGTCTGGCGCATGGCGTGGAAACCCAGCTCATCCTTGTGGGTCAGATCCGAGATGAAGCGGCCGGCGACTTCCTTGCTCGCCCAGCCATAGATGGCTTCCGCCCCGTGGTTCCAGAGAAGGATGCGACCGTCCAAATCCACTTCGACGATCGCTTCGTGAACGCTTTCCAGCAAAGCGGCTTGTTCGCGCTGGAGGGTTATGGCCATCTGCCGCTCGCTGATGTCCCGCGCGATGATGGAGTAGTAGCGCACCGCACCGGTGGACCCACGATGCGCGATCACGGTTGCCGTTACCGGAATTTCCCGGCCCTCCCGGTGCCGCAGGCAACTGTCCGCGGTCCATAGTCCGCGAGTCTGGGCGGCGGGGAAGGCCTCGCCCATCCACTGCTCCCCCACCGCCGCGGGCGTCAGGTCCCGGACGTGCAGCTGCACGACGGCGGCAGGCTCCACCCCCAGCATCGTGCAACCGGAGGCATTCACAAAAATCAGGCGCCCCTGTGTGGATACGAGCCCGACAAAGGCCGGCAGCAATTCGATCACTCCGGCGAGATCGTCGCGCAACTGCTGGGAAAAACCGAATGGATTGGACGTCGAGCCGCGGGTCTGTTGTTCGCGTTCCGCCATCAAGGCCTGCTCGGCCAGGGCCAGGCGCTTTTTCAAGTCAGCATTCTCCGCGGTCAAGGATTTGTCGGCGCGATTTTTCCCGCCGGTGGGATCGTTCATGTGTGGGATTTTGGAGGTTGTGGCCCGGCTGGGTTGTACGCCGCCCGCATTGGGGGTGGCAAGTCTACCCGCGGCGCCGCTTACTCCACCCGCCCCTCGTCAAATTCGATGAGGTCCACGACGCTGAGGATCTGCCCGACGCGGTCGGCGCAGCCCATGTTGGTCAACGCCTCCTTCAGGAATTCGCGGCCGCTGGGCGTCATGCCCTTCTGCACGTAGTCGCGGTTCCATTTCGCCGCGCGCAGGTCGGCCGGGAAGAGCTGCTTCAGCTTCGCGTCGATCTCCGCGTCGCTCGCCGCCTCCAGCACGATCCGCTCCACCGCCGCCGGGTCGATGCCGAGGTGCAGGCAGAGGAAACGGTCCATGCCGCGCTTGTAATTCTTGGCGTAGCTCGCCGGCAGCGCGCCGTGCGCCTTCACGTATTTGATCTTTGCGATGAACCGCGGCAGGTGCAGCAGGCCGGTCGCCGCGTGCGGCAGGTACGCGGACGGCAGCTCGGTGAGCACTTCGCCGGAGGAACCGGGGATGGGTTTGGACGGCATCGGGGAAATCTTAAATCGAGAACCTTGAACCGAGAATCTTAAATTTCGGTCTTCGCCAGCCGTGGCAGAATTCGGGTCTGACTCTTGCGGTCTTGGATGTCCGTTGCCCGATTCCAGGTGTCCTGCCCGCCCTGCGCAAAGAAAAAGGCCGGTCTTCCGACCGGCCCGGGTGACCGCGGGGCGTTTCGTCGTCAGAAGAACCGCACCGGCTTCGCCTGCTGGCGGGCGTGCTCCTCGTCGGAGCAGCCGGCGTTGGTCGCGACGTTCACGGCGACGTTGCTGGCCTTCACGAGGTTGTTCGCGAGCATGTAATTTTCGACCTCTTCGCCGGAGATGTCGGCGAGCATGACGCCGTCGAGCTCCACGCAGGGCGAGAGCGGCTGGCCGGACTTCCGGACCATCTCCTCGTAGTTGGCGCGGTTGTTGATGATGTCGATGTCCTCAAACTCGAGGTTGTGCTTGCGCAGGATGGCGCGAACCCCGTTGGACCAGCCGCAGTGCGGCTTAAGATAGGCTTTGATTTTCATTGGTGCGTTGTGTGCTAAATTCTAAGGTCGGCACAACTTATGCGGGGGAATTTCTTCTTCAACTTAAACTTTCTGCTAGCTTAGTCTGCCACGCTGTGCCCGTCCCCTTTCCCACGCTTTTAACCACCCAGGCTTCCGAATTCGCCCGGCTCGGGCTGGCCAATGTCCACCGCGAGTATCCGCATCTCCTGACGCACGCCCTGAACGAGGCCGGCGACGCCCGGCCCGCGCGCGCCCTGCACCCGGCTTTTTACGGCAGCTACGACTGGCACTCGTGCGTGCACCAGCACTGCATGCTCGCGCGCCTCGGGCGGTTGTTTCCGGATTTGCCGGAGCGCGCCGAGATCGACCGGGTGCTGCGGGCAAACCTGTCCGCGGAAAACATCCTGAAGGAGACGGACTATTTCACCGCGCCGGGCCGCGGGTTTTTCGAGCGGCCGTACGGCTGGGCGTGGCTGCTCAAGCTCGCCGAGGAACTCCTGCGCTACAACGCGGAGCTGGCGGGCAACCTCGCCCCGCTCGTCGGCGTGATGCGGACCGGCCTCCTCGCCTACCTGCCTGCCCTCACCCACCCCGTGCGCCACGGGGTGCACAACAACACGGCCTTCGCCGTGAAACTGGCGCTCGACTACGCCCGCGCCGCCGATGACCAGGAGCTGAAGCTTTTCTGCACAAGCCGCATGGCCTACTGGTTCGGCCATGACACTGATTATGGCGCGCGCTGGGAGCCGTCCGGCGAGGATTTCCTCTCGCCCGCGCTGACCGAGGCCGAGGTGATGGCGGCGGTGTTGCCACCGGACAATTTCAGCCGTTGGCTGAGCCGTTTCCTGCCGAACCTGCACACGGGCGAGCCGGTGAAGCTTTTCACGCCGGTGCGGGTGAGCAACCCGTCGGATCCCAAGATCGCCCACCTGATCGGCCTGAACCTCAACCGCGCGTGGTGCTGGCGGCGGCTTTCGCTGGCGCTGGGCGAATCCGACCCGCGCCAGGAGCGCGCGCGCGACGCCGCGGTGCGCCACCTCGAGGCCGCGCTGCCGATGATCGACGTCAACGACTTCAACCGCGCGCACTGGCTGGCGTCGTTCGCCGTCTACGCTTTGACTGAAAGCTGACGCTTGGCGTCGGAAATCGTGAAATCGGACAGCTGAAAGCGAAAATCTGAAATTTCGATCCAAGTAAGCACGCCCGCTTCACGGGCATGAAATGCGTGATTTTAGATGCCCGATTTCACGATTTCCTCGGGTCCCTGGCCTGCGCAAGCTACCCGCCATGTCCACCATCCTCCTGCTCTGCCTGTCCAACGTCTTCATGACCTTCGCCTGGTACGGTCACCTCAAATATTTCCACGACAAGCCGCTCTGGGTCACGATTCTCATCGCGTGGGGCATCGCCTTCTTCGAGTACTGCCTGATGGTGCCGGCCAACCGGCTGGGCTACGGCAAGTTCACCGGTTACGAGCTCAAGATCATCCAGGAAGTCATCACGCTGCTGGTGTTCGTCGGCTTCGCCGGGCTCGTCCTCGGGGAAAAACTGAAGTGGAACTACGCGGTCAGCCTGCTCTGCCTCGCCGCGGCGGTGTATTTCGCCTTCGGATTCGGCAAGGCGCCGGCGCCGGCCGCGTGACCCCGCGCCGATTTTAGCCGTTTCGCCCACTCCGCGCTTGCCCGACCGGGGCGCCGGGCAAATGTCTCCTGACATACCGTTGTCATTCGCTGCGGTAGAATGGGCCCCAACCACCCATCCCATACCCATGTCCAAAGCCGATAAATCCTCCAAAGCCGAAGCCAAGCCCGCCCCCAATACCGCCCGCGACAAAAACATCGATCTCGCGCTTTCCGCGATCACGAAACAGTTCGGCGAAGGCTCGATCATGCGCCTCGGCAGCAATGCCAAGATGAAGGTCGAGACGCTCTCGACCGGTTCGCTCGCCATCGATCTCATGCTCGGCGTCGGCGGCCTGCCCAAGGGCCGCATCATCGAAATCTACGGGCCGGAATCCTCCGGCAAAACGACGTTCTGCCTGAGCGTCATTGCCGAGGCCCAGCGCCAGGGCGGCCTCGCCGCCTTCATCGACGTCGAGCACGCGCTCGACCCGAAGTACGCGAAGGTCGTCGGCGTGAACCTCGACGACCTGCTCGTTTCCCAACCGGACTCCGGCGAGGATGCGCTCAACATCATGGAGACGCTGATCCGCTCCAACTCGATCGACGTCATCATTCTCGACTCCGTCGCCGCGCTCACCACCAAGGCCGAGCTCGACGGCCAGATGGGCGACGCCACCGTCGGCGCGCAGGCCCGCCTCATGTCGCAGGCGATGCGCCGCCTCACGGCCGTCGTCAGCAAGACGAACTGCGTGTGCATCTTCACCAACCAGATCCGCGAGAAGATCGGCGTGATGTTCGGCAACCCCGAGACCACCTCGGGCGGCCGCGCGCTGAAATTCTTCGCGTCGATCCGCCTCGACATCCGCCGCAAGGACCAGCTCAAGACGCCGGACGGCAAGGTCATTGGCAATCGCACCAAGATCAAGGCGGTGAAGAACAAGGTCGCCCCGCCGTTCACCGAGGTGGAGTTCGACATCATGTACGACGAGGGCATCTCCGCCACCGGCTCGCTGCTCGACCTTGGCCTCGACCACAAGGTGCTCGAGAAGAAGGGTGCGTGGATCGCCTTCAACGGCGAACTCGTGGGCCAGGGTCGTGAAGCCGCCAAGGAGGCGCTCAAGGGCAATGCCGACCTCGCCGCCAAGGTGAAGGCCGCCATCCTCGAAAAGGTGAGCGTCAAGGTCGGCGAGACCCTCACCGCGGGCGCCGAGTGAGCGGACCCGCGCAGTTTCAAATCTGCGATTTGAACCCCGAGGCCCGGCTCACGCCGGGCCTTTTTTCTGCGCGGCTCTTTCCGCTTTCCGCCCGGCGCTTTCCTCCTAGCCTGCTCCTTGATGCCCTCTCCCAGCCGGCCTGATCTTCGTTGGCGCGCCTGGTTGGGCGCCGGCATGCTCGTGGGGCTGCTGGCCTTTGGCCTGTGGCCCAAGGCGCTGACCAAACTGGGCGTTTTCGACTATGGCATGTGGTTTCTCGACTCGTACGCCATTCTCGCGGCGAGCGACACGCGGGCGGCGGGGGACGATCCGGTGCAGCCGATGGCCCTCGATATCCAGCATCGCGCGCACATCTACTCCGACTGGTGGTATGGCGTCGGCCGGCTGGGCCTGACGCGGGACGACAATTTCCTGCTCGGCGGCCTATGGGTCGCGGCCTTCGTGTGCGCGGCGTGGGTTTTCCTGCGGCCGAAAAGCGCGCAGGAAACGGCGTGGTATCTGGCGCTGTTCATTTCCCCGCCGGTCTTGCTGGCGGTGAACCGCGCGAACAACGACCTCGTGATCTTCGGGCTGCTGGTCCTCGCGGCGTTCGTGCTCGCCCGGCAGACCTGGCCGCGCATCACCGCGGCCATCGTCGCGCTCGCCGTCGGCACGGGACTGAAATATTATCCGATCGTCTGCGGCGCGGTCTTCCTGCTCATCCGTCCCCGCTCGCGCCTGATCGCTGCGCTGCTGGCGGCCGCGGTCGTGCTCGGCGCCGCGATGATCTCGGTCGCCGGAGCGCTCAACCGCGCGAACCTCAACGGCATCTCGGTCAGCATTTATACCTTCGGCGCGCCCGTGATCCTGCGCGACCTCGGCTGGGAAGGGCCGCGCGCACTCGTCGCCGGCGTGGGCGTGATGGCGCTGCTGGTTGGCGCCTCGATCTTCTGGCGCGGCCTGCGCATCATGCCCGAATCGAAATCGCCCGCCGCTGAGGCTGCGTTTGTGTTGGGCGCGGCGGCGCTGGCCGGTTGTTTCCTCACCGGCATCAGTTTTGCCTATCGTTGCATTTTCCTGCTGCTCGTTGCGCCGTGGCTTTGGGAGCAGCGCACGCTGCGCGCCGATGCGAAAGCCGGTTTGTGGCTCACGCTCGCCGTGATGTGGCTGGATGGGCTCTCGTGCCTTGTGATGAACTTTGTCGTTGGGCCCGTGAACAAGAGCCTGGTGCCGTCCATCCAGCTCCTGTGGCGCTTTGCAACGCAGCCGATCGCCTGGATCCTGATGGTGCTGCTGGTTCGCTGGCTGCTGGAGATTGCGCTGGCTGCGTGGCGGGCGGAGCGTGGAACGGCCCCTGCGGTGAGCTAGCGCGCGGTTGGCGCGCGGCATTTCCTTTGCGTCCCTCGGG
>CAYZSN010000079.1:0-3880 GCA_964481095.1 uncultured Oleiharenicola sp. | reverse complement strand
AGACGGGAACTGTGCCTCTTGAGTCGGCCTCCCCCATGACACGCGTGCTGCTGACCACGACCTCGTTCCAGGACACCCCCGGCATCCACCACGACATGCTGGCCAAGGCCGGCTTCGAGCTCGTCCGCGAGCGCGGCCCGCTGTCGGAGGCGCGGATGCTGGAGCTGGCCGGCCAGTTCGACGCCTACCTGTGCGGCGACGACGCCCTGACGCGCGCGGTCATCCAGAAGTCCCTCCCCCGCCTCAAGGTCATCTCCAAGTACGGCATCGGCCTCGACAAGATCGACGTGAAGGCCGCAACCGAACTGAAGGTGCCCGTGCTCTTCACCCCCGGCGTCAACCACACGACCGTGGCCGAGCACACCTTCGCGCTCCTGCTCGCCGCCGTCCGCAACCTCGTCGTCGAGGCGAACCACGTCGCCGCCGGACGCTGGACGCGCATCACCGGCAACGAACTGCATGGCAAAACCATCGCGCTCATCGGCCTCGGCCGCATCGGCCAGGAGGTTGCGACCCGCGCCCGCGCGTTCGGGCTGACCGTCGTCGGCTTCGGCCATCACTGGGACGACGGTTTCGCGCGCAAATACGGCTTCGAGCGCGCCGCAACACTCGACGACGCGCTCCGCCGCGCCGATTTCATCTCCCTCCACACCAAGCTGACGCCGGCCACGAAGGGCCTGATCAACGCGAAGAACTTCGCGCTGATCAAAAGGGGCGCGGTGCTCGTCAATACCGGCCGCGGCGAGCTGGTGGACCTCGACGCCCTCGTCGCCGCGCTGAAGTCGAAGCACCTGCTGGCCTACGCCGCCGACGTGCTCGACCAGGAGCCACCGCCCGCCGATCACCCGCTGCTCGGCCTGCCCAACGTGATCATCACGCCGCACATCGGCTCGCGCACGCACGAGAGCGTGCAACGCCAGGCCAGCTGCGCCGTGGACAACCTCACGCGCTTCCTCGCGGGGAAGCCGCCGATTGCGCAGGCCAATGAGTTTTAAGAGCGTAAGCTTTAAGTTTTATGCCAGCCACCCGCAGTCGCGTCCCCCGCTTACCCCTTATTCCTTAAACCTTACAACTGCACTGTCCATGCCCGACACCTACTTCATCGTCCCCGAACCCCAACACAACGCCCTCGTCGAGGCCGCCTACCGCCACCGCGGCTACCAGCCCGACGAGGCCAAGGAGGGCGCGCTGGTCTGCGCCGAGGCCTCGCGCCACGGCATCCGCACGCACAACGGCATCAAGGCGCTGCACCTCGACCATGCCTTCGGCTCCGGCTCCCACGGCTGCGTGCCGGGCGCGCAGATCGTCGAGAAACCCTCGAAGTTCGCGGCGGCCAAGATCTGGGACGCCAACCGCAAGCTCGGCCAGTCGACCGCGCTCCGCGCCATGGCCGAGGCCATCCGCCTCGCCGACCAGTACGGCGTCGGCACCGTGTCCGTGGACAACGCCTTCCACTACCTGTGGGGCGGCGGCTACGTGATGGACGCCGCGAAGAAGGGCTACATTGCCTACACCAACTGCACCGCGGCGCTCGCCGAGGTCGTGCCCTTTGGCGGCAAGTTTCCGACGCTCGGCACCAACCCGCATTCGTGGGGCTTCCCGACCACCGACGCCGTGGGCTACCCGATCGTGATCGATTGGGCGACGTCCGTCGTCGCCATGGGCCGCGTCCAGCAGTTCGTGCGCGAGGGCAAGGCGCTCCCGCCGGACGCCGCCGTCGACGAAAACGGCGTGATGACGACCGACGCCAAGAAGGCGAAATACCTGCTGCCGTTCGGCGCGCACAAGGGCTACGGCCTGGCGCTGATCAACGAGATCGTCGGCGGCTTCATCGGCGGCTCGCTTCCGACCATCCGCAACCGCTGGGACAAAACCGCGGGCGACAAGGGCACGTGCACCTTCTTTTTCCAGGTGATCCATCCCGACGCGATCAACGCCGGCGCCTTCGCCAAGGGCCGCAACCAGCAGCAGAACGTGAAGGCCGTCATCACCGACATCCTCGGCCACGGAAACGAGAAGTGCATGCTGCCCGGCCAGCTCGAGGCCACGTGGGCGCAGCACACCGCCAAGGCGGGCGGGCTGCTGTTCACCCAGGCCGAGATCGATGCCTTCAACGAACTCGCGACCGAGGCGAAGCAGCCGCTCTGGTCGGCGGCGGCGTTCAAGACGGTGACAGTCTGAGCTGGGATCATGCAGTTGGTGGGCGTCGGTTTCCACACCGACGCCTATCGCCGATGTGGAAATCGGCACCACCTTCCGGCCCTGCTTTTTTGTTCGTCATCCTGGGCCGGGCGAAGGATCCAAGGAGAAACGCACGTGGCCTCCCACACTTGGGTCCTTCGCCCGGCTCAGGATGACGATATATATGTGATGGGGTGTGCGGAGCATTTGCTTGGCATGGCGCGTTCGCAGGATTGATAGTGCGCTCCTTCCATGATCGCACCGTTCGGCATAAAGGAACTCATCCACCCGTGGCGCCGCCTGCTCGGCGAGCCGGAGCTCGGCATCCTGATGCTGAGCAACCTCGTCCTCGGCCTGGCCTATTCGTTCGTGGTGCCGTTTTACTCGATGTGGGGCACGAAGCACGTGGGCATGTCGAACTGGGGCTTCGGCGTGTTCATGACGATCACGTCGGTCGCCGGCATCGTCCTCAGCACGTGGCTGGCGCGCCGTTCCGACACGCATTACAGCCGCCGCGCGGTCCTGCTGCTCGGGTGCGTGACCGGCTTCCTCGGTTATCTCGGCTACGCCTACGTGAAAAACGTCGTCCTCCTGACGCTCATCGGCTCGGTGCTGCTCGGCATCTCGTCGATCACGTTCGCGCAGCTTTTCGCCTATGCCCGCGAGGCGATCGCGCGCCATGGCATCCCGCAGGCGGAGGCGCCGCTCTACATGAACATCTTCCGGCTGCTGTTTTCGCTGGCGTGGACCATCGGCCCGGCCCTCGCGGCCTGGGTGATGATCCACTCGTCCTACGAGGGCATCTTCGTCGTCTGCGCCTCGTTCTTCGTGCTGCTGTTCATCATCGTGTGGTTCTGCATCCCGTCGCGCCCGCCCCCGGCGGCGCTGAGCGCGAACAAGATTCCCCTCTGGCAGGTGCTCAGGCGGCCCGACCTCCTGCGCTATTTCGCCGCCATCGCGCTGGTGTTCCTCTGCATCACGATGGGCATGATGAACCTCCCGCTCATGATCCTCGACACGCTCGGCGGCACGCAGCAGCAGGTCGGCTACGCCTACAGCATCGCGCCGGTCTTCGAGCTGCCGTTCATGTTCTACTTCGGCATGCTCGCGTCGCGCGGCAACCCGGGCCGCCTGATCCGTGTCGGCATCTTCATCGCCCTCGCCTACTACGCGCTGCTGCCGCTGGTCCAGGCGCCCTGGCACATCTACCCGCTGCAGATCCTGAGCGCCGCGATGATCGCCGTGGTGTCGGGCATCGCGATCACCTTCTTCCAAAGCTACATTCCGGACCAGCCCGGCACGGCGACCAACCTCTACACGACGGCCAATCGCGCCGGCTCGACGCTCGGCTACCTTTTCTTCGGCACGCTTTCGGAGACCCTGGGCTACCGCGCGGTCTTCATGGTCTGCGCCGTGCTCTGCGCCACGGCGTTCCTGCTGCTCTTCCTCGCGAAAGAAAAGCACGAGCACAGCCAGGCGCCGTTCGCGGCATGACAGCCTTGAGCCATGAGCTAGGAGCCGAGTCGCGAAGGATGGAGGTATCACCGCAAAGTCAGAGTATGGAGCTTGGGCAGCCTGGCTCCGCGCTCCTTGCTCTCAGCTCCCAGCTTCCTCACACCGCCGCCTGCGCGCCCGCCAGCTCGATCGCGAGCGCCTTGCAGGCCTTGAGGTCGGTCTTGCCCGTGCCGAGCACGGGGAT
>CAYZSN010000078.1:0-13187 GCA_964481095.1 uncultured Oleiharenicola sp. | reverse complement strand
CACGGCAAGCCGCTCGTCTACCTCGACAACGCCGCCACCGCGCAGAAGCCGCAGGTCGTGATCGACGCGCTCTCGCACTTTTACGAACGCGACAACAGCAACGTCCACCGCGGCCTGCACGCGCTCTCGATGCGCGCCACCGACGCCTACGAGGGCGCCCGCACGCGCATCGCGAAGTTCATCAACGCCGCCGACCCGGCCGAGGTCCTGTTCACGCGCGGCACCACCGAAAGCATCAATATTGTCGCGCGCAGCTGGGGCCACGCCCACCTGAAGCCCGGCGACGTCGTGCTGACGACCGAGTTCGAGCATCATTCCAACCTCGTGCCGTGGCAGCAGGCGGCCAAGGCTTCCGGCGCCACGCTGAAGTACGTGCCGCTGCTCGGCGCGGACGGCGAAGGCGGGCTTGATCTCGCCGCGCTGGACCGGCTGCTCACGCCGCAGGTGAAGCTCTTCGCCTTCACGCACATCTCGAATACCCTCGGCACGATCAACCCGGTCACCGAGCTGTGTCGCAAGGCGCGCGCCGTCGGCGCCGTCACGATGATCGACGCCGCGCAATCCGTCGGCCACCAGCCGCTCGACGTCCGGCAGATCGGCTGCGACTTCCTGGCCTTCTCCGGCCACAAGATGTGCGGGCCCACCGGCATCGGTGTGCTCTACGGCCGCCGCGCCCTGCTCGACAAGCTCGCACCCGACGAGACCGGCGGCGGCATGGTCGTCAGCGTGACCTACGAAGGCGCCACGTGGAAACCCACCCCGGAACGTTTCGAGGCCGGCACACCGAATGTCGCCGACGCCATCGCCCTCGGCACGGCCTGCGATTATCTCGATGAGCTCGGTCGCGACCAGATCGCCGCGCACGACGCGCAGCTCGTCGCGATCGCGATGGAAAAACTTTCCGCGCTGCCCGGCATCCGCATCATCGGCCCGCGTCCGGGCGCCGAGCGCAGCGGTCTCGTGAGCTTCGCCTTCGAGGGCATCCACGCGCACGATGTCGTGACCTTCGCCGATGAGGACGGCGTGGCGCTCCGCGGCGGCCACCACTGCAACCAGCCGCTCATGCGCAAGCTCGGCCTGACGAGCACGACGCGCGCGAGCTTTTATCTCTACAACACCGAGGAGGAGATCGACCGCCTCGTCGCCTCGCTCCGCCGGATCCAGAAATTCTTCGCGGGCTGAGCCGCGCGGCGCCGCGTCAGGGAATCTTCAGGACCGTGCCGACCTTGAGGTCGCCCTCGTTCTTCATGACGTCGCGGTTGGCCGCGTAGATGTCGCGCCACCTCGCCCGGTTGTTGTAATACTGCAGCGCCAATTTCGAAAGTGTATCCCCGCGCTGGATCGTGTGCCGGCGCGGGCCCGCGGTTGTCGTCGACGTGGGCGCGACCGGACGCGTGGAAACGGTCACCTGCGGGGTCGGCGGCGCGGGGTTCCGGGGCGGCGCCACCACGGCCGGGGTGTTCCGCGCCGGGGTGGCGGGCGGCGGCGGCCGCGTGCGCACGGTCGGCACGGTTTCGAGGGAAAAATTAAGCGGTACGGGCGGTGCCACCACCGTCGTGGGTTCGGTGCCTTCCGGATATTGCGCCCCGTTGCGGCCGGCGCGGGCGTCGGCCAGCTGCTGTTTGAGCGATTCGTTTTCCTGCTTCAGTTTGTCGAGCGCCGCCACGAGGTCCACGCGCTGGGTCTGGGCCTCGAGCGGCTGCGCCGGCAACGTGCGGGCGAATTCGCGGATCGCCGCATCGATCCGCTGACGCACGAGCGGCGCCTGCGGGCTGTTGGGCCGCAGCGCGAGGTATTTCCGGAAATGATAAATCGCCGACAGGGGATCGTTGATGTGCTGGACGTAGAGCAGTCCCACCTCGAGGTGGGACTCGGGCGCGTCGTCGCGCCGCTTGTCGATGACCTTGAGGAACGCCGTGAGCGCCTCCTGCCGCCGGCCCGCCTTCAGCAACGACTGGCCTTCGCGGTAGTTGGGCTCGTCCGTCTCGCTCGCGTACGAAAATCGCTCGCTGTCGCCGCACCCGCCCAAGCCCAGCAGCAGCACAACGGCCAGGGCCGCCAGCAACCGGCGAATGGGGAGGAACGGGCGCGACACGATGGGAAATGAATTGAACGGGGACAGCTGCGGGCTACGTTTGTCACCGCTCCCTGCCAACACAAGTTTTTGATGCCGCTGGATCCCGCCACCCTTCTCGCCAAAGCCCGCAACTGCCTCGCCATCGAACGGGAAGCGCTGGCCGCCACGGCCGAGGGTCTCGACCAGGATTTCGTCGCCGTCGTGCGCGCCGTGGAAGCCACGCTCAAGGGCGGCGGCAAGGTGATCTGTTCGGGCGTCGGCAAGAACGCGCACATCGCACAGAAGCTGACGGGCACGCTCAACAGCATCGGCGTGCCGGCCTGTTTCCTCGACCCGACCCAGGCGCTGCACGGTGACCTCGGGCTGTGCGCGGCCGGCGACCTCGCCATTCTGCTGAGCAACAGCGGCGCCACCGGGGAGATGCTGCGCCTGCTTCCGCTGTTTGAGAAATTCGGCCTCCAGACCGTGGCCCTGACCGGCGCGGCCGACAGCGAACTGGCGCACGGCAGCGATTACCGGCTGGTCTACGCGGCGCCGCGCGAGGCCTGTCCCCTCGCCCTCGCGCCGACCGCGAGCACGACCGCGGCGCTGGCCCTCGGCGACGCGCTGGCCATGGTGCTGCTCGAAACCCGCGGCCTCACGCGCGAGGACTTCGCCAAATACCATCCGGCGGGCACGCTGGGCATGACGCTGCTGCTGCGCGTGAAGGACATCATGCGCACCGGCGAAAACTGCCCGGTGCTCAAGGAGACGAAGACGACGGTGCAGGGGGCGATCTTCGCCATGACGAAGGCCAAGGCCGGCGCGGTCGCATTGGTGGACGGCAAGGGCCGGCTCGCGGGCATTTTCACCGACGGCGACTTCCGCCGCAGCGCGCTGAACGGTGGCGCCGGTTTCCTCAACAAACCGGTGAAGGAGTTCATGACCACCGGCGGCAAGACCGTGGCCGCGGACGCCCTCGCCGTGGAAGCGCTGAAGCTTTTCCAGCAGTTCAAAATTTCCGACCTGTTCGCGCTCGACGCGAAGGGCCGCCCGGCCGGCTACATCGACGTGCAGGACCTGCCCAAGCTGAAGATCCTGTAGCCCTGGACCTGGATCGTTAGCCGGCGGCCATGGGCGCAAGGCGGGATTGCGCCGGAATTTTTTTTCCCCAGCCTGCCCGCATGCCCACCCCGCCGTTTGTCTACCAGGATCCGCTGCCGCTGGGCGCCGACGAGACCGAATACCGGCTGCTGACCAAGGACGGCGTCTCCACGGCAAACTTCGAGGGCAGGGAGATCCTCAAGGTGGCCCCGGAGACCCTCGCCTACCTCGCGCGCGAGGCGTTCCACGACACTAATTTTTTCCTGCGCCCGAAGCACCTCCAGCAGGTTGCGGCCATCCTGCAGGATCCCGGGGCCTCGGCCAACGACCGCTACGTGGCGCTGACGCTGCTGAAGAACGCGGAGATCGCCGCGCGCGGCATCCTGCCGATGTGCCAGGACACCGGCACCTGCTCCATCTTCGCCAAGAAGGGCCAGCAGGTGTGGACCGGCGCGAATGACGCCGAGCATCTCTCCCGCGGCGTCTATGAATGCTACACGAAGGAGAACCTGCGTTATTCGCAGGTCGCCCCGCTCGACCTCTTCAAAGAGACCAACACGGGCACCAACCTGCCCGCGCAGATCGACCTGCACGCGACCGAGGGCGCGCAGTACGAGTTCCTCTTCGTGGCCAAGGGCGGCGGCTCGGCCAACAAGCTGTTCCTTTTCCAGGAGACCAAGGCCCTGCTCAATCCCAGGAGCCTGGCGAAATTCTTCGCCGAGAAAATGCTGCTGCTCGGCACGTCCGCCTGCCCGCCCTACCACCTGGTCTTTGTGATCGGCGGCACGAGCGCCGAGGCGTGCATGAAGACCCTCAAGCTTGCCACGACGAAATACCTCGATGCGCTGCCGACCAGTGGCAACGAACACGGCCGGGCGTTCCGCGACGTCGCGATGGAGGCGGAGGTGCTGAAGCTGGCGCAGGAGGCCAAGGTCGGCGCCCAGTTCGGCGGGAAGTATTTCGCCCTCGACGTACGCGTCATCCGCCTGCCCCGCCACGGCGCCAGCTGCCCGGTGGGCCTGGGCGTTTCGTGCAGCGCGGACCGCAACATCAAGGCGAAGATCACCCGCGACGGCGTGTTCCTCGAGCAGATGGAGACCAATCCCGGGCGCTTCATTCCCACCGAGCTGCGCACCTTCAAGGACGAGCACTTCGTGCGCGTGGACCTGAACCGGCCCATGAAGGAGGTGCTCGCCGAGCTCGCGAAGCACCCCGTGACCACGCGCGTCTCGCTCACCGGCCCGGTCATCGTCGCCCGCGACATCGCCCACGCGAAGCTGAAAGAACGGCTGGATGCCGGCCAGGGCCTGCCCGATTATTTCCGCAATCACCCGGTTTATTATGCGGGTCCGGCCAAGACGCCCGCCGGGTACGCCGCCGGCTCGTTCGGGCCGACCACCGCCGGGCGCATGGACAGTTATGTGGAACCCTTTCAGGCCGCCGGCGGCTCGCTGGTCATGCTGGCCAAGGGCAACCGCAGCAAGGCCGTGACCGACTCATGCCGGAAGCACGGCGGGTTTTATCTCGGGAGCATTGGCGGCCCCGCAGCCATCCTCGCCCAGGAAAACATCAGGAAGGTCGAGGTGCTGGAGTTTCCCGAGCTCGGCATGGAGGCGGTCTGGAAGATCGAGGTGCGGGATTTTCCCGCGTTCATCATCGTGGACGACAAGGGGCACGATTTCTTCAACGACACCTGCGGCATCTGCGTGGCCGAGAAATAAAAAGCCCGCCGGAAAGGCGGGCCGTTGCAAACCAGCGCTGGCGAAGATCAGAATTTCAGCGAAACGCGGCTGCCTTCCACGCCGATGCGGCTGATGCGTTCGGTAATGTCGTCGCCCAGGCGGCGGGCGATGCGTTCGCGGACCAAGGCAGGCGCCACGGGCTCCGGGCTGAGCGAATGATCCGCGTAACGGGCGATGAGCTGGTACTTCCGCGAAGAATCGGATGGCGCGTCATTCTGCGTGGCTGCCACGGTCTGCACGCGCGCCGGACCGCTGAGCCGGCTGCCCATCACGGCATTTGCCAGTTCCGGTTCGTCCTGCTCAATCTTCGCGAGATTGGCCGCGATCGAACGGGCTGAAGGCGTTTCCACCGGCTGGTTGGCCGCCTGCATCGGCAGCAGCCCGACCATGTCCGTAGTCTCGGCCTTGGCCGCAATGGCCACCGGCACGGATTCACGGCGCGCCTCAACCGTCGGTGCCACCGGTTCCTCGTAATGCGCGCGCGGGCGCTCCGACAAACTGACCTCGGTGACGGGAAGGACTTGCACCGCCGAATCCGCGGCGACGATTTTCGGCGCGGTGTTCTCCACCTGCACCACCGATAGGGGCGCGGAGTAGCGAACCGTGACCAGCGTGAAGGCCAGAACCGCGGCGGCGCCGGCCGGCACATAGACGCGGCGGCTCAGCGCCATCGGGAGTTCGTGCCACCAGCGGCGCTTTTGCACGAGCGCAGTCAGCTGCTTCTGGCGCAGCTCGCGCTCAAAATTCGTCCAGAATTCCGGGTTGGGGCGCTCGGCCCGCTTCAACCGCAGCAAGTCCTCAAGGCTGACGTTGGGTTTTTGTTCGGGAGGAATCATGGGCGTAGGTATTGGCCAAGCTCACCCTGCAGGAATTGCTTGGCGTAGTGGAGGCGGGAACGGACGGTGCCTTCGGAACAG
Source organism: uncultured Oleiharenicola sp. (assembly GCA_964481095.1). Lineage (GTDB taxonomy): Bacteria > Verrucomicrobiota > Verrucomicrobiia > Opitutales > Opitutaceae > Lacunisphaera. The sequence continues at coordinate 7,368 of CAYZSN010000078.1, read as the reverse complement.
CCCATGATTTCGGCTATCTCGGAGTGACTGAGGCCATCGATTTCGAATAGGGTGATCACTGTTCTGTGGGGGATAGACAATTTTTGCATCGCTTCGTTCAATTTTTCCTGGAGCTCACGCAGGTAGGCATCGCGGTCAGCACCCTTTCTATCCGTCAATTTATCAATTACTTCCGTGCTTCCACCCTCTTCATTGATTTTTTCCAGGCTAAAGAAGCTCCGCATGCGGTTCTTGCGCAAGTGACTCAGGCTGGTGTTCACCGCGATCTTGTAGAGCCAGGTGAAGAACGAGCAATTGCCTTGGAACCGATTGATGGCTTGGAAGGCCTTGATGAAGGTTTCCTGAGTGAGGTCGGAAGCGTCCTCCCGGTTGGCGGCGAGGTTGTAAATGACACCAAAGACCCGTTCGCGGTATTTCACAATGAGCCGGTCAAAGGCCGCCACATCCCCCGCCTGCACCTGGCGCACGATCACAAAGTCAGCATCGGCCTCCTGCTGGCGTTCAGGGGTGGTTATGGCTGTCTTGGCAAAGACTTTCGCCAGATTCATCGTGCGAATCGACACGTTATTGGTGCGAGCGAACCACGCAAACGCATTTTATTGTGAAACCCGCGCGCCGGACAGCGCCGTCACCTGTTTCTTCAGCATGACACAAAGCTGCCGCATCAAAGCGACCGGCGGCAGAGAAGCGTGGGGATCCAGCATGCCGCTGGCTGCGGCCAATTCGTCGTCAATGGCTTGCATGACTTCCGTTGCAATGCCCAGCTCCGCCATCCGTTGCTTGCTGGTCGCCAGCCCGGGCGATCGCCCCTGCTGCAGTGCGCTCACAATCGTGGCGCGCTCCGCTACCGGTATTTTCTGCAGCAGCAGCATCAGCGGCAACGTGAGCTTGCCCGTGGCCAGGTCGGTTCCAAGGGTTTTGCCGATGTGTTTTTCCTCCCCGAGGAAATCCACCAAGTCGTCATAGATCTGGTAGGCGATGCCAAGGTGATGCCCGAAACCGTCCGCCGCCCGGGCGAACGCCGGCTCGTATTGGGAAAGCGCGGCGCCCAGGTAACAGGAAACCCGGAACAGCTCGGCGGTTTTCAAATCGATCATGCGGCGGTATTCCTCGAGGGAAATGTTGAGATCCCGCCGGCGGAGGGTCTGCATGATTTCCCCGGAGCAGACCTTGCGGGTCGATTCCGACACCAAGCGGCAGACTTCCGTGGTCTGAAACTGTGACGCAATGTGCAGCGCCTGCGAGAACAGCGCGTCGCCGAGCAGCACCGCGGCGTCGGGACCGAATTCGCGGGCCGCCGTCCGCCGGCTCCGGCGCAGCTCGGCGCGATCCATGATGTCATCATGGACGAGGGTGGCCAGGTGGACCATCTCCACCACCCCGGCCGCGCGAACCAGCTCTTCCGCGACCATCCCGTCACCTTTCCAGCCCGCGATAAACACCATGGTGGGACGCAGACGCTTACCGGTCGTGTCCAGGCAATAGGCCGCCATGGCGCGAATCTCGGGTTCGAACTGGTCAACCTGCTCCCGCATGAACCGGTCCAATGCCATCACGTGCGGGCTCACCCGCTGGAACAGGTCGAGGACAGGCACATCAGCCGCGGATGAGGAACGGGCAGCGATTGGCTCGGTGGGCATCAGTCGCAGTCTGCGCACGACCGCAATGATGGCTAACAAATAGTGCAATCGCGCCCGGCGGCATTCCGCCCTGCCTTTCGCCAAAAAAAAGACCGGCGGAAGAATCCGCCGGTCTGGAAGCTGGCTGGCAGTGCGCCTTATTTTTTGTCGAAGTTGACCGGATTGGCGAACATGTCCGTGCCCTTGGCGGCGCGGAAGCCCGGCAGGTCTTCACGCCCCATGCCCACGGCACTGACCGCGCGCGGGTCAAACACCTCTTCCGGCGAGGCGCCATCGGCGCTCACTGTCTTGGCGGTGATGAAGATCAGGAGGTTGGTCACCGAGTCGTTGACGTTCTTCGAGGAGAAAAGGCGGCCGAGAACCGGGATGCTGCCCAGCACCGGCACCTTGGTGCCACCGTGGTCCTGCGACGAGGTGATCAGGCCGCCGATGCCCATGGTGTAACCGTCCTTGAGCGAAACGTTCGTCTTGGCCTTGCGGGTCGCGATGATTGGGATGGAGGCGCCGCCCGCGCCACCGAAGGAGGTCGAGCCGTTCTGCTGGCTCACTTCGGGTTCGAGGGTCAGCTTGATCACGCCGCGGCCGTTGACCTGCGGGGTCACCTTCAGGATGATGCCGATCGGCTTGTACTGGAAGCCCGACACTTCGAAGCTGCCACGCTCAGCGTTGTAGGTATAGCTCGGAATCGGGAATTCCTGGCCGATGTTGAGGACCGCCTCGGTGTTGTTGAGCGTCACCACCGTCGGGTTGGAAACGATCTTGGTGTTGTTCTGCGTCTTGAGCGCCGAGATGATGACATTGAAGTCAGACGCCGAGAAGACCGCGGATGCGATGCGCGAAGTGGAACCGCCATTGATCAGGCTCTCCAGCCCCGTGAAGGTGTTCAGGGAGGTATAAGTGGCCGGAGTGCCGGGAACCGCCGGGACAGCCGCGATATAACCCGGATCGCCGGGATTACCGATGGCGTCGACTTGGGGAACACCCGGGACCGCCGGGACGAATCCCGAAACGCTGGTGCTCGCCGGAACGGTCGGAGGCAGGTTGGAGACCGTGCCATTTGCCAGGTTGATGGTCGCCGGGGCGAACGCACCGTTCGCCGAACTGATGTTGGCCGGGTTCGTGTCGTAGGTGATGGCTTCACCGTTCGTGCTCGTGTGCGTCTGGTCGCGGCTGCGGTTCCAAGTCTGCTCGATCTTGCCGACGCCAAGCTGCATGCCCTGGAGCGAGGCCCAGTTGACACCGATGTTGCGCACGTCGCGATCGGTGACCTCGACAAACTTGGATTCGATCATCACCTGGTCGGTCGCCTTGTCGAGTTGCTCGATGATGGTGCGAATGCGGCCCATCCGGGAGGGGCGTTCCGTGATCACCAGCGCATTGCTGCGGTTGTCGATCACGATCTTGCCGCCGGTGGCGGCATCAACAAGTCCGTCGACGGTGGGCTTGATGTCGGCCGCCTTGGCGTTGTTGAGGATGAAGACCTCGGTCGCGCCGGGCTCCTGCTGGAGGGACTCGTTGCTGACGATCTTGATGATGTTACCTTCCTCGATGTAGGTGTAGCCGACGGGGCTGAGCACCACTTGGAAGATCTGCCGCCAGGAGACGTCGCGCAGTTTGATCGATGTCTTGCCGGTCAGGGTGTCGGGCACAACGAGGTTGAGCTCGAACAGGTCGGCCACGTTGCGGAGGATGGTTTTGATATCCTCGTCCGGGAAATCCACGGAAAGGGTATCCTTGTCACGGCTTACCGAGCTGGCAGCCGGCTCGGAGCCTTGCACGGTCGCAGCGGGGGCGGGGGCCGGAGCCGGGGCCGGGGCCGCAGCAGGTGCGGCCGCCGTGGGGGAAGTCTCCTGGGCCAGGGCCGGCATGGTCAGTGCCGTGGCAAGGAGCGCGGTTAGGATGGTGCGTGTGCTCATAGTTCGTCCTTATTTAATGGGCCGAGTGAATTCGTCCCGGTTCAACCGGAGGGTAAAATTGGGTTTTTCGATGGAAACGATTTCTAGGGCGTAGTCGGAGCCTTCAAAGTTAATTGTCATCGAGTCTCCGGCTTTGACCCGCTTTTGACCGAAGAAGAGAATGGGTTGTCCGCCGAGTTCCAGATAGCGCGGCCTGAGGCTCGTGGCGATGGCTTGGAGCAGGTCGCGATTGGTCCGGGGGCCCGCCTGCACGCGCGGGGCCGCCGGATCCGCTGCCTTGGTCGTGGTCGCGCCGGTGTTGGTCGCGATCGTCTCCGCGAAAGCTTCGGAGTGGAACGGGTCCTTGATCGTCGTCGACGTTTCCTTGACCGCCAGGAAGGTCCTGGCGGCGGCAAGCACCTCGGTGCGCTTGGTCGGGCTGGGCACATCCTCCGCCGAAGCGCGCCCCGGGAACGCCAGCGTTGCCACCAGCAGGGAGGTCAATGTGCCGATCTTGGCTTGGGTGAAGGGTGTCATTGTTGTCCGAGAAGTTCGAGGTTCAGGGAGAGGGTCATTTCGCCCTCGCTGCCGGCGCCTTCCGCGCCGGCACTCTTGATGAAATTGGCGGTATTGATTCGGCAGAAGTGCCGGCCGTTCTGCAGCCGCCCGAGGAAATTCACCAGCTGCGGATATGAACCCTGCACGGAAACCGCGAACGGAATGCCGATGTACGCCTTGCTGCTCCGGCCCACGTTGCTCTGCCGCGGATCGCCGGTGAGCTTCACGCCGGTTTCGGCCTCGAGCTTGTAGAAGTATTGCAGATTGACGGCCAGCTGGCCGGGCTTCAGCAGCCGGCCTTCCAGTTCCTTGCGCTGCTCCTGGATTTCGGCGACCTGCTCGGCCAAGCCAGTCGAATTCCGGACATTCGCGATCATCTTGTTCGCTTCCGTGGTCCGGGCTTCCAGCTCGGCCTGGCTGGCGGTGATGTTGCTGGCACGGGTGTAAAGCAGCACCCCGCAAACCACGGTGACAAGGCCGCAGACCACGCCCAAGGGATGCTTCTTCAGAATCGCTGTAAGATCGGCGCCGGTCATGTTATTTCTTCTCCGGTTTCAGAGTGAACGAAATATCGAAATTCATGAAGGTGCCGTTCACATCCCGATCGATGCGATTCAGCGTGACAGGGTCAAACACGGCGCTGATCCGCGGATTGGTGCGCAGCAGATCGACATAGTTCGACGCGAGACCGCTGGCCTGGTCCGGGCTGCCGGCCACGCGACCACGGATTTGAAATCCGGAATTCTTGGGGTCGGAAAAGCGAGCCTCGGCGGAATCGATGATGATTTCCTTGGGCATCGTCTGGGCCAGCAGGTCGACAAATTCCAGGACCGTGATGGACGACTTGTTGAAGGCGGCAGCCTCCTCGAGCTTCTTCTGCTCGTCCAAGAAGATTTTCGAGAGCCGGAGCGCCTCGGCATTTTGCTTGGTGTTGGCCTCGATCTGACCCTTGGCCGCGACAATCTGGTCCTGCAGGCTCTTGTTCGTGTATTCGCGCGAAGCCAGCCAGAGCAGCATGCTGGCAGCGATGGCGATGGCCGCGGTGTTGATGAAAAAGGTGGTGCGAACGACCTTCGTGTCCGGCAACCGTTCAAAGTTGCGGAAATTGGTGTGCCAGGGCGGAGCCGCTACCGGCTGGGCGTCACTTTTTTTCGTCAGGGACAGCATTTTGGTGGGAAGCCAGGAGTGAAAACAAACCGAACCAGCGTTCCTCGGGTTGCCCCAAGGTCACGCCGTCGGCCAGCTTGATGTTTTGCGATTCGAGCCAGGGCAGCAATTCGAGCTTCAGGGGCGGAACGCTCAGCGAGCCGGCCATCGTGGTCCCGAGCCAGGACAGGCTGGCGGGGAGCTGTGTGCAGATGACATTGCCGATCGATTGGCCGGTCTGCACCTCGTAAAAGCCGATCGAGGACTGCAATTCCTTGAGGAGCTTTTTCACCAAGGCGCCGCCCATGCTCGTGAAATCAAAGGTATTGGAGTAGAAAAGCTTTTTGGCCGACTCCTCGTCCTTCAGGCCGAGTTCCTTCTGCACCACCGGGATCATGGCCGCAATGCCGCTTGGGATGGGGCGGGAGATATCAACGCCTTCCGAACTTAGGATGAAGCTCTGGGTGGTCTCCTGGCCGATCTCCAGCAGCAGCACGGGCGTCTTGCTCTGCTTGAATTTCAGGTAACTGACCATTCCGCCCAAGGTTGCGAGGCTGCCGAGTTCCAGGCGCTCGGGGTAAATGCCTTGCTCGAGAAGTTTGTCCTGCAGGGCGATGATGTCGTCGGAAGGCAGGCCGGTGAAAAGCACTTCTTTCTGCGTGGCCTTCGTCTGGTCGTACTCGCTGCCATCATCCGGATTCAGAGCCCTCACGGTATACTTCTCGGGCTCGATGCGGAATTGCTGGCTGTACACCTCGTTAAAATAAGCCGGATCCTTGGCGCGCTTCAGGTCCAGTGTGTGGCGCCGAACAATTCTCTTCGACGGATAAACGCCGCAAGTCGCATGGGCGTAGCCGGTGCCGCCCTTGCCATCGGAGCCTTTGATCCAGGCAATCAAGCCATCCGTATCGCTCGACGGAAGCTCCTTAAGCTCTTCAACAATAAACGGCGCCTCGGGCTGAGTAAGCCGCGCGATGAGCGTGGCGTGCTCGCCGATTTCGACGCAAAATCCCTTGGACTTTTTTGCGAAAAGCATGCGGGGGGCTGGGGGTGGTGGGTGCTGGTTAGGAGAATTTCTGAAAACCACTGCGGACTATTTCCTACTCCTTGGTGATTTTCAGGACGTGCTGGATATGGGGCACTTACCCACCTGACAAGTGCAAAACCATAACCTTGATGAACAAAGCCAACAGTTTCCCTTATGTTTTACTTGTGGGATATCAGCATTAAAAACGCAAAAACCCGCCGAAAAAGGCGGGTTTTACACTTTGAAAGAGCTGAAAGCAGCCGATTTTTACTTTTGCCACGTACGCTTTTTATGGCGGTTCGCCTTAAGGCGCTTCCGGCGTTTGTGCTTCGACATCTTGAGACGGCGCTTCTTCTTGAGATTTCCCATGGTGAAAGTGGTTTTAGGTCGGCGAACGTGCGGTTTCCAAAGTGGGCTGTAAAGACTTTTCCCGTGGGCTTGCTAGCGCGGAACAGTGGCCAACGTGCCACTGCTGGTCGCATAGATCCCCAGACTGACCTGATGCTGCGGAAACAACCGGCCCAGGCAGGATCCGTAGGCGGTCAGTTGCGGAGTGTATTCATCCGTCAAGCGCCGAAGCAGCTCCGGCACGGTTTCATCCTTCCGGCGCGCGTTGGTTTTCCAATCGATCACCAGCAACTCGGTCGATCCGCTGCGCTCCGCGACCAGATCGATGATGCCATCCACCCACGTCAGCCCGCCCAGCGGAGCCATCACACCCAGCTCCGCAAAAATACGCCACTGGCCCGAGATGAAATCACGCCAGACGACGCTGCCCTGCAAAAGCTCAAGCTCCCGGACGGCCCGCGCGGCAAAACCCCTGGCCCGGGCGGCCGCCAGCGCGGACTCAAGGTGGCCCTGCCGTTCCGCTGCGGATTTCGTCCACGGCATGAACTCCATGGTCTCGTGCCACCACAAGCCGTACTCGATGGGATCATCGCGCCCCGCGGGCAGCACGTCCTCCCAGGCCGGATCATTTTTGACCGCGCGAATTTGATCCGGATGCTTTGCCAACTGGTGCGGCAGCACCCGCTGCGGAAAGGCGGGCGCGCCCGCCGTCACAACCGGACGCGCCCCGGCAAGCGCTGGCGGCGCTGGCGGC
>CAYZSN010000077.1:0-11200 GCA_964481095.1 uncultured Oleiharenicola sp. | reverse complement strand
AGCAGGCTCGGGTAGAGCGAGGCCACGTCGAAGTGCAGCACGTGCTTGAACACCCCTTCCTGGAAGCTGCGCGTGAAGCCGCCCTCGAAGGTGGCGATCTCGCCGAGCGGCGCCGGGCAGGCGGCGCGCGCGTGGTAGTATTCCTCGAGGAAGAGCAGGTCGATCTTGCCGGCGGTGCCGCGCAGTGCCGCCTCCTGCAGCAGCAGCGGGAAGGCGCGCGCCTGCTCGAAGTAGGTCGGCAGCAGCACCTCGGCGAGGCCCTTGGTCTCGCGCAGGTCGTCGGCAAGGTAGGCCAGGAACTCTTCCCGGTTGCCGCGGAAGGCGTCCTGGATCTTCGCCCCGTCGATGTACGTGCGGCCCTCGCCCGATTCCGGCGTGATGCCGAAGTAGACCGCGGAGTCCTTCAGGCCGTAGCTGGTCATCTCGCGCGCGGTGATGTCGTAGACCTGCACCAGCAGGTAGGTGTCGGCGACCGCGCGGCCGGGCACGTCGCAGCGCGGGAAGTCGATCCAGCGCTCCGCCACCTTCATCCGGCTGTTGCGGAACTCCGCGTTCAACCCGAACCGGCCCCACGCGCAGGGCACCTTGTGGCGCTTGCTGCGCTGGCGCAGGTAATCGAGGTCGAACTTGAAGAGGTTGTGGCCCTCGATGAGGTCGGGATCCATGGCGCGCAGCGTCTCGTTGAACGCCAGCAACAGGCGCTTTTCGCCGGCGTCGGTTTCCTCGCCGAGCGTGAGCAGCTCGCGGCGGTCGCCGCACTGCAGGCCGATGGCCAGGACGCGGTCGCCGGGGTTGCGGGCGTCGCTGAAGGCGCCGGATTCCGCCGCGCCGGTCTCGATGTCGAGCTGGCAGCGGCGGAGCTGCGAGAAGTGCAGGTCGGCGTACAGCCGCCCCCGGCGCTGGAGCAGCCACTGGCTTTCGTAGGGTTTGACCACGTCGATCGGCGCGCCGTCGCGCACGGCCTTGAAGAATTCGTCGAACAGGCCGAGCGACTCGGCGTGCGCCAGCCACGGGAAGGCCCCCTCGCCCTTCAGCGCCTCGTACGCCACACCGGGATGCTCGACCTTCGCGCCCAGCCACGCAAAGGGCCGGAACTCGTCGCGCTGCTCGCGCCGGCCGCCGTCCGGCGTCGCATGGCAGGTGTGCGCCGTGCCGTGGTCGTCGACCCAGAGGCCGCAGAGGGATCCGTTGCTTTCGCCTGTCATCCTGAGCGTAGCGAAGGATCCAGAACGAAAAACGTCAACGGCCGGGAAGCTGGATTCTTCGCTGCGCCCAGGATGACGAAGGCCGGGAAGCTCAAAACGGCTTCAGGTACACCATGAACAGGGCCACGGTGACCAGGCCCAGCGCCGCGACGCTCAGCGCGCCGCGCAAGTGCGCCTTGCGGTAGGCGATGCCGGCCAGGCCGGACAGGAAAAGCCAGCAGATCATCTTCACGATGAGCCAGCCGCTGCTGTACGGGATCTGCAGCAGGTGGATCATGCCGAAACCGCTCGCGAGCATCAGCAGCGACGCGATGCCGGTGATCATCAGCGTGCGCTGGCGATTTTCCGGCAGCGGATTCGCGAACGCCATGAACGTCTGTGCCGTCAGCACGATCAGCGAAAGCAGGTGCAGGATGTGGTAGTAAGGCAGCCGGTCCATCGTCAGGAAATTAGTGACACCCCGTTTGTGCCGTGCGCCCAAAGGCTCATGTCCTTTTTATGTTAAAGGTGGGCGCCGCCCGCCTTGTTTCTGCCTTCCGGTTTACGGCCTGGCATCCACTCGGCTGTCAGCAGCTCCCAAATGTTTACAAAGGCAAAGAGCGTGTAATAGGGCACCTCGAACACTACAGGGTGTCGGCGATGACCGTACGCGACCGGCCCCTTCCGTCAAACGGGAATCCCGCCACGGAAAATTTAGCTTTCCTTCCGCCATCTGCGGGCCCACGTCCGTGCGCAATATTCCCAAGGCGATCTTCTGCATTGAACGTTGAACGTTCGATGTTGGGCGTTGGACGTTGCGACCGGCAACGCCGGCCGGCCGCTCAGATCTCCGGCTCGCCCTCGCCGGCGACTTCCGCCGGGTCGAGGTGCTCGATGATGATCTTCTGGATCTGGTCGAGGAAGGTGTAGGCCGCGAAGGGCAGCCGGACCTCGGCCGGAATCGCGGCCAGCGGCGCGTCCTCGTCCTCGATGATCTCGGCCGGCAGTTCGCCCAGCCAGCGGTGGCAGATGCGAATGCGCAGCGCGGCGCAGCCGCGCAGCAGCGACTCGCAGTTGGCCGAGTCGATCGAGATCGCGCCGTCGGCGAAGAATTCCGAGTCGAAGAGCCCGAGCAGCTCGCGCACGTCGCTGTTCTGCGCCGCCATCAGCTCCTGCGTCCAGGTCTCGATGAATTCCGTGTCCTCCTCGGGAAAGTTCGCGCGGATGGCGAGGGTCGAGCGCAGGTCGTCGGCCGCGAGCTTGATCACGTCCAGCAGCGGCGCGACGGCCGTGATGTTCAGGCGGATCTCAACCTGCTTCATTTGCCTGCTCCCCGATTTGTCATTGCGAGGCGTTCGTGAAGCGAACGGCGAAGCAATCCTGTCAGCTGGGTCGCCACGCCCGGCTGCGCCGGGCTCGCGATGACGGAAAAGCAAATGCCATTACACCTCATCGGCCTGGATGATCGCCGTCAGGTGCCATTGCTGGAGGGCGAACATGTAGGCCTCGGCCTGCTCGCGGGTGCCGCTCCACACGATCGACCGGCCGGTCTCGTGGATCTCCAGCATGTGCTTGCGGGCCCGCGCCTCCTCGAAACCCAGCACGCGGCGCAGCACCATCACCACATACGACATGCGGTTCGGGTCGTCGAGCACCACGAGCCGCCACACCTCGTTCAGCTTCGGCTGCGGTTTTTGCACCGGGGCCGGTTGCGCTTTTTCCCGGGAAGCCGCCGCAATTTCAAAACTGTCAGCGCGAGCCTGCGGCAGCAGGCGTGGCGATCCATCCAGCTGGATTGCTTCGTCGCTATGCTCCTCGCAATGACCGGTCATCAAGTATTTGGCTGTGTTCCCCAATTGCCTGCTTCATCCGCCGCCTCGCGCACCGCTTTGGCGACGGCGGAACCGGCTTCGGCGACCGGAATCTTGCTCACTTCCTTCGCCTTGCGCCACTTTAATTCGAAGACGCCCTCCTTGAGCCCCTTGCCGCCCACGGTGAGGCGGAGCGGGATGCCGATGAGGTCGGCGTCCTTGAACTTGACGCCCGGGCGCTCGGCGCGGTCGTCGATCAGCACGTCGGCTCCGGCCGCCTCGGCGGCGGTCGCGAGCTTCGCGCAGAGCCCGGTCGCCGCGGGGTCCTGCGGGTCGAGGTTGACCACGATGACCTGCCATGGGGCGACGTTCCAGGGCCAGATGATGCCGTCGGCGTCGTTGCTCTGCTCGACGACGGCCTGCAGGGTGCGGCTGATGCCGATGCCGTAGCAGCCCATCACCATCAGGTGCGACTGCTTCTGGTCGTCCATGTAGGTGACGCCGAATTTCTCGGAATACTTCGTGCCGAGGATGAAGACGTGGCCGACCTCGATGGCGCGCTCGATCTTGAGCGGCTGGCCGGACTTCACGTCGGGCTCGCCCGCGCGCACGGCGCGGAAGTCGCCGAACTTCGTGACCGCGAGGTCGCGGGTCACGTTCACGTTGCGCAGGTGGACGCCGTCCTTGTTCGCGCCGGTCGTGCCGTTGCCGATGAGGCGGATCGCGTGGTCGGCGAAGATGCCGGCCAGCGCGGCGGGATTTTTGATCGTGCCCCTGACCGTGCCGAGGCTGCCGGGCTTCGCCCCCATCACCGGCTCGATCTCCTCGGCGGTGGCCGGACGCACCAGCTGGAAGCCGAGCACGCCGAGCTTCGCCTCCTCGAGGTCGTCGCAGCCGCGCAGGACGACGAGGAAGGGCTTGCCGTCGCCGAGGTAGACGAGGGTCTTGAACTGCCTGTCGGCCGGCACGCTGTACGGCGCGGCGGCGAGCGCGGCGATCGTCACGATGCCGGGCGTGGAAAACTCCTCGAGCGCGCCCGCGGGCGCGGCGTCGGCGAGGTCCTTCGGCACGAGGCCGCTGGTGGCCTTCTCGCGGTTGGCGCTGTAGCCGCTCTGCTCGCAGTACACCACGTCGTCGTCGCCGACCGGGGCCGGGACCATGAACTCGTGCGAGAAGTTGCCGCCCATCACGCCGGTGTCGGCCTCGACCGCGATGGTCTTCAGGCCGCAGCGCGTGAAGAACGCCGTGTAGGCGGCCTTCATCTTGTTGTAGCTGACGATGGCGGCCGCGTCGTCCACGTCGAAGCTGTAGGCGTCCTTCATCACGAACTCGCGGGCGCGCATCAGCCCGTAGCGCGGGCGGATCTCGTTCCGGAACTTGGTGCCGATCTGGTAGAAATTCTTGGGCAGGTCGCGGTAGCTGGTGATCTCGGCCTTCACCAGCGGCGTGATGATCTCCTCGTGCGTCGGGCCGAGCACGTACTCGGGTTCCTTGGCGCGGCCCTTGCCGGCGCCGGCGTGGTCGACGCGGTACATGATCTCGCGCGCCGCGGCCCAGCGCGGGCCTTGCTGCCACGTCTCGGCCGGGTGGATGAACGGCATGGCCAGCTCGATGGCGCCGGCGCGGTCCATTTCCTCGCGGCAGAGCTGGCTGACCTTCTGGAAGACGCGCAGGCCCGACGGCAGGAAGGTGTACAACCCGCCCGCCAGCTTGCGGATCAGGCCGGCCCGGAGCAGGAGCTTGTGCGAAGCGATCTCGGCGTCGGCGGGGCTTTCCTTGAGCGTGGGAATGAATGTCTGCGACCAATACTTCATGTGAGCCCGACACGAGAGCAGCCCGGCCGGAAGCGTGCAATGGTTTTTGCGGGCGTCTCCCGATACAGAAATCGTGTACCGAGCGAAGCGACAGGGTCGTAAAGCGGGCATCTAAAATCGAAAATCGCAAAAGCCGGGCCCGGGCATTTTTAGATGCCCGATTTCACGATTCCCCTTCCGGCCGCAAACCCGGCTTGTGCTCCCGCCCCGCCCTCGCAATAAGTCCGCACCGTGTCCGCCGCCCGCAAACCGACGCCCAAGCCCTGGCCCATGAAGTGGGTCGTGCTCGCGATCGTGCTGTTCATGGCGGTCTACACCGTGGTCAACGTCTACTTCCGCAAGAAGGGCCCGGCCTACCGCCCGTACCAGGACGCCCAGGACCGCGCCACGACCGCGCGCCTCCTCGCCGCCGGCTGGCACAAGATCCCGCTCGAGACGCGCCGCCCGGTCGAGAAGCCCGACGCCGGCGAGGCGACCGCCGTCATCAAGCGCGAGATCGCCGGGCTCGGCCCCGACCTCGAGTCGAAGTTCGCCGAGAAACCGAAACTCGTCGCCACCATCGACCGCGCCGCCGCGCCGGCCAGCGTGCCCCACGGCCTCGACTACACGATCTACTTCACCGTGGGCATCCCCAGCCAGAAGGCGCAGGTCGGCGACCTCAACCTCTACCGGCGCGACCACGAGCTCGTGCTCATCCCCAGCCTCGAGAACCTCCCGGGCAGGGAGCTGATGGCCCGCTGGGACGACTCGAACTACTGCGCGACCTTCTCCACCGCCAACCTGCCCGCCGGCCGCTACACCGTGCGGATCGTGTCGCTCGCGCCCGCCGCCGCGTGGAGTTTCGACGTCAGATAAGCATGGATTGCGCCGGGCGGCGGCCAGAGCCATAAATCGAGCTACGGGCATAGTCTCGCAGCGTGTCATTCTGAGCGCAGCGAAGAATCCAGCACCATGCCCGCCAACACCTCCTTTCGTTCGTACTGGGTGTATATTCTCGCCAGCAGGCGCAACGGCACACTCTACGTTGGCGTCACCAATTCGATCCGCCGCCGGATGTGGCAGCACAAGAATCAGCTGGTTGAAGGATTCACAAAGAAACATGGCGTCGACCTGCTCGTCCATCTTGAGGAATTCCGAAACATCGACCGCGCGATTTCCCGCGAAAAGCAAATCAAGGGGTGGCTGCGCAAACGAAAACTCGGGCTGACTGAAGCCGTCAATCCGGAGTGGAACGACTTGAGCGCCGGCTGGCATGACACCCGCTGGATTCTTCGCTCCGCTCAGAATGACACGTTACGAATGCGCTTTGATCGATTGCCTGATATCTGTGCTTGGAATTTCCGCGACGCCCTGCGTCACACGAATCCCCATTGACGACCGGGGCGCGATGCCTGATTAAGGCGCACCACCGATGAGCAACGGCTCCGACATCAAACCCACCGACCTGCGCGGCATCCTGAAGTACGTGCCGCGCTTCCAGGGGCAGATCTTCGTGATCGCCCTCGACGGGAGCATCGTGGCCGACGACAACTTCGCCAACCTCATCACCGACGTGGCGGTGCTCCGCTCGCTCGGCATCAAGGTCGTGCTCGTGCACGGCATCGGCCAGCAGATCGAGGAGCTCGCGAAGCTGCGCAGCGTGGCCATCACCGACTCCGCGGGCACCGGCGTGACCGACGCCCCCACCCTCGACCTCGCCATCCGCGCCTCGGCCCGCGTCACGCACCTCGTCATCGAGGGCCTGACCGCCAACGGCCTGAAGGCCGCCCTGACCAATTCCATCCGCGCCATGCCGCTCGGCGTCCTGCGCGGCGTCGACCACCAGTTCACCGGCCGCGTCGACCGCGTCGACCGCGAGTTCATCCAGCAGCTCATCAGCTCGCAGGTGGTCCCGGTGGTCAGCCCGATCGGCTTCGACCGCGACGGCCGCCCGCTGCGCGTCAACTCCGACCTGCTCGCCGCCGAGCTCGCCGAGGCCCTGCAGGCCTCGAAGATCGTCTACTTCTCGCCGCACCTCGGCCTCGAGATCAACGGCCAGCTGCAGCACGACATTTCCTTCGACACGCTCCGCAAGGTCATCGAGACCAAGCCGGAGTCGATCAACGAGCCGATGCGCAGCAAGGCCGCGCACGCGGTGGCGGCGATCTCGAACGGCGTCCCGCGCATCCATTTGCTCGACGGCCGCGAGCTCGACGGCCTGCTCGCCGAGGTGTTCTCCAACGAGGGCGTCGGCACGCTCATCTACGGCAACGAATACCAGCAGATCCGCCAGGCGACGAAGCGCGACGTCCGCGCCATCTACAACCTCACCCGCTCGGGCATGAAGCGCGAGGAGCTCCTCGCCCGCTCGCAGCAGGCGATCGAGAAGAACATCGACGACTTCTTCGTGTTCGAGATCGACGAGAACCTCACCGCCTGCATCTCGCTGCGCGTCTATCCCGACGACCCGAAGAAGGCCGAGATCGGCTCGCTCTACGTGATGCCGTTCTACCACAACCGCGGCATCGGCCAGAAGATGGTCGACTTCGCGTGCCTGCAGGCCGCCGAGCGCGGCGCCAAGACGGTCATCGCCCTCTCGACCCAGGCCTACAGCTTCTTCACCTCGGTCTGCGGCTTCGACGATGCCGACAAGGACGTCCTCCCGCCCTCGCGCCTCAAGGCCTACGAGGAAAGCGGCCGCAACTCGAAGATCATGGTGAAGAAGGTTTGAGCTGCGCCCAGCGCTTCAGTTGAAGGTTGAAAGCTGGGAGTTGAAAGTCCGATCCGGAACTGCCCGGTCATTCAACTTTCACCCTTCAACTTCCAACTATTTGAGCTCCACAATCACCTGGATCTCGGCCGTCGAGTTCTTCGGCAGCCCGGCGGCGGCCACCGCGGCGCGCGCGTGCTTGCCGGCCTCGCCGTAGAGTTTCCCGAAAAGTTCCGACGCCCCGTTGATCACCGCCGGGCTGTCGGCGAAGCCGCTGATCGCATTGACGAAGCCGGTCACGAGCACGAACTGCTTCACGCTGTCGAGGCTGCCGGTCGCGGCCTTGAGGTTCGCGAGGGTGTTGAGCGCGCAGATCTTCGCCGACTCGTAGCCGGCCTGCACGGTCTGCTCCTTCCCCACCTGCCCCACGTGCGTCATCTCGCCGTTGAACGAGCTGATGGTGCCCGCGAGGTACAGCAGGTTGCCCGTGCGCACCCACGGCACGTAGCTGCCGGCGACGGCCGGCGGGTTGGGCAGTTTGAGTCCGAGTTCGGTGAGTTTGGCTTCGATGCTCATGGGATGGATTCGGTTTGGCACCACTAATGAACACTAAGTGATCACTAATGGTGTTAGTGCCGGTCAGTGTGGATTAGTGGTGTCCTGCCTTGGGGATGAACTCGAAGGTCGCGACGTCCTCGACCTTCACGGGCCGGTCGAGGACGCCGACCTCTTGCAACAGCTTGATCTGCTTCTCGAGGCGCGCCGCCGTGATCTGCCCGGCGAACTCCCCCTTGGCCGGCTCGCCCGCCACCAGGTTGTAGTCGTTCATCGCCTTGATGCTGTACGCCATGAACTCCGGCGTGAGGTCGCTTCGCTTCGCCGCGAGGAGCTTGTTGGCGGGGGATGGGTCGCCGCCGAGGTAGTCCACCCAGCCGTGCACGCTGGCGCGGACGAACTTCCCGACGATGTCCGGGTGCTCCCCGAGGAACTTGTGCCCCGTGAACATCACGCGGTACGGCTCGTAGGTGTCGTTCGCGATCAGGATGGCGCCGACGTTGGCGCCGCGCTGCTTCGCGAAGTACGGCTCGTTGGTGACGAAGCACTGCTGCACGAACTCCGTGCTGTTCATGAAGCGCGCGAGGTCGCCGACCAGCGGCAGGAGCGTGAAGTTCACGCCGACCTTCTTGCGCAGCACCTCGATCCAGGTCGAGCCGGCGCCGGCCATGAGCGTGCGGCCCTCGAGATCCTTCAGGCTGCGGACCGGATGTTCGGCATGGAAGAGGATGCCCTGCGGGTCGCGCTGCATCTCGGCGCCGACCATCTTGATCGGCACGCCCCGCGCGATGGCGACGATGACGTCGTCCCCGTTGGTCATGCCGAGGTCGGCCCGCCCGACGGCGACCGACGCCATCACCTGCGCGTTGGGTCCGCCCGGCAGGATCTCCACGTCTAGCCCCTCCGCCGCGTAGTACCCCTTGGCCAGCGCCTGGTAGTAGCCGCCGTGCTCCGGCTGCGGGTACCAGTCGGTCTGGAACCTGACCTTCACCAGGCCCGGCGCCGCAGCGGTCTCGGCAGCTTTCTTGCCGCAACCCGAAAGCACCAGCGCAATAACCGCTCCAACAAAAAAACAACTCAGGATGGGCCGCTTGAAATACATGGAGCAAAATTCCTAACCGCTAATTCGCGCTAATCGACGCTAATTTGGCAGGAGTGATTCAGCATTAGCGACCCATTAGCGCCAATGAGCGGTTGCCCTCTTCAGTGGTCCTCGCGTTCGAACGAGTCGTGCCACTTGTGGAGCACGGCCCAGTTCAGCAACGACACCGCCGCCACGAAGATGAAACCGAGCAGGCAGCTCGCCAGCGCGGTGGCGAAGAGCGCCGGTATCTTTATCTGCGTATTGTAGCTGTAGACCAGGAAGCCGAGCCCCCCCGAGCCGCCCGCGGCGTTGCCGACCATGTATTCGCCGAAGATCGCGCCGATCGGCGCCAGCGTCGCCGCGATGCGCAGGCCCGCGAGGTAGTAGGGCATCGCCGACGGCACTCGCAGCAGCAGCATCTCCTGCAGGCGCGAGGCGTTCGCCATGCGGAAGAGCGCAACATGGTTCATGTCGGTCGAAAGCAGCCCCTGCGTCATGTTCGCCACGATCGGGAAGAAGCTGATCAGCCACGTGACCGTGATGATGCCCGGCAGACCCGGCCCGGCCCAGAGCACGATGATCGGCGTCAGCACGATGACCGGCGTCATCTGCAACACCAGCAGCCAGGGGTAAAGCCCCGCCCGCAGGGCTCGCGACACGCCGAGCAGCAGCGACGCCAGGAAGCCGAAGGCCCCGGCCAGCAGGAAACCCGCGAGCGCCCCCACCATCGTATTGCCCGCCGCGCGCAGGAGCCGGTCGTGCTCGCGCCACGCGGCCTGGATGATTTCGAGCGGCGTGGGCAGGATCCAGCTCTGGAGACCGGACACCGCGCGCACGGTGTACCAGATGACGATGCAGAGCACGCCGGTGATCACAGGAAGCGTCCAAACCAGCACTGTCGGCAGCTTTTTCATTTTCGCTCCCCTTTAAAATCACCCATGCCCGTCATCCTGAGCCGTGCGAAGGACCCAAGGGTGCTATTGCTAGCGTGAATGAGCTTGGGTCCTTCGCACGGCTCAGGATGACGGATGTGAGGGTTTGGCTTCATGGCGCCACCTCCACCTCGTGCAGGCGCCGCGACACCTCGTTGACCTTGGCTTGGAACTCCGCCGTCTCCCGCAATCCCGCCCGGCGCGGGTACGGGAAGTCGACGCGGATCTCCGCATGCCAGCGGCCGGGATGCGCCGCCATCACGACGATCCGGTTGGACAGGAACACCGCCTCGCTGACCGAGTGCGTGACGAACAGCGCGGTGAACGGCGAGCGTTCGCGCAGCGTGAGCAATTCCTCGTTCAGGCGGTTGCGGGTCATCTCGTCGAGCGCGCCGAACGGCTCGTCGAGCAGGAGCAGCTGCGGCGAGAGCGTGAGGGCGCGGGCGATCGACACGCGCATCTTCATGCCGCCGGAAAGCTGGCGCGGGTAATAGCCCGCGTTCGCGCCGAGGCCGACCAGCGCGAGCATCTCCCCCGCCTTCGCCCGCCGCTCCGCCGCGGGCCGCCCGCGCAGGCGCAGCGGCAGCTCGGTGTTGCCCTGCGCCGTCAGCCACGGGAGCAGCGTGGCGTCCTGGAAGATGAACGCCTGCCGGTCGCGCGCCTGCTTCGGCCGGGTGCCCAGCACCTCGAGGCCGCCGTCCGTCCACGGGTTGAGGCCCGACACGAGCTTGAGCACCGTGGATTTGCCACAGCCGCTGGGCCCGATCAGGGTCACGAAGTCGCCCGGCGCCACCGCGAGCGAGAGGCCGTCGAGGACCACGGGGCCGTTGCCGTAGCGCTTTTTCAGCGACGTGAATTTGACGATGGGCGCGGCGGGCTCCATTGAGTCCGTAGGTATGGACAGAAACGCCCAAAAAACGCCAGACCCTTTGCCGTTCGCGGCCTGGCGGGGCCTGTCCCCGGCCGCCGCCGCCCGGGAGGTGCAGGCACGCGTGGCCGCCCTGCCCGATGCGCTCCGCCGCGCCGCGCTGGCTTGGGTGAAACCGGAGGCCGCGCTGGCCGCAGATTTGAAAAATGGAGGGCCGGTCTCCGTACCGGCCATGCACTCCCGTTCGCCCGAGGCCGGTACGG
>CAYZSN010000076.1:0-4433 GCA_964481095.1 uncultured Oleiharenicola sp. | reverse complement strand
GCGCGGCCTGCCGCCTGAACGAGGTCATCCCGGATTTGTCCGTGCCGGAAAATCCCGGGCGCTGGCAGCGGCTGGAGTTCGCGAAGCGGCGCCAGCTTTACACGTTGCTCAAGCTGCGGCTGCCGCTGTTCGCCGCGCAGCCCCCGACGCTGCGCTTCCGCTTCCTGGGCGACCAGCCCGGCGGCCCGCCGGTCCTCACCGGCTACCAGGACGGAATCGTCACGATGAACATCGCGGAGGCCGACGACGCCATTCGCGAACAGCGCCGGGTGAGCCTGCACGAACCGTTCCGGACGCTGCTGGGACATTTCCGCCACGAGCTCGCCCACTATTATTGGGAGAAGCTCATCGCCGGGACCCCGTGGCTCGAGCCGTTCCGCCAGCGGTTCGGCGACGAACGCGCCGATTACGCCGAGGCGCTGCGGCAACACTACGCCCAGGGACCGGATGCCAACTGGGGCGCGCGGGGCGTGACAGCGTACGCGAGCTCGCATCCGTGGGAGGACTGGGCCGAAACCTGGGCCCACTACTTCCATATCGTCGACACCATCGAAACCGCGGCGAGCTTCGGCCTGTCGCTCCGCCCGCGCCACCCGGCGGCGCGGAACATGACCGCGGAACCCCGCCAGGCGGCGACCGGCGGCGCGGGCTTCGAGGTGATCCTTGGCACGTGGTTTCCGCTGACCTATGCGCTCAATTCCCTGAATCGCGGCATGGGCTTGCCCGACCTCTACCCGTTTGTGCTGTCGGACGCCGCGATCGAAAAACTGCGGTTCGTCCATCAGGTCATCGCGTCCGCCGCGCAGGACGACGCCGATGGAGCCGCGGCGCCGGCGGAAGCGTCAGTGCTCGGCCTCGACTGAGAAGACGGAGAACACCGCGTCGATCTCGGCCGGGTTGGTGCGCCCGGCGCTGAGCACGCACTTTTCCAGCGCGAGGTACGGCGCCCGCTGGTCGAGCTCCCGGTAGAACTTCACCAACGCGCCCAGCTCGGCGCGCCGGAACGTCACCTGCACCGTGTGGTAGGCCAGCTGGTCCGTGCGCTCGGTGCGCGGCGGCTCGACCGCGACGTTCAGCCCGAGGCGGCCGGCGATGGCCGAGACCTCCCCGACCAGCCGCGTGGCATCCAGCGTGCGGGCCGCATCCAGGCTGCCGGCGGCCTTGAGCGCGCGCTGCTCGATCGCGGCCTTGCGCTCGAGCCACAGGTTTTGCGCGGCGAGGTCGGCGGCGGCCACGCGGCCTTCGCGCCATTTTCCCTGCAGCCGGCCGCCGGCCGCAACCAGCCAGACGACCGCGGCGGCCAAGAGAAAGAACAGGATCAAGCCCCGTTCGCGGGGAGTCCGGCGCAGGAACGCGTTTTTCATGGCTGGGCCTCCTTGCCCGGGGCGCCGGTGGGTTTGAACGTCACCGCAAGCACAAAGGTCGTGACGCCCTCCCGCGAACGGATGTCGCGCATCTCGATCGTCGCGATCTCCGGCCGCTGGCGCAGGACCGCCTCGTAGGCGCCGACCGCCGCGGCATCGCCCGTCTGCGCGTCGATGGTGAGCGACCGGTCGTTGTTGCTCACGACGCGGGTGAACTGGACCGAACGCGGCCGCACCGAGCTCACGAGCGAAAGCCATTCGAGCGGCTTCTCCTGGCGCGCGGACAAATCCTCAATCCGGGTGGCCAGTGTCTGCGCCGTTTCGATCCGGCTCACTTCCGCCGCCTGGGCCGACACAAGCGCCCGGCGGCGCTGGTTCCAGATTCCGATTCCGCCGGCGGCGAGCTCGAGCCCGAGCGCGAGCAGCAGGAGTGCCGAAACCGCCCGCAGGCCCCAGATCCAGCCGCGGCGGCGCGCCTCGTTCCGGCGTTTGTCCTCCAGGAAGGATTTGTCGCGCACGTCGGCGTTCGCCACGGCGGCCGCGGGCAAACGCGCCGTCTCCATGCCCGCGACCAGGAAGACCGCGCTGCCGTCCTCCTCCTGCCCGACCTCGACCGGCCCGTCGAGGCGCCTGATCTCGACGTCGCCCACCGCGGAACGCCGGCTCAGTTCCGCGACCATCTCGTGCACCTGCGCCTCGGTGGGCTCGGGCATGGCCTGGCTGAGCACGGCCACGGGCAAACCCGTGCGGCCGTCCCACGCGACGCCGTTCAAGCCGGCTGGATGCACCTGCACGACCAGCAGCGGCCGGTCGGGGGGCGAGCCGAACAGGCCCAGAAAATCCGGCAGCACCGCCGCCGCCTCGTCCCAATCCGCGACGTCCTCGGCGGTGAAACGGCGCCGGTAAGCCGCATAGCCGATCGCCCGCCTGCCGTCGGCCCCGGCCACAAACCCGTGGTAGAGTTGCGCGAGCGGAAACGGCGACGATTCCTCGAGCGCCAGTTCCACTTGCGACGCCACGGCAACGGCCGGATCCAGGTCGATCACCTTCAGGAAAAAGCGATTTCCCGCAACGAGCGCAAGGGTGGAGTCGGTGGTCGGCATGGTCAGGGGTTGGGCGCGGCGGCGGCCAGTTCGATGTTTTCCTCAAAGGCCAGGAGCTTGAACGGATAGTTGAGCTCGGCGGTGTCGGACAGGGAGTCGCCCGGGGCATTCTCCCCTTGCGCCGCGGCCTGGGCGGGCGCCATCACGGCGGTCAGGTGAAAGGCCGTGCCGCCTTCGCGCACCGTGACCTTGATGCGGAAACAATGCGCCACGGTGTCGAAGCCGGCCAGCGGCACGCTCAGCCCCAGCAGGGTTTGCGCCTCGGCCACGCTCCGGAAATACGGCGGGACGCCCGGCGCACGCGCGGTCCGCCCGTCCCGCTGGGCGAGGATCTTCCTCACCTGGCTCTCATCCAGTCCCGCCAGCGCGAGCGTGGCGGGCCGGGCGCTGTTCAGGTTGGCGGTGGCAAAGGACTGGAGCGACACGTTGCGGACGAAATCCTCGTACAGCGGCGTCGGCTGGCCTTCCGGCGTGTGGAAAAAGTCGCGCGCCCCGGCGATGGCGGCCAGTTCGTCGAACGAGGCGATCGGCCGGCCGGGCGGCCGGTGCGGCGGATCCTCGTATTCGTAGGTGCGCGGGTCGGTTTCAACCCGGGTGGAGGCATGATTGCCCTGGGTCCACGTCAGCATCGCGTCCGCCAGTTTTGCGGCCTCCGCGTCCTTGAGGCCGAATTGCCGGCCCAGCGCAGCCAGTTCGTTCGCACCCAGCCGCGGCAGCGAGATGCGGCCGCTCTCGTCCTCGATCTCCACCGCCACGGCCCGGCCCTCGCGGGCGACAAAATCCAACCCGGCCAGCGGGTCGCCCCACCCTTGGGCCGGCGAGTGCAGCCCGTCGTCCACGGCCTGGTAATCCGCCAGCACGGCGAGGCTCGCCTCGAGCGCGGAGTGCGCGTCCGCCCGCAGCCGGTCGGCCTGCCGCGCGCGCGTCTCCACCAGCAGTTCCGTCATGGACCGCTCGATGAACTGGCTGAGCAGGAACGCCGCGAGCGTGACCAGTCCCAGCACGAGCACGATCACCGCACCGCGCTGCCGGCTGGGAAACGAAGGGAGGGAGGCGCGCATCGTGATTCCTCAGAAGGCCGGCAGCCCCTTCACTGCCGGCGGAATGAACACCGTTTGCTCCGCGGAGTAGCGCTCGTATTGGAAGTGCAGCCGGCAGCGCGTCGGCAGCGCCGTGGACCGGCCGTTGCCGCCCGAGAGCACGGGCTGCGTGGCCCAGGTGCGCGTTTCCTCCTGGTAATATTCGTAATCGAGGCCCTGGACCAGCGGCGAGATCACGAGGCTGCGCGGCGCCGCGTGCTCGAAGTCGAGCTCCCAGCGCGACTGCCAGTAAAGCACGAGGCCCCGGCGGGGTACCAGGTCGAGGGCGCACTGCACGTCCGGCAGCGGCCGGTCGGGCCACGGCAGCATCCGGTCGCCCGCCGGCAGGTCGAAGGTGAGGAGCGGGCCGTTGCCGACGCCCGCCACCTTGTTCGTCGCCACCCGCAGGCGGTGCGCGGAGTCGGGCACCAGCACGCCGCGCTGCAGGAGATCCTCGAGGTAGCGCGTGACAGCGCGCACGTGCTGGTCGAAGAGCCGCTGCTGCCGGTTCCGGCCCCACAGCTCGCCCATCGAGAGGATGAACTGGTTCAGCGCCAGCAGCAGCATGACCACCAGCGCCAGCGACAGCAGCACCTCCACGAGGGTGAAACCCTGGTGCGCGCGGCGGAGACGGAAGGCGGGGAAGGACATTTCAGGAGCGGCTCTTTTCCAGGCGCAGCTTGGTGGCGGCGCGCAATTGCTCGCGCTTGGCGGGGTCCGACCACGTGGGCCGCAGCAACAGGAATGTTTCCGTTTCCCGGCGCGGCGGCGTCCGTCCGCCGGGCGTGATTTCCAGCGCCAGCTCCACCTGGAACAGGTCGGCCCGCGGCGTCTCCGCGAGTTTCGCGTCCCAATGCAGCCGTCCGCCGTCGGCCAGCGGCACCTCG
>CAYZSN010000075.1:0-15040 GCA_964481095.1 uncultured Oleiharenicola sp. | reverse complement strand
CGGCCACGCTCATCGCCGATTCCGGCCCGCCCGCCACCTCCCCGGCGGAGACTTCCAAGCCGGCCGGCGCGTCCGCGGCGCCGGACTCCTCCAAACCGGCGGCCCCGCTCTTCCAGCGCCCGGCGCCGGTCATCGCCGGTGAGGCCCTGGATCTTTCCTATTACACGCCGGCCACGGTGGAGACGGTCCACCACGTGGCGCAGGACGGCAAGTACCAGGTCATCGCCGACCTCGGCGCCGTCGAGAAATACGTCGACGACCAGTTCGACTACAACCGCTGCCGCGTGCTGTTTTTCGTCGACGGCGAGATGCTGCTCGACCGCGAGTTTGTGCGCGAGGGGGAGAACAAGAACTTCAAGTTCACCTTCGACCGGGAATGGAAGGCCGGCGACCACCGCCTGGCCTTCGAGGTCCGCCCGCTCGGGCCCGACCGCGACCAGAAGCGCCTGCTGCGCCTCCGCATCAACCACGTGGCGGTGCGCGGCCCGTTCAACGAGAAATACTGGGTGCAGCCCGCGAACTACGCCCGGTTCTTCCCGGAGCCGGTGCCGAAGGGCGCCCGGGCCCGCGAGAAATACGCGCGCCGGCTGCTCACGGATTTCGTCAGCCGCGCCTTCCGCCGCCCGGCGGACAAGGAGACGGTGGACCGGCTCGTGAAGATGGCGCAGGGCGTGAGCGCCGCGCCCGGCGGCACGTTCGAGGCCGGCATCGCCCAGGCGATGGTCGCCGTGCTGGCGTCGCCGCGCTTCATCTTCCGCGAGGAAGAGATGCTGCCGGTCGCCAAGGGCCACGTGCACCCGCAGGTGGACGAATATGCCCTGGCCTCGCGCCTCTCCTATTTCCTGTGGTCCTCGATGCCCGACGCCGAGCTCTTCCGCCTCGCGGGCGAGGGCAGGCTCCGCGCCAACCTCGAGGCGCAGCTGTCGCGCATGCTGGCCGACCCGAAGTCGTCCGAGTTTGTCCGCAACTTCACCGGCCAGTGGCTGCAGGGCCGGGACATCGACAACGTGCAGATCAACCCCTTCGCCGTGTTCATGCGCGAGCACCCCGACCCCGAGCTCGAGGCCGCCTTCGAGACCTTCCGCCGGCTCCAGACCGTGCCCGAGGAGAAGCGCACGCCGGACGAACAGAAGAAGTTCGAGACGGCGCGCGCCACCTTCCGCAAGAGCTTCCGCACGCCGCGGCCGCAGCTCACCGGCACGCTGCGCACCGCGATGCAGGACGAGACGGAGATGACCTTCGCCTACGTGCTGCGGCAGGACCGCAGCCTGCTCGAGCTGATCGAGGCGAACTACACCTTCCTGAACGAGGAGCTCGCCAAGCACTACGGCATCCCGGGCGTCACCGGGAAGGAGATGCGCCGGGTCGAACTGGCGCCCGACAGCCCGCGCGGCGGCGTGCTCACCCAGGGCACGGTGCTGGCGGTAACTTCCAACCCGACCCGCACGTCTCCTGTCAAACGCGGCGTGTTCATCCTGAATTCCATCCTTGGCACCCCCCCGGCGCCCCCGCCGCCCAACATCCCGCCCCTTGAGGAGGCGGGATCGAAGGAGCAGCTCGCGAAGCTCAGCCTGCGCGACACGCTCGCCCTGCACGCGAAGAACCCGATGTGCCGCTCCTGCCACAACCGCATGGACCCCCTCGGCCTCGCGCTCGAGAACTTCAACGCCATGGGCGCCTGGCGCGACACCGACATGAACCAGCCGGTCCAGCCCGCCGGCACGCTCATCACCGGGGAGAAGTTCAGCGACGTCCGCGAATTCAAGCACGTGCTCGCCACGGAGCACCGCAACGACTTCTATTACTGCATGGCCGAGAAAATGCTCACCTACGCGCTGGGCCGCGGTCTCGACTATGCCGACACCGACACGCTCGACCGCCTCGTCGCGGCGCTCACCGCCTCCGGCGGCAAGCCCTCGGCGCTCCTCCGCGGGATCGTCGAGTCGGTGCCGTTCCAGCAGAGCCGCGCCGAACCGGCCCGCCGGACCGCCGAAAAATCCGCCCTGGTCCCGTCACCCGCCGGCTGACCGCCGGTCCCTTTCCTCCAACCCGTCACCCCCATGAAATCCCCCCCCCACGCCGAATTCCAAAAACACTTTGCCGCGATGAACCGGCGCAACTTCCTGCGCGGCCTGGGGGCCTGCATCGCGCTGCCCGCGATGCACTCGCTCATGTCGACGCGCCTGGTGGCCGCAACCGCCGCGGCCCAGCTGGCCACGACCCCGACGGGCGCGCCGCTGCGCACGGCCTTCGTCATGTTCCCCAACGGCGCCATCCCGGCCCGCTGGTGGCCGACCGGCACCGAGGCGAGCTTCGCCCTGCACGACACGCTGGCGCCGCTCGAACCCATGCGGAAGCACGTCCAGGTGCTCGCCGGCCTCGAGCAGGCCAACGCCAACGCGGGCAACGACGGCGGCGGCGACCACGCCCGCGGCAACAGCGTCTACCTCACCGGCGTGCGCATCAACAAGAGCGCCACCGAGGTCCGCGCCGGCATCTCGATCGACCAGGCCATCGCCAACCACATCGGCCACCTCACCCGCTTCCCGTCGCTCGAGCTGAGCTGCGACGCGCACCGCAAGTCGGCCGACTGCGACTCCGGCTATTCCTGCGCCTACCAGTACAACATTTCCTGGCAGTCGGCCACGACGCCCATGACGCCCGAGAACAACCCGCGTCTCGTCTTCGAGCGCCTCTTCGGCGCCGGCGAACACGGGATGCGGGCCGCCTCCGCCCAGCAGCGCATGCGCGACCGCCGGTCCATCCTCGATTCCGTGATGGACGACGCCAAGCGCATGAACCGCCGCCTCGACACCACCGACCGCGCCAAGCTTGACCAGTACCTGACCGGCGTGCGCGAGATCGAGGCCCGCATCCAGCAGGCCGAGCGCTTCGGTCCCAACGTCGACCCCGACCAGCCGACGCCGGCGGGCATCCCGGCGACCCACGCCGAATACGTCGAGCTCATGTACGACATGATGCTGATCGCCTTCAAGACCGACTCGACCCGCGTCGCCACCTTCGTGCTGGGCCACGACGGCGACAACCGCTCCTTCAGCGAGATCGGCATCACCGAGGGCCACCACGACCTGTCGCACCACCAGAACAACCCGGAGCGCGTCGACAAGGTGGCCACCATCGACCGCTGGTACGTCGAGCAGTTTGGCAAGTTCCTCACCCGGATGGACAACACGCTCGACGTCGACGGCCACTCGCTGCTGCACAACACGCGCATCATCTACGGCAGCGGCAACGCCGACGGCAACCGCCACACGCACGAGAACCTGCCTATCCTCCTCGCGGGCGGCGGCGGCGGCGACCTGCACGGCGGCCGCTTCGTCGACCACCGCGGCAAGCCGCTCTCCAACCTGTTCCTCAGCCTCGCCGACCAGGCCGGCGTCACCGGCCTCGACCGCTGCGGCGACTCGACCGGCCGGCTCGGGAACGTGTGAGGGGAGCAATATCTTCGGAAACCAACGCGGAGCCGTCGGCTCCGCGTTTTTATTTGGGGTGAGCAGTGGGCTCTCCAGAGCGCCAGGAAATTCCCCTGCCCAAAAACTCTCCCCCGGCGTCATCCTTCGCACGGCCCAGGATGACCGGTTTTCGGAGGATGCGCGCAAATTCGCGCAAAAAAGGCGGGCTCAGCAAGCCCGCCAGAAACCGGCGCTTTCCGCGCCGCCTTACTTGTCCTTCTTCTCGCCCGTGGTGGCGGTGACACCCTCGAGCCACGCCAGCAGCACGGCCTTCTCGCCGTTCTTTTCGTAGTCGGCCTTCAGCTTCGTGAGGCGTTCCTGCAGGGCGGCGTCGTCGCGCAGGCGGCGGGACAGCTTCGGCTTGTTCGGCATCTTGTCCTCGAGGATGTACTGCTTGAAGCGACCGATCTCGGTGACCGTGGCCTTGATGTCCTCATCGGTGCTCAGGTCCACGTCGCCGCGGGTTTCCTTTTTGCCGTTGATGACCTCGCCGTGGCAGATGACGCAGCTGTTATCCAGGATCTTCCGGATCTCGGGCTTGAGCGGCAGCCGGGCGGCGAGTTCGGGCTCGACGGCGAAGGCGCCGGCGGCGGGCAGGGAAACGAGGAGGGCGGAGGCGAGCAGGCGGGCGGAGGTCATGGTTTTTATTTGGAGTCCGACAGGGCGATGAGACGTTCGATCTCCTTCGCCGGTAACGGTCCTTTCTTGTTAAGAAGGATGAGATAATCCGCAAGCAGGGCTTTTTCGGCGGTCGTCAGCTGGTCGCGGTAGCCGGGCATCTTCGTCGCCTGGGCGTCGAGGTACTTCCGGGCGAGCCCGCCGAGCAGGCCGCTTTCGACGGCCCGGCCGCGGCCGTGGTCGATCCAGTACAGGATCTCCTCGCGGTCGAGGTTGGCGGTGAGCTTGGCCAGGTCGTGGCCGAAGAAGCCCGGGATGTAGTCCTTGAATGAGTCCGGGTTGGCGACGCCGCCCTGGCCGAGTTCGCCGTGGCACTGGTAGCAGCCGGATCTGCGCGACAGCCGGTCGCCGGCGAGGAAAAGCTGGTCCGGGGTGGCGGGCGTGGTGAAGGTCTCGGTCGCCGTTTTTTCCTTCAGCGCCGCGGGGGTCTGGGTGAACTTCAGTCCCTCCGCGAGAATCCACGCCGCGATGGCGTCGATCTCACCGGCGGTCAGGCGTTCCTTGTACGCGGGCATCTGGATGAAGAGCTTCTTGTGCCGCGCGGCCTGGTCGGCCGGCACACCGTTTGTGATCCAGTCGACGAGCACCTTGCTTTCGACGATGCCATTGTCCCAGAAGGTCGGGTTGTTCTTGGCCGCCCACTTGTCGTTCGCCGACCGGAGATTGAACCGGCCCTCGCCGTCGCCGCGGCCGTGGCACGCGAAGCACCCGGCCCGGAGCGCGAGCTTTTCGCCGCGCCCGACGGGCGCGGCCTCGGGGGTCTTTTCCCACTGGAAAACCAGGGTGCCCGCGATGGCGGCGGCCAGCAGGCCGAGCAGCGCCCAGCCGAGGATCCGGCCTGAGTTGGGGCGGGGATTAAAATTGGAAGGCATCATTTGGAGTACGGAAGGATTTCCCGCCGGAATCAACCAAGGCATTTATGGCCACGAAAAACGCCAGGGCCCGGCGGCCGGTGACAATATTAAGGCGCCAATGGGCGCACGGACAGAGACGGCGTCAGGACGGGCGGTCTTTGTGCTTTTTGTGACCATTCAGTTCATCAGCGGATGGCGATCGGCCGGCCGGGCGAACCGGTCGCGCCCTTCAGCGGCACCGGCGTGAAGACGAACAGGAACTCATAGGCGTGGTCCGCCAGCAGCGGCTCGAAGGTCATCAGCTCGAGGTTGAAGATGCCGTGTTTCATCACGACCTCCGTATGCACCTTGAACTCGGGGCCGTCGAGATTTGTGTCCGAGCCCACCATCGAGGGCTGGCGCGCGATGATCCACGCGATGACCTCGTCCGAGACGTACGGCGTGCGGCCGTCGACCGCGATCTTGTCGGGCCAGTGCCGCCACCAGCCGAAGTTGAACAGCAGCGCGTCGCCGGGGCGGATGGCCGGCTCCGCCACGCCGGCGCGGGCCAGCGCGCCGCGGATGTCGTCCATGGTCACGACATACCCCTCGGGCACGATGTCGGTGCCGCGTTGCGCCGCGAGGTCGAGCAGGATGCCGCGCGTGAAGATCGGCTTCACGTGCTCGACGCCGAGCTGTCGCAGGCCGTACGGGCCGCGGAGCTCGTCGCCGGTGAAGCCGTTGTAGAAGACGATTTTCTTCTCCCCGTTCGCCATCCGCACGGTCTGGCTCACGTGGCCGGGCCCGTCGAACTGCGTGCCGACCTGGCCGATCTCGCCGGTGACATACTCGTCGTTGAAGAAAAACTCGCGGTCGCCGGCGCGCACCGGGCCGTGGGTGGGGAAGGAGGGGATCACGAGCTTGTAGCTGCGCTGGCCATTGATCGGCATGCTTTGCTCGTAGGGATGGCCGAGTTCGTAGAGCTTGCCCGTTTTCACGAGGGCCGCGGCCTCGCGGATTTTTTCCGGCGTGATCCAGTTGGAGGCGCCGGCCTGGTCCGCGGCGCCCCACAGCGCGTTCGGCCACCACGGGCCTTGTTCGCGCGTCTGCGCCCGGCCGGAGACGAGCAGGATGAAGGCGGAAAACAGCAGACAGGCGGCGGACCGGAGCGGGGGCGTCATGCCCGGAGAGCAAAGCGGTGCGCCCGCCGAAAGCAAACCGGCAGCGCTCAGGTCATTGCCTTGGTTTTTCCTGTCATCGCGAGGTCGACGAAGTCGACCGTGGCGATCCAGCCGGATGGATTGCTTCAACCTTCGCCAAGGCTACGGCTGACAAGTCGTCGCGCGACTCCTCGCGACTCCTCGCAATGACGGCAGCGAATTACTCAAGCGCCGGCGAGGGTCGGCTTGAGGTTCAGGTGCTCCTCGCCGACGTACTTCGCCGACTGCTCGTCGGCGTGGTAGCTGGAGCGCACGAGCGGGCCGCTTTCCACGACGCCGATGCCGAGGCCGAGCGCGATTTCCTTCCAGTGCTTGAAGTCCCCGGGCGTCACCCAGCGGTCGACCGGCCAGTGTTGCGGCGTGGGCTGCAGGTACTGGCCGAGCGTGAGGATGTCGGTCTTGTCCGCGGCGATGTCGCGCAGGGTCTGCTCGATTTCCTCCGGCTTTTCGCCGAGCCCGAGCATGATGCCGGTCTTGGTGGTGAAGCCGCGGGACTTCGCGTGGCGCAGCACGGAGCGCGAGCGGTCGTAGCGGGCCTGCACGCGCACCGGGCGCTGGAGGCGCTCCACCGTCTCGAGGTTGTGGTTGAAGATGTCGGGCTTGCCGTCGAGCACGATGTCCACCTGGTCGAGCTTGCCGACGAAATCGGGGACGAGCACCTCGATCGCGCAGTGGGGATTCTTGTAGCGCACGGCGCGGATCGTCGCGGCCCAGACGCTGGCGCCGCCGTCCTTGAGGTCGTCGCGCGCGACGGAGGTGATGACGCAGTGGCGCAGGCCCATCTTGGCCACGCCGTCGGCCACGCGGGCGGGCTCGCCCAGGTCGTGCTCGGTGGGCCGGCCGTTCTGGATCGCGCAGAAGTTGCAGGAGCGCGTGCAGATGTTGCCGAGAATCATCACCGTCGCCGTGCCGCGCGACCAGCATTCACCGATGTTCGGGCACTGGGCGCTCTGGCAGACGGTGTGCAGCTTGTTGTCCTCCACCATGCGGCGGGTGGCCTGGTAGGCGGGGCCGTTCGGCAGCTTGGCGCGGAGCCAGTCGGGTTTGCGGAGGGCGGACATTGGCAGGAAATGCCGACCAAAATCAGGAAAAGCGCAAAGGCAATTTTCGGGGCGTCCGGGAGCAAGGGGCAAGGAGCGCGGAGAAGATGGGTGGCGTCGGATCGCCCTGCTCCGGCGGGCAGCGCCCGCCTCAATTTCCAATTGCCCCGGGCGGGCGGGCTGCCAAGCCTGCCCCATTCCATGAGCGACATTCCCCCGGACATCTCCCACGACCAGCATGCCGTGCGGCTCAAGAAGCTGCAGGACCTGCGGGCGGCGGGCGCCGATCCCTTCCGCGCCAACGCCACGCAGACGCACTTCTCGGGCGAGGCGCTGAAAGCGTATGTCGACGGGGCGGACTATACGGTCCCGGTCAAGGTTGCCGGCCGGCTCGTCGTGATCCGCGACATGGGCAAGAGCCAGTTCGTCAAGATCCTCGACCAGCAGGGCCAGATCCAGCTCTACGTGAAGAAGGACCTCGTCGGCGACGAGGCCTACGCCAGTTTCAAGAAGCTCGACCTCGGCGACATCATCGGGGCCGAGGGCGCGTTGTTCAAATCCAAGAGCGGCGAGGTCACCGTGCGCGTGGACAAGTACGTGCTTGTGTCCAAGGCGCTGCGCCCGCTGCCGGAGAAGTGGCACGGCCTGACCGACCGCGAGCAGGTTTACCGCCAGCGCTACCTCGACCTCATCGTGAACGAGGAGTCGCGCGCGCGCCTGATGACGCGGAGCCGCATCGTCGCGAGCATCCGGCAGACGCTCGCCGCGCGGAAGTTCCTCGAGGTCGAGACGCCGGTGCTCGAGGGCGTGGCCGGCGGCGCGGCCGCGCGGCCGTTCGTCACGCACCACAACGCGCTCGGCCCGGACGTCTACCTGCGCATCGCGCTCGAGCTGCGCCTCAAGCGCCTGCTCGTCGGCGGCTACGACCGCGTGTTCGAGATCGGCCGCATCTTCCGCAACGAGGGCGTGTCCACGAAGCACAACCCCGAGTTCACCATGCTCGAGGTCTACCAGGCCTACTCGGATTTCCGCGGCATGATGGAGCTGCTCAGGGCGATCTTCGCCGACCTCTGCCGCGACGTCATCGGCGCGACCGAGATCAGGCACGCCGCCAGCGGCCAGCTGATCAACTTCGCCGGCGAGTGGCGCGAGGCGCGCTACTTCGACCTGATCGACGCGGCGGTCGGCTTCAGGCTGAGCGCGCAGCGCGGCGCCGCCGACTACCGCGCGCAGGCCGTCGCCGCGGCGGAAAAGCTCGGCCTCGCCATCCACCCGGGCTGGCAGACGCACGAGGTCGTGAACGAGATCTTCGGCAAGAAGATCGAGCCCACGCTGATCCAGCCGACGTTCGTCACGCACCTGCCGAAGGAACTCTGTCCGCTGGCCAAGCTCAACGCCGAGGACCCGGGCCTGATCGACGTCTTCGAGTGCATCATCGGCGGCATGGAGGTCGCGCCGGCGTATTCCGAGCAGAACGACCCGTTCGTGCAGCGCGAGATGTTCGAAAAGCAGGTGGGCGAGGAGCAGCAGAAGATGGACACCGACTTCCTGCTCGCGCTCGAGCACGGCATGCCGCCGGCCGGCGGCATGGGCGTCGGCATCGACCGCCTCTGCATCCTGCTCACCGGCGCCGAAAGCATCCGCGACGTGATCCTGTTCCCGTCGCTGCGCCCGAGCGGCGCAGCGGGCGATAAGCAATAAGCTTTAGGCGCTAAGCTAGAAACAGGTTGGCAGCGTGGGCTTACGGCTTATCGCTTACAGCTTACCGCTCTCCATGCCCTGGCCGATCTACCTCGCATTCAAGCAGCTTTTCCCGACCGGGCGGGTGTCTTTCTTCACGCTGATCTCGGTGCTGGGCGTCGGGCTCGGCGTGGCGCTGATGCTGGTGTCGACCAGCGTCATGGGCGGCTTCGGCCACCAGATCGAGCGCATGATCATCGACACGCAGGGCGAGGTGCAGGTGCGCGCCCAGCGCCTGATCGAGCCCAGCGAGGCCTTTGAAAAAACCATCACCAGCGTGCCCGGCGTCGCGAAGATCGCGCCCTACGCGCAAGGGATCGTGATGATGGAACACGCCGACCACCCGGGCCTGCCGCTGATCCAGGGCTACGACCTCGGGCGGATGAAGCAGGTGATCCCGATCGAGAAATACATCGTGGACGGTTCGCTCGCCGACCTCGACGACGACTCGGTGATCCTCAGCTCGATCCTTGCCGGCTCGCTCGGCGCGCGCATCGGCGACACCGTCAGCATCTACTCGCCGCTGATGCTGAAGCGGGCGAAGCAGGACGAAATGCTGCTGCCGCGCGAGGTGCGCGTGGCGGGCATCTTCCGCATCGGCCACCAGCAGCTCGACAGCTCGACGGTCATCGCGCCGATCCGCCTGATGCAGGACCTCTACGGCCTCGGCCACCAGGTCCACGGCTACAACGTCCGGCTCGCGCCCGGCGCCAATCCCGACGCGGTCGCCGCCGCGCTCAACCGCGTGCTGCCGCCCGGGGTCGAGGCCATGACCTGGTTCGAGAGCAACGCCGACTTCCAGGCCGTGCTGAGCTTCGAGCGCAACATGATCTTCTTCCTGCTCACGTTCATCATCATCGTGGCTGCGTTCTCGATCACGAGCTCGCTGCTCGTCACCGTCGTGCGCAAGACCCGCGAGATCGGCCTGCTGGGCGCGATGGGCGGCAAGGCGGGCGACGTGGCCGCTTCCTTCTGCGTGCAGGGCCTGTTCATCGGGCTGGTCGGCACCGCGGTCGGCCTTGGCGGCGGCTTGGCCCTGCTGCACTACCGCAACGCGCTCGTGCACGTCATCGCGCGGTTCACGATGGGACAGGAGGCGTTCGAGAAATTCTACCAGTTCAGCAGCCTGCCGGCGTACACCGCGACGAAGGATGTCGTGCTGATCATCGTTTTCTCCGTGATCGCATCGACCCTCGCCGGCCTCATCCCCGCCTGGCGCGCGGCGCGGCTCAAACCCGTGGAGGCGCTCCGCAGCGAATGAGCCTGCGGACATTTGCGCACCCATGAGCATCGACCCGAATTCTCTGAACGTTGAACGTTCAACGTTGAACGTTCAACGTTCAGAATTGCCCGGCCCGGTCCTCCGGGCTGTTGGCCTGCGCAAAACCTACCCGAGCGGCGACAGGACCCTCGGGGTGCTCGCTGGCGTTTCGCTCTCCGTCGCCGCCGGCGAAAGCGTCTCGATCCGCGGCGAATCCGGCTCGGGCAAGAGCACGCTGCTCAACCTGCTCGCCGGGCTCGACCGCCCCGACGCCGGCGAACTTTTCTGGGGCGGCGAGGCCGCGCACCGGCTGACGCTCGGCGAACTGACCGGCCGCCGCGGCCGCTTCCTCGGCATGGTTTTCCAAGCCTACTACCTCATCCCCGAGATCGATGCCCTGGCCAACGTGCTGATGGGCGCGCGCCTCGTGGGCCCGGTCGGCGCCGCGGAGCGCGCGCGGGCCGCGGCCTTGCTCGGGCAGGTCGGCCTCGCCGAGCGCGGCCACCACCTGCCGGCGCACCTCTCGGGCGGTGAACGCCAGCGCGTCGCCGTCGCCCGGGCGCTGATGAACCGCCCGCCGGTCATCCTCGCCGACGAGCCGACCGGCAATCTGGACGAGCGCACGGGTGACGAGGTCATCGAGCTTCTGCTGCAGGTCTGCGCCAGCGAGCAAGCCTCGCTCGTGCTGGTGACCCACAACCCGGCCCACGCGAAAAAAACAAATCGCCAACTTGTCCTGAAAAACGGACAAATGGGGCATGGCTAAGCCCAAGATCAAGTGCGGCGTGGTGGGCGTGGGCTCGCTCGGCCAGCACCATGCCCGCATCTACGCGGCGCTGCCCGGCGCCGAGCTCGCCGGCATCTACGAGACGAGCGACGCCCGCGCGGCGGAAATCTGCGCGAAGTTCAACTGCCGGCGCTTCGCCACCATGGCGGAACTGGGCGAGGCCTGCGACGCCGTGAGCGTCGTGGTGCCGACCGACCGGCACGCCGAGGTTGCGCTGCCGCTGCTGGCGCAGGGCTGCCACCTCCTGATCGAGAAGCCGCTGTGCGCGTCGCTCGAGGAGGCCGAGCAGGTGCTTGCCGCCGCGCGCCGGCACAACTGCCTCGTGCAGGTCGGCCACATCGAGCACTTCAACCCGGTGATGGGTTACCTCGAAAAGCACGCCAGCCACCCGCAGTACATCACGACCGAGCGGCTCGCGCCCTACACGCCGCGCGGCACCGAGGTCGGCGTCGTGCTCGACCTGATGATCCACGACATCGGCATCGTGCTCGCGCTGGTGGACTCGCCCATCCGCAAGATCGACAGCGTGGGCATCAACGTGCTGTCGAAGACGGAGGACATCGCCAACGCGCGCATCGAGTTCGAGTCCGGCTGCGTGGCCAACCTCAGCGCCTCGCGCATGAGCGTGACCAAGAACCGCGAGATCCGCATCTTCCAGGACAATGCCTACCTTTCGCTCGATTTCATGAACCAGAAGGGCCACCTCGTGAAGAAGAGCGACATCATCGCCTACGGCTTGAAGCTCAAGGTCGGCCTCGCCAAGGCGGGCGAGGACAAGGTGCCGGTGCACGACATCCCGCTCGAGAAGGGCGAGCCGCTCGCCATCGAGCTGGCGCATTTCATCGAGAGCGTGACCGAGGCGAAGCAGCCCAAGGTCGGCGGCGCGCTGGGCAAATCCGCCCTCGAGGTGGCCATCGCGATCACCGACGAGATCCGCAGGAAGCAGAAGTGAGTGAACCACAGAGGCACAGAGACACCGAGATCGGACAAGGAGATGATTTCTCTGTGTCTCTGTGCCTCTGTGGTTAAAAAATGAGTATCGATCTTCAGGGCGGGCTTTCGGCTCCGATCAGCGGCCACGTCGACCTGCTCATCGTCGCGGCCGAGCATTCGGGTGATGAGCACGCAGCCCGCCTCGTGCGCGGCCTGCTCGCGCGCAATCCCGGCCTGAAGCTTTGCGCCCTGGGCGGTTCGCACCTCGAGGCCGCGGGCGCGCAGCTGCTGCGCAACCTCACCGGCCAGTCGGCCCTCGGCTTCGCGGTCATCGCCAGGATTTCCTATTACAGGGCGCTCATCGGGACCATCGTCGAATGGATCGGCCGCTATAAACCACGCGTGGTGTGCTTCGTGGATTCGTCCGGGCTCAACCTGCGGATTGCGCGGGGGTTGTTCGAGCGCGGCTACTCGGCCCCGGCGGGCGGGCCGACGAAGACGCTGTATTACATCAGCCCGCAGATCTGGGCGTCGCGCGCCGGGCGGCGTTTTGCCATGGCGCGGCACCTCAACGGCCTCGCGGCGATCTTCCCGTTCGAGCCGGCGGTCTATGCGGATACGACGCTGCCCGTGGAGTTTGTCGGCCATCCTTTCGTCGCCGCCGATTACGCGGCGCCGGTGAGCTACGATCCGTCCGGGCCGATCCTGCTGCTGCCGGGCAGCCGCAAGGGCGCGGTCGCGCGGATTTTCCCGGTGTTGCTCGCGGGCTACCAGGCGTGGGGCGGCCGGCGCCCCGCCATCGTGCTTTATCCGAGCGACGAAATCCTCGCCGTGCTCCGGGCCGCGAATCCGCCGCCGAACGTGACCTTGCGCCATACGGGCGAGGGCGGGCCGGTCGCGGCGTCGGCCGTGCTCACGTCGAGCGGCACGATGTCCATGCATTGCGCGCTGGCGGGCATCCCGGGCGTCGTCACCTACAAGGCCGACTGGCTCACCTACTGGCTCGGGCGCCTGCTGGTGAAGGTGGGGTACCTCGGCATCGCCAACCTGCTGCTCAAGGAGCCGATGTATCCCGAATACATCCAGGGGGCGGCGAAACCCGCCGTGCTGGCGGCCGAACTGAAGGATTGCCTCGAGAATCCGGTCCGCCGCGAACGCACGCAGGCCCAGGCCGGCAAGCTGCGCGCGCTGCTCAGCCAGCCGGCCGCGGGCTCCGCAGTGGACTGGATGCTGCGGCATCTGGGCTGATCTCCGCCGCGCTGGTCCTGTCAAACAACGGACCTACAGTTTTTTACGCCGGTGCCGATGGCAGGGAAGCAATGAACACCTCCGCTTCAGCCTGTGGTTCGCCAGGCTGGCCGCCGCTCCATGCTTCCGCTGGGCCGGGGGCTGGGGAGCCCTTTTTCCGCACCATCCTCCAGACCCTGACGCTCGGGGTCTGCTGGCAGCATTGCCGCGACGGCGTCACGGCATGCTGGGCCAACGACGCCTTCTTCCGGCTCGCCGGCCTGGCGCGCTGGTCGGGCATTTCGCCCGACGCCGTGAGCGCGGTGATTTTTCCGGAAGACCGGCCGGCCTACGAGGCGGGCCTGGCGCAGCTGCGCGCAGGCCATGCGGACGAACTGCGCCTCGAGCTGCGCTGCGTGACCGCCGAGGGCACGGGCTGGCGGCTCGCCAGCCTGCAGGCCTTCCGTTCGCCCACCGACGACCTGACCGACGTCCTCATCACGCTCGCCGACCTGACCGAGCGCAAGCAGCACCAGGAGGAGATGCGCATGGCGATCGAGGGCGCCGAATCACTCAACCGCCAGATCGAGCTGGCCATCGACCGGGCCCAGCAGGCCGCCGTCGAGGCCAACCTGGCCAGCGTGGCGAAGAGCCAGTTCCTCGCGACCATGAGCCACGAGATCCGCACGCCGATGAACGGGATCATCGGCATGACGGGGCTGCTGCTCGATACGCCGCTCAGCCGCGAGCAGCGGGAATTTGCCGAAACGATCCGGGTCAGCGGCGAGGCGCTCCTGACCATCATCAACGACATCCTCGACTTCTCGAAGATCGAGTCGGGCCGGCTCGAGCTGGAGCAGGCGGACTTCACGCTGAGCGACTGCGTCGAGGGCGCGCTGGACCTGATGGCGACCCGCGCCAACGAGAAGAAGCTCGACCTGCTCTACGAGATCGCCGACGGCACGCCCGCGAGGGTCTGCGGCGACAGCACCCGGCTGCGCCAGGTGCTCCTCAACCTCATCGGCAACGCGATCAAGTTCACCCCGCGGGGCGAGGTCGTGGTGCGCGTCGAGCCGATCGACGGCGACATGGGGGCGGGCGGGCCCGTGCGCCTGAAGATTTCCGTGCGCGACACCGGCATTGGCATCCCGGCGGAGGCGCGCGGCCGGTTGTTCCAATCCTTCAGCCAGGTGGACGCCTCCACCACGCGCAAATACGGCGGCACCGGGCTCGGCCTGGCGATCAGCAAGCGCCTCGCGGAACTGATGGGCGGCCGCATGTGGGTGGAGAGCGAACCCGGCGTCGGCTCGACGTTTTTGTTCGAGGTCGTGCTCGGGTCCCGCGGCGGCGTCGCCCGGCCCGGGCCGGAGAAGGCGCGCCTCGCGCGCGGCGGCCGGCGCGTGCTGCGGGTGGACGACAATGCGACGAACCGCATGATCATGACCGACCAGGTGCTGCGCTGGGGCATGGAGCCCGCGTCGGCCGGCTCGGTGGCCGCTGCGCTGGCGCAGGTGGCGGCGGGACGCGAATTCGACGCGATCGTCATCGACGCCTCCATGCCCGGCATGGAGGACGGCGCGCTCGTGCGGAAGATGCAGGAACTGCTCCCGCGGGCCAAGCGGGGCGTCGTGCTGCTGACGACCGCCGGGCAGCGGCTCCCCGACGGCCTCGTCGCGACGAGCATCACCAAGCCGCTCAAGCCCACGGTGTTTTTCGACACGCTGGTCGCGGCCTTCGGCCAGCCCGTGCCGCTCACCGTGGCGCCGTTCGCGCCGCCCGCGGCCCCCGGTCCCGAGCAACACCCGACGCGCCTGCTGCTCGCCGAGGACAACCTGGTGAACCAGAAGG
>CAYZSN010000074.1:0-6240 GCA_964481095.1 uncultured Oleiharenicola sp. | reverse complement strand
TCGCGACCGAAGCCCGTGCCTGGGAAAGCACCGGGGTGCGCGAGATCCGTGAGGCACACTGGCAGAAAATTCTGGATCGCCTGAAGCGGGGGATCCCGGCAGAAGCGATGCAGAACTCACGGAAGTCAGCCCCTTGGAAAGTGCAGCTCGCCCAACAAATGAAGGCCGTCACCGACGCCAGCAACAGCTGGCTCGCCGAACGTCTCGGCATGGGCTCGGGCTTTTATCTCAGCAAGCACGTCGGCTTGTCCGGCAAAAAGGTAAAAGGTAAAGCATGACCCCTTTTTCTGTCCTTTTGAACTGGCAGGTCCTGCAAGGCCGGAAAAAGGGGTCATGCTTTACCTTTTACCCAAACCAGCGCGCCAGCCACTGAAGGTAAATAGTAAAGCCTGACCCCTTTTTCTGCCTCCTCAGCGACGCGGCCAACCTCGGCGAAAAGGCGCCGTGGTACCTGATCAATTCCGGCGAGATGCATTTCGCCTGCGCGGCCATCCTCGCCCCGCAGCCGCGCAAGCTCGCCGCCGGCGAAAAAATGCACCTCCGCTACCGCGTCGTTCTCAGCCCGAAAGCCTGGACGCCCGCGTCGCTCGCCGCGGCGCAGGCCGCGTGGGCAAAAAAATGAGGAAGTCTCCTCGCGGCGACCGTTTATGATGCGCACGGGCCTGCCGGGCAATTAGTCGGTGGGGATTCGCGGGCCGGCAAGTCAAGGATCAAGACTTCCAGAATACTTGGCAGAAAGTTCTGGATCGCCTGAAGCGGGGGATCCCGGCAAAAGCGAGGCAGAACTCCCGGAAGTCAGCCCCCTGGAAAGTGCAGCTCGCCCAACAAATGAAGGCCGTCACCGACGCCAGCAACAGCTGGCTCGCCGAACGTCTCGGCATGGGCTCGGGCTTTTATCTCAGCAAGCACGTCGGCTTGGCCGGCAAAAAGGTAAAAGGTAAAGCATGACCCCTTTTTCTGTCCGTCCCAATGCACCACGGCGACGTTCAACGTGCTGACCGCTGGTGGAACGAACCTTCAGTTCACGAACTACACCTCCGGGACTATCATGCCGAACACGCTCAACCAGTGGCTTGATCAGCTATCCAAACAACCTGGCAGTGGCGTAACGCGAAAGGACGGCCCGAAATGAAAACCATCCGCAAGATTGCATTTGCTCTGTGGGCGTTTGGACTGTGCGGCGTTGTGAGCGCAGGCCGAAAAAAGGGGTCATGCTTTACCTTTTACCTCTTGACCCGGCCGGCGGGCCGGCAAAAGGGCAGGAGCTTTTTCATGGGGACGCGGGAGCGGGTTTTTTCGAATACCAAATCAAGGCGGTGCCGAGGACGATCATCCACAGCGGCAGCAGGCTGTTATTGAGGTTCGCGATGGACTGCACTGCGGGGGTGACGTTGCGGAACGCGCCCACGAAGAACAGCAGCGCGAAGGCGGCGCCCACCCTGCCGAGCCATTTTGGGAAGCGCGCCTCGGCGAGCATCGACCAGCCGGCGAGGCCGAAGAAGAGGGCAAGCAGCGTCTCGCCCAGGAACTCCCCGATGTAATTCCCGAGGTAGAGGTTCAGGCCGGAGAAGACGGCACCGAGGCTGGCGCGCGCCTCGGCCCCGGCGATGGCGTAGCTTTCGGCCATCGCCCAGTGGATGCTTGGCCAGCGCATCAGGCCGAGGCACATCGCAAGCGTGCCGAGGGCCATGGCCGCCAGCGCGAGCGTCATGCGCGGGCGGCTGGCCGGGCACGCGTAGAGGGCGCCCACGGCGCCGGGCACGAGCAGCAGGGGAAGAAAAGCATAGATCGCCCAGACCGCGCGCATGGTGCCGCCGCCATCCCGCAATCGCGGCAGAACCTCCGCCGCCGCCCCGTCAAGGACGGCGGGATAGTTGAACTTCGCCGCGAGGTAACTGAACACGACCACAAAAGCCAGGGCGCCGGCAATGAAGCTCAGGCCGCCGACAACGATCATTTTGCGATGGGGCATGGAGGGGAGTGGGTCCCCACAGCAGGCCGGAAGTCGCCGGCCAGGGCAACGGAGTTTTTGACCACGGATTACACCGATTACCCGGATGACAAACCAGCGCGCCAGGCCGATACGTCCGGCTGCGCCAGTCTCGCACCGCCGGGAAAAGTGGCCCCCGACCAGAATCAAGGCATTGGTCTGGTCCCTATCCGTGGTTAAATCGTGTCTTGGTCAAAGCGACGGGGCCTTGGGTTTGAGCGGCGGGGCCCAGGCGTTGGCGCCGGTGGTGTTGAGCTTCCGCTTGTAGACCTTGCCGTCGCAGGTGGCGTAAAGGGTGTCGAATTTCTCGCCGCCGAAGACGAGGTTGGTGCAGCGGCCGTTGGGCGTCGGGATGATGGCATTGACGCGGCCGGCCTGGTCGCAGACCTGGATGCCGGGGCGCGTGGCGACGTAGAGCAGGCCGTTGGCGTCGACCTTCATGCCGTCGGCAAAGCTGTAGTCGTCGGCGTCGGCCACGTGCAGCCAGTAATAGCGCTGCTTGTCCGCCAGCGTGCCGTCGGGCTGGATCACGTAGCTGTAGACCCAGTGGGAGAAATAATCGGCGACGTAGAGCAGCGTCTGGTCGGGCGAAAGGGCGATGCCGTTCGGACACCGCAGCCCGGCGTCCACCTCCTGCTTCGTGCCGTCGGGGCGGACGAGCCAGACCTTGTTTTCGCCGGTGCCGGGATTCGTCACATAAATATTGCTGTTGTGCGCGACGACGAGGTCGTTGCCGGCGATGCCCTCGGCGACGACCGCGGGCTTCAGGTCGGGGCCGTAGGCGAGGATCTGTTTCGTGGCCGTGGCGCAGGCGTAGAGCCGGCCGTCGGGGCCGAAGGCCTGCCCGTTGGCTTTCTTCGTGTCGGCGATGAACACCACCGGTTTCCCGGCGGCATCGAGCCGGTAGGCCTTGCTGGCGGGGATGTCGGTGAAGAAAA
This sequence comes from uncultured Oleiharenicola sp., assembly GCA_964481095.1. Classification (GTDB taxonomy): domain Bacteria; phylum Verrucomicrobiota; class Verrucomicrobiia; order Opitutales; family Opitutaceae; genus Lacunisphaera. The sequence goes on along the minus strand of CAYZSN010000074.1, from coordinate 3,312 downwards.
ACTCGCCCTTCGCGTTCACCGCGGCGCCCTCGCTGGTGCCGTAGCCTTCGCCGACGAGTTCCCAGCCCTCGCCGGGGATGAGGATCGGCCCGATGCGTTCGGCGGGAAGCACGCCGGCCTGCACCGGTTTCGGCCAGTCCTTCCAGAGGAAGCGCATGGCGTCGGGAAAGACGGCGGCCTGCTGTTTGCCGTTGTGGCCGCCTTCGCCCCACACGTGAGCGACCTCGTAGTGGGCGTAGGTGAGGGCCCGCTCCATCGTCTGGTTGGTCATCCACCAGTCGCCGGCATAGATGTTCAGGTCGTTCGCGCCGTCCTGCAGGAAGACGCGGATCGGCTTCGGCTCGGTTTTGCGGATGAGGTAGGGAAAGCGCCCGCCGCCGCGCAGGTCGACGTACGTGCCGATGCCGCTGTAGACGCGCGTGAAGGCGTCGGGCCGCTCCCACGCGGCGTTGAACGCGGCGATGGCGCCGCTGCTGCCGCCGCCGATGGCGCGGTCGTTGCCGGCGTGCGAGAGATGGATGGCCCGGCCGTCGGCGGTGGTCTTCGTCTCGACGAACGGGAGCAGCTCCTCGAGCAGGAAGCGGGCGTAGCCGTCACCGAGGCCGTCGTATTCGTAGCTGCGGTTGAAGCGCGGCAGGGCGGTGGCGGGATCGGCCGCCGGCACGACGCCCGGCGTGACGAATACGCCGATGACGACCGGCATGTCGCCCTTCGCGATCAGGTTGTCGAACACGACCGGCGCGTTGTGCTGCACGCCGTCCTGGTTCACGTAGACGCACGCCGGCTTGGCGGGGTCGTACTGCTTCGGCACGTAGACCGTGACGTTGCGGGTGGTGCCGGGAAAAATCTTCGAGTCGGCGAACGTGAACTTCAGCAGCTCGCCCTGCGGGACGCCGGGCTGGACGGCGGAGTCGGGACCGGGGACGTAGTCGTCGGCGGCCGGAAGGGAGTGAACGGTGAAAGCGAGGGCGAGAATGAGTGCGACGGCACGGGGCAGGGGTTTCATAAAGCAGTGATTAACCACGAAGGATACGCAGGGCGCGAACGCAAATTGGGGAAGCAGCCGAAGAATGGGACCTATGGGGCGAGAAGGCAGGGCGGGGCAGTTTCTTGCCCGCCGCGGCGCGGACGGAGTCCACGCCCTACCAAAAAACGGCATGATCTGAAAGCCTACCGGTGCCCCGGCATGTTGCGGAGTTTGACGGCCTGGTATTCGGCGAGGGTTTTGGCCGGCGCCTCGACGCCGGCGGGCAGCGGACGCTGCGAGAACTGGCCGAAGTAGAGCAGGCAGGCGTCGCGCCAGTCCCGGGCGTCGAGCTCCTGGCGCCGGAGGCGCTGCCGCACCTCGGTGAAGCGTTCCTCGTCCACGCGGCCGGCGATCGAGTTCCATTCCCGCTGCATCGCGCGGACCTCGTCCACGCCCTGCTGGTAGTGCAGGCAGAGCTCGTCCCAGAGCGTGCGGCCGGATTTCATCCTGTGGTCCCACGGCACGTGATGGAACCACAGCAGCAGGTTCTCGGGGCAGGTCTCGAGATTGCCCCAAAGTTTCTGCCATTCGGGCGCGTATTGCTCGATGGCCTTGGAGCCGGCGGAGGTGCGGTCGAAGCCGAGGCCCTGGGCGTCGGCCTTGTGGTAATAGACGGCGGTCCAGTCGGCGCGGGCGAGCTTGTCCACCCACGGGCCCGGGCCGTAGTGGTGGCCCTCGGCCATGATGTGGTGCAGGCCGAGCGGCATGGAATAGTTCACCACCGTTTCCCGCGAGCCCATGAGCATTTTATCGATCGTCTGCACCACGTCGGGGTCGGAGCCGAAGGTCTGGCGCGTCCATTCCTCGGCGATCCGGGCGGCCGTCAGGTCGTGATCCCACGCGAGGCGGCCGAAGGCGTACCAGTTGGCCTGCGCCAGCGGGTGGCCGGTCCAGTTGCGGTCGGTGCCGATGTTGGCCACGCCGGCGATGACCGAGAGCGGGTGGCCGTTCACCGAACCGTCCACGATGCGGGCGACGGTCGAGCCCGGGCCGTTCGCGTAGGTGTCGGCATCGAGCGCCTCCTTCCACATGGTGCCGAGGTAGGCGAGCTGGATGGACTGGCCGAGGTATTCCTGGGTGATCTGGAGCTCGAGCGCGAGCGGGGTCTTCGGCATGTGCGCGAAGAGCGGGGAGAACGGCTCGCGCGGCATGAAGTCGAGCGGGCCGTTCTTGATCTGCACGACGACGTTGGCGCGGAACCGGCCGTCGAGCGGCGCGAATTCCGTCTGCGCCTGCTTCACGCGGTCGTCCTGGTTGTCCGGCGAATAGACGAAGGCGCGCCACATCACGATGCCGTCGTGCGGGGCCAGGGCGTCGGCGAGCATATTGGCGCCGTCGGCGTGCGTGCGGTGGTAATCCTGCGGGCCGGGCTGGCCCTCGGAGTTGGCCTTGACGATGAAGCCGCCGAAGTCGGGCACGTAGCGGTAGATCTCGTCGATCTTGGCCCGCCACCACGTGATCACGCCGGGATCGAGCGGATCGGCGGTCTTGAGGCCGCCGAGCTCGATCGGGGCGCTGAACCTGGCCGACAGGTAGACCTTTACGCCGTAGGGCCGGAGCTCCTGGGCGATCGCCGCGACGCGCGTGAGGTAGAAGGGCGTGAGAAGCTGGGCGTCCGCGTTGACGTTCGTCAGCACCGTGCCGTTGATCCCGATCGAGGCGCAGGCGCGGGCGTAGTCGCGGTAGCGCGGCGAGCGGATTTCGGGCAGGTAGAACCATTCCCAGATGGAGAAGCCGGCGTAGCCGCGCTCGGCGCGGCGGTCGAGGCTGTCCCAGTGGTTCAACAGGCGGCGCTGGATCTTCGGCGCGCTGGTGACGTTCAAGTCGTCGAGCGGCTGCCCGGTCTGGATCCGGCGCAACAGGTCGAAGGCCCCGTAGAGGACGCCCAGGTCGGTGGAGGCCGAGATGGTCACCGTGCCCTTGATGCCGGCGTCCTTGCGCGGCGCGGCGAACAGCCGGAAGCCGTCGGGCGCGATGGCCGGGAGGCTCTTGTCCGCATGAACAGCCACCGGGACCTCGGCCCCCAGCAGGCCGCGCAAGCCGTCGCGCAGTTCCTGCTGCGCCACGACCATCGTCGGCGAGAGGGCGCCCGTGGGGGTGACCAGCACAATCCGGGCGGCCGCCTGCTGGAAGCCGGCGCGGGCTTCGTCGCCGGCCACGCGGTCGTAGCGCAGCCACAGCCGGTAGCCGTCGTCGGCCGACAAAGTGAGGGTGAAAGTGAGGGTGAGGAGAGAAAGAATAAGGCGCATGGGGATTGTTGGGGTAGGGCGAGTCGTCCCGACGAG
>CAYZSN010000073.1:0-35754 GCA_964481095.1 uncultured Oleiharenicola sp. | reverse complement strand
GCGCGCCGCTTTCGCAGCGCGCCCCGCATAGGGTCTAGTAACGAAGCCGATAAGCCGGATTTTGTCCGGCGCTTGCGCGCCGGGATCTTCATTTCTCTCTAGGTCCGCCGAGGCGGACCAGCCCGGCCATGGCCGCTTGCGCGGGACCTGGCCGGATGCGACTAACCCGGGACTGTCCGGCGGGCCGCCGAGTCCCCTATTCAGTCTTGCACCGGATTGGGTTTTTCCTGCCGCCGTCGTTGCCTTCGGCGCGGTGGGCTCTTACCCCACCTTTTCACCCTTACCCTCCTGAAATTTCAGATCGGAGATCTCAAATTTCAAAAGGGCGGTATAGTTCTCTGTGACACTATCCATCGCGACGCCTTGACGCGCCGCTTCCCCCCTTTCGCGGGGAATCCTGCCCTGTGGTGTCCGGACTTTCCTCTCCTGATTATCAAGTAACCCGGAGCGAAGATCTGGCCCCGAAACTAGGGTTGCCAGTAAACGATGCGGCCGCACTGGTCGCAAGTGGCAATTTCCGGCCCCGTTTTCGCCAGGCTCTCGATGTGGGGGGGGACCTTGAGGTGGCAGCCGCCGCATTTGCCGCCCCTGACCGGCACGCAAACCGGGTGGCCGGGCTTGTTGGCCAGGCGGTCGTAGAGCCTCAACTGCGGCTCCGGCACCGCCGGCCGCGCCTCGGCCACCGCCTCCTGCGCCGCCTTCAGCTCGCCTTTGAGCTGGGTCTCGCGCTCGCGCAGCGTGCGAATGCGGCCCTCGTGGCCCACGATGTTCTTCTTCAATTCGCCCTCGGCGGCGGCAAAGCGCTTCTTGGCCTCGTCGATGTTCAGCAGCACGCCGATCTCCTGCTCCTCGAGCGTGCCGATGCCGGTCTGGGTCGTCTCGATCTCGTGCGTCAGCGCCTGGTACTCGTCGTTCTTCCGCACCTGCATCTGCTGCGTCTTGTACTTCGCGACCTTCTCCTCGGCGCTCTTGATCTCGACCTCCAGCAGCTTCTTTTTCGACTCGAGCCCGTGCCATTCGGCCTTCGCGGCCTCGATGGCGGACTTCTCCGCGGCGATCCTCGCCTCCACTGCGGCGACCTCCCGCGGCACGTTGCCCAATTGCTGCTCGAGGGTGATTCGTTTGCTGTCGCGTTCCTGAAGGATGAGCAGTGAGGGGAGCGCAGCGGCAGCCATGGTGCGGCCAATGTGCGCCGCCTCCCAGCGCGGTCAATGAATCGTTGCGGGCGGCGCGTTTTTTTCGCCGGAAATCCGTCCAAAAACGACCTGCCCAAAGGCATTCCCGGGCAAGCGCGGGTTTCGAATTTTAGGCAAGTTTTTATTCATTGTACATCAATGAATAACAACAGCGAAAAGGGACCGGAAAATACCTGTTTTTTTGGGCAGAAAAACATTGTCCGACGCCCCGATTTCCACGACGTTTTTGCCCTACTTTCCACGCTGAATGTCCGATCAAAAAGCAGCCCCGTCCAACGCGAATTCCAACCCCGGTGCGGAGGCCTACGACGCCTCCAAACTTGGCAAGCTCGAGGGCCTCGAGGCCGTCCGCAAAAAGCCCGGCATGTACATCGGCGGCACCGATGAGCGCGCGCTGCACCACTGCGTTTCCGAGGTCCTCGACAACTCGGTCGACGAACATCTCGCCGGCCATTGCACCAGGATCGACGTCGCGATCCACGTCGACGGCTCGATCAGCATCCGCGACGACGGCCGCGGCATCCCGGTCGACCTCCACCCGCAGTACAAGATCCCGGGCGTCGAGATGGTGCTGACCACGCTGCACTCCGGCGGCAAGTACGGCCAGGGCGGCTACAAGTTCTCCGGCGGCACGCACGGCGTCGGCGCCAAGTGCGTCAACGCCGTCTCCGAGTGGTTCGAGGTCGAGGTCTCGCGCGGCGGGCAGATCCACCACATGACCTTCGAGCGCGGCAAGACGACCAAGAAGCTCGAGGTCATCGGCAAGGCGACCGGCACCGGGACGCTCATCACCTTCAAGCCCGACCCGGAGATCTTCCGCGAGACGACCGTCTTCAAGGCCGACATCATCAGCCAGCGCCTGCGCGAACTGGCGTTCCTCAATTCCGGCCTGCGCATCAACTTCGTCGACGAGCGCCCCGCCACGCCGAAACCCGAGACGTTCTTCTACAAGGACGGCGTCGTGGAGTTCGTAAAGCAGATCAACACGGGCAAGACCGCCCTGCACTCGCCGCCGGTCCGCATTGCCAAGGAGCTCAAGACCACGCTCGACGACAAACCGGCCGAGATCCACGCCGAGATCGTCTTCCAGTACAACGATTCCTACAACGACCTCGTCCTCTGCTACACGAACACGATCCACAATCCGGACGGCGGCACGCACCTCTCGGGTTTCCGCAGCGCCCTCACCCGCGCGATCAACCAGTTCTCCAAGGCGAACAACCTGCTGAAGGAAAAGGACCCGCAGATCACCGGTGACGACGTCCGCGAGGGCCTCGCGGCGGTCATCTCGATCAAGCACAGCGACCCGAAGTTCGAATCGCAGACCAAGGTCAAGCTGCTCTCCCCCGAGGTCGAGGGCATCGTCAGCTCCATCACCTACGAGGGGCTGATGTTCACCTTCGAGAGCAACACCGCCGTCGCCAAGCGCATCGTCGAGAAGGCCCTCACCGCCGCCCGCGCCCGCGAGGCCGCGCGCAAGGCCCGCGAAACCATCCGCAAGGGCGCGCTCTCCGGCGGCGGCCTGCCCGGCAAGCTGGCCGATTGCTCCGAAAAGGACCCGGCCGTGTGCGAACTCTACATCGTCGAGGGCGATTCCGCCGGCGGCTCCGCCAAGCAGGGCCGCGACCGCCGCTACCAGGCGATCCTCCCGCTCCGCGGCAAGCTCATCAATTCCGAGAAGGCCCAGCTCGACAAGGTCCTCAACAACGAGGAAATCCGCACCCTCATCACCGCGATCGGCACCGGCATCGGCTCGGGCGAGGACGATTCCTCGTTCCGGATCGAGAAGACCCGCTACCACAAGATCATCATCATGACGGACGCCGACGTCGACGGCTCCCACATCCGCACGCTGCTGCTGACGTTCCTCTACCGCCAGATGAAGGGCGTGATCACCAATGGCTACGTCTACATCGCCCAGCCGCCGCTCTACAAAATCAAGCGCAAGAAACGCGAGCAGTACGTCGACAACGACGAGCAGCTCAACCGCATCCTCCTGGAGCTCGGCGCCGAGGAAATCCTCGTCGCCCCCGCCGGCGCCGGCCAGGCGCCGTTCGCGCCGGCCGTCCTCGACCAGATCGTCGAGATGCTCGCCGCGCTCGAGAAGCTCGGCCACGGCATCACGCGCCACGGCGCCTCGCTCGACGAATACCTCGACCAGCAGGTCAAGGGCACCCACGAGCTCCCGCGCTACATCGCCCGCATCCGCGAGGGCAACAAGGAGTCGCACCAGTTCCTCGCCGACGACAAGGCCCGCGCCGCGTTCGCCACCGCGCATCCCGAGGTCGCCCCCGCCTCGCCGGGCGGCTCGACCGCGCCGATCGCCGCGCGCCGCGTGACCATCCACGAGATCTTCGAGGGCACCGAGATGACCAAGCTGCTCAAGGGCCTGGCCAAGGCCGGCCTCGACGTCACCACGCTCACCGCCGGCGCCAAGCCACGCTACACCTTCACGGAAAACGCCGGCACGAAGAACGAGTCGAAGACCGACCTCTTCTCCCCGCTCGACATCATCACCCAGATCCGCGCCAACGGCCGCAAGGGCCTCAGCATCCAGCGCTACAAGGGCCTCGGGGAAATGAACCCGAAGCAGCTCTACGAAACGACCATGGACCCGGACAAGCGCCGCCTCCTCAAGGTCGACATCAGCGACGCCGCTAAGGCCGACGCGCTGTTCACGCTCCTCATGGGCGACGAGGTCCCGCCCCGCCGCCAGTTCATCGAGGACAACGCGCTCAACGTCCAGTATCTGGACGTCTAAAGCCGAGTAATTGGTAGTTGGTAGTTAGTAATTAGGAGCATCCCCGAAAACCAACGACCGACCTAACTACCAATTACTAAATACTAACTACTCCTTTCCGTTTCCGCCCCTCTCACGTGTACACCGCCAACGAAAAACTCTCCACCGCGAACATCACGGACATCATGCAGACGGCGTACATCGATTATTCGATGTCCGTCATCATCTCGCGCGCCCTGCCCGACGCGCGCGACGGCCTGAAGCCCGTCCAGCGCCGCATCCTCTACGCGATGCTGCGCGAGGGCCTGCTGCACAACCGCGCGTTCGACAAGTGCGCCGGCGTCGTCGGCGAGGTGCTCAAGAACTACCACCCGCACGGCGACTCGTCGGTCTACGACACGCTCGTCCGCCTCGCCCAGAGCTGGGTCATGCGCTACCCGCTGATCGACCCGCAGGGCAACTTCGGCTCCGTGGACGGCGACCCGCCGGCCGCCTACCGTTACACCGAGGCGCGCCTGAAGGATGTCGCCGAGGAGCTCCTCCGCGACATCGAGGAGAACACCGTCGACTTCGCGCCCAACTACAAGGAGTCGACCACCGAGCCGACGGTCCTCCCCGCGGCGCTGCCCAACCTGCTGATGAACGGCTCGACCGGCATCGCGGTCGGCATGACGACCAACATCCCGCCGCACAACTTGGGCGAGATCATCACCGCGGCCTGCGCCATCATCGACCGCCCGACGATCAGCGTCGACGAACTCGTCACCTACATCCCGGGCCCGGACTTCCCGACCGGCGGCTTCATCAACGGCCGCGCGGGCATCCGCTCCTACCTCACCACCGGCCGCGGCATCGTCCGCACGCGCGGCAAGGCCCATACCGAGGAGCTCAAGGGCGGCGGCGAGCAGATCGTCATCACCGAGATCCCCTACAACGTCAACCGCGCCTCGCTCGTGCTCCGCATCGCCGAGCTCGTGCGCGAGAAGGAACTCGACGGCATCCGCGACCTGCGCGACGAGTCCGACGAGAACACGCGCATCGTCATCGAGCTCAAGCGCGGCGAGCAGGCGCAGATCGTCATCAACCAGCTCTACCAGAAGACCGCCCTCGAGTCCTCGTTCGGCGTCATCCTGCTGGCCCTCGACAAGAAGCGGCCGAAGCAGATGAACATCAAGGAACTCCTCGAGTGCTACATCGACCACCGGCGCGATGTCATCACCCGCCGCACCCAGTTCCGCCTCGCGCAGGCCAAGGCCCGCGCCCACATCCTCGAGGGCTACATCATCGCCCTCGATAACCTGGATGACTTCGTGAAGATCATCCGCGCCTCCGCCAACCGCGACGAGGCCAAGGTGAAGCTGATGGCGAAGTACCCGCTCTCCGAGATCCAGACCAACGCGATCCTCGAGCTCCGCCTCTACCAGCTCACCGGCCTGGAGCGCGGCAAGATCGAGGCCGAGTACCTCGCGCTGATGAAGCTCATCGAGGAACTCCAGGGCATCCTCGACTCCGAGGCCAAGCTCCTCGCGCTGATCAAGAAGGAGCTGCTCGAGCTCAAGGACAAGTACGCCTCCCCGCGCCGCACCGAGATCATCGACGCCGAGGGCGACCTGCGCATGGAGGACGTCATCCCCAACGAGGGCGCCGTCATCACCGTCTCCCACCTCGGCTTCATCAAGCGCACCCCCGTCGCCGAGTACCGCTCGCAGAAGCGCGGCGGCAAGGGCGTCATCGGCGCCGAGACCTACGAGGACGACTTCGTCGAGAATCTCTTCACCGCGTCGACGCACGACTACGTGCTCTTCCTGACGAGCACCGGCCAGTGCCACGCGAAGAAGGTCTACGACATTCCCGAGGGCACCCGCACCGCCAAGGGCAAGTCCGTCGCGTCCTTCCTCCGCCTCAGCAATGGCGAGAAGCTCGCGTCGCTGCTCTGCGTGAAGGAATTCTCGCCCGAGCACTTTGTCGTGATGGTCACCAAGGAGGGCGCGATCAAGAAGACCGCGCTCGCCGAGTACGAGGGCGCCTCCCGCGAGGGCGGCATCCGCGGCATGAAGCTCGGCGACGGCGACGCCATCGTCAGCTGCGTGCTCACCAACGGTGCCAACGAGCTCATCCTCGTCTCCCACCTCGGCCAGGCCGTGCGCTTCTTCGAGGGCGCCGACGACTCCGCGGATTCCGCCGAACCCACCGGCGCCGCAGCCGCGGCCTCCGCCGACGGCGAGGCCGAAGCCGCCGTCTCCAAGGAAGGCCTGCGCGCCCAGGGCCGTTTCACCGGCGGCGTCACCGGCATGCGCTTCAAGAAGAAGGGCGACTACGTCCAGGCCCTCGAGGTCTGCGCCCCGGAGGCGCGCCTGCTCGTCGCCCGCGAGGACGGCATCGGCAAGCGCACCGCCTTCGAAGACTACCGCCGCATCCGCCGCGGCGGTACCGGCGTGATCGCCATCGACCTGCCCGAGGACGGTTCCGTCGCCGTCGCCGGCGCGCTCAGCGTCCGCGACACCGACGAGGTCATGCTCCTCACCGCCAAGGGCCAGAGCGTCCGCACGCGTGTCGCCGGGATCCGGGAAACCGGCCGCGGCGCGAAGGGCGTGCGCCTCGTCAACCTCGAGGAGGGCGACAAGCTGCTGGCCATCGCCAAGGTGATCGCGTCCGACGCCGCCGAGTCGTCGGGCTCCACCCCGCCGATGCCGCCAGCCTAAGGTGGGCGTCGGTTTCCATGCCGACGCTGATCGCCGGGGTGGAAACCGGCGACCTCCTCCCCCAGGCGCACCGCCACGCGCGCGCCCTTTTATGCCGGCTTCTCTCCGGCACACGTCCCTTCAGGGCAGGACGCGCGCCCGCAGGCCGGGCCGGTCGCAGTCCACGATGACTTCCGCCACCTTGTCGTCCAGCGTCGCCACCTCCATTACCGTTGTGCGGCCGGGCGCCACCACGCCCTTTCCCTCCGCTCGCGGAGTCAGGACGTGAAATTGCACGGCAACCGGACCGGGATTCTCCAGCTGCAGCCGCAGCTTGGGCTCCCAACTGCGCACCAGCAGCTCGAAGTGGCCGGAATCTTCGCGCGCCATCCATTGCTGCCGATAGACCAGGGCCGCCGGGGTCTCACCCGGCTGCAGGCGGCGAAAGGCCACGATGCTGTAGGGGGAATCGGGATCACCCGCAAACAGCCACGCGCGTGACTGCACGCGGCCTTCCCGTCCGAAAAAGCCGGCCGGCGGCAGCAGGCTCCAGCCGGGACGTTCCGCCACCCACTGTTCCGCGGTTTGTCCGCCAGCCGGCGGCAATCGCTCGAGCCGCACCGCCGGATTGCCCTCGCGCCGGTAGAATGCCGCCAGCGGGCGGTTGTGCGACAGCGCCACTGTCACCGGCTCGCCCGCCGCGAACGTATCCAGCCAACCGCGCCACCCGGCAAAGGCCTGGAAACCCGCGAAATCCTCGGCATGCGCCGCGGCCCGCCAGCCGGACTGATGCGTGCGGAAATTCGCGCTCCAAAAAATGGCCGCCGCGATGAGCGCGAGGCCGGCCTCGGCCAAGCGTTGCTTGCGGGGGGACCCGTCCAGTCCCGCCACCCCGACCACCGCCATCCAGGGCGCCGCCAGGACAAAATAACGGAACCCGTAGGGATGCCATTGCTGCATGAAGTGAAAGAAGACGAAGAAGGCGGCGACGCCCGCGCCCCAAACCCGGATCATTTCGAACCCCGGCCGGCGCCAGGTTGCGATCCAGCCGGCCAGGAAAAGCGCCAGCGCGATGAGGCCGGGGCTGGTGAGGTCGGCGTCCGGCGTCGCCCGCGCAAAAATGCCTTCCAGCGTCTCCGTCCGGCTGAGCCCCCGGTAGGTGAACCTGTCCCGGGCCGGGAGCCCGGCGGCAAGCCACTCGCCCAATGCCCGGGACGCCGCCTGCAGCCCGGGCGGTTGCGAATTCGGCTCACACCACTGCGCCAGCGTCGAGCGCAGGTTCCAGCCGCCCTTCCGCAGCCATTCCGCGGGATCCTTTGCCGCCTGGTGATGCACCTGCACGAAATCGGCGGGGCCCAGGGGACTTTCGTAGTGCCGCGCGTTAAGCCAGTAGGTGGGCAGCGCAAACACCGCCAGCGCCACCGTGCCGGCGAACAGCGCTCCGAGCCAGGCGCGCAAGGGCACGCGATGCCTGAGGGCCAGCAGCACAATCCAACCCACCATGACCGGCGCAAAATAAAACATCGTGCCCTTGCAACCCACCGCCAGGCCGAGGGTCGCGGCGCCCAGCCACGGTGCCGAGCCGCGGCGCAGGGCGCACAGGCCGAGATAAAAGGCCGCCCCACACACGCCGGCGGTGTACAGGTCGGTATGCGCGGCGGTGAACTGGTCCATCACATTGGGCATGGTCAGGAGCAACAGCACCGCCGTGCGCGCCGCCCGGCGGGACAACCCCGCCTCACCAGCCAGCCCCGCCGTCGCCAGCAGCAGCAAGCCTCCGCCGAACCACTGGCCCAGGGCCGCCGGCAGGTAGCCCGACGGGAACCAACCGATCAGCCACGCCACGGTCAGGTCGGGCATATAGGGCATGAAGTCCAGGCGCGGATCGTCCGCCTGCAGGAATACAATCCGGCCGGCCTGCAGCCAGGCGCCGATCCGCGGCATGCGGTAGGCCAGGGAGTCGTAGACCACCGGTTGGGCAAGGGCCGCGAACAAACCGAGCAACCCGACCGCCGCCACGATGGCCGCCAGCCACAAATCCCGCCTGACCTGCGCGCGGCAATCGCGCGCGAGCGCCAGCAGCTCATCCCGGTCCGCGCGCAAGGCCCGGCGACGAAGCCCCAGCATCAGCACGAGCAGCGCGGCATGCCCGGCCAGAAATCCTCCCGGCCCCAGGACTCCGCCCGCCGACAGCAACAGACCCAGCCCTGCGATGTTGCCGGCGGCAATCACCCCCCAGGCCGTCAGCTTTTCCACCGGCCCCGTCGCCGGGTGCGAACGCACGCAACGCCACTGCAGCCAGGCCGCCGCGCCGTTCATTCCAAACTGGGCGGCCAGCAGGAGCATCGCGGTCGAAATCGACATCGGCGGAGTGAACTTCATCGCCGGGCCAAGGCAAGACAACGCCTCGCCGCGGCCGCCGCCGGCCTGTCACATGTTCGCGCCACTTCCTGCCTTGCCAAGGCCTGCGCGGTGAATCTCCTTTGCTGCCAGCTCATGGCCACGCGACTCTCCAGCCTGCTCGTTCCCGAACACATCCTGCTCAACGTGCAGGGGACCAAGCGCACCGCCGCGCTGCAGGAAGTCGCCAAGCTGCTGGAGACCGACCCCAACGTCGTCAATTTCGCCGGCTTCTACAACGAGCTGCTCGCGCGCGAGCGCCTCGACACCACCTGCCTCGGCAACGAGGTCGCGCTGCCGCACGCCCGCACCGAGCACGTGAAGAAGATCGTGCTCGCGGTCGGCCGCAGCGCCGGCGGCGTGCTGTTCGAAAACAGCAACCAGAACGTGAAGCTGATGTTCGTGCTCGGCACGCCGAAGAACAACCCGACCGACTACCTCATCCTGGTCGGCGCGCTCTGCCGCCTGATCAAGGACGAGTCCAGCCGCGCCGCGCTCCTGGCCGCGGCCACGCCCGAGGCGTTCATCGCCACGGTGATCGAGCTCGAGAACAAGCTCCTCGGGCCGGTCAAATGACCGATTGCGGAATTCGGCCTGCGGAATTTCCAACCCGCACTCCGCAATCCCCATTCCGCAATAGCGAGAGTCACGACGACGGGCTTGCCACTCCCGGAGTCCCTCGCAGCATCGCTTGCCAGTGATCCATTCCTTCATCTTCAGCGAAGGCAAGCTGGTCGGCCGCGACCTCGAGCTCGAGGCGCTGCGCCTCGTCCACGGCGACAAGGGCCTGATCATCTGGGTCGACCTCGACAACCCGACCGACGACGAGATCAAGGCCGTGCTCGAGGGCCTCTTCCAGTTCCACCCGCTCGCGATCGAGGACTGCGTCACGCCCAGCCCGCTGCCGAAGATCGAGGACTACGAGGATTACCTGTTCATGGTTGCGCACGCCGTGGATTACACGCGGGCCGACAAGTTCGCGTCCACCGAGCTCGACCTCTTCCTCGGCAAGGAATTCCTCGTCACCTTCCACCGCACGCCCCTGCGGTCCGTCGCCGCGCTCACCGAGCGCCTGGCGAAGAACGCCGGGCCGGGGCCGCGCGGCCCGGACCGCCTCGCCCACTCGCTCCTCGACCTGATGGTCGACAACTACACGCCGATGCTCGCCGAGCTGCACGGCGAGCTGGAGGAGATCGAGGAGATCGTGCTCGGCCAGGCCAGCTCCCAGGAATTCGTCTCGGAGCTGCTGCAGGTGCGCAAGGACTTCACCCGCCTGCGCCACCTCATCCGCCCGCAGCGCGAGATCATCGACCGCCTCGCCCGCGGCGACAGCAAGATGATCCGCGCCACGCTGCTGCCCTACTTCCGCGACCTGCGCGACAACCTCGCCCGCATCGAGGAGACGGCCATCGGCTACCATGAACGCCTGATGATGGCCTTCGACATCTACCTCAACAAGGCCGCCTTCGAGGCCAACGAGGGCATCAAGTTCCTCACCGCGCTCACCGCCATCACGCTGCCCGCGGTGCTGGTCGGCGGCTGGTACGGCATGAACTTCGACCACATGCCCGAGCTGCACTCGCCGCATGGCTACCTCTACGCCACCATCCTCACGATCGTCACCACCGCGCTGATGGCGATCTACCTGAAGAAGAAGAAGTGGTTCTGAGCAGCTTCCCCGTGGCGGAAAAGCTGCTCAACCCGCCGCAGCTCGCGGAGCGAAGGAGGGCACACCGGACAAGCCCCCCAGACGTCGGCCCTGCCTTGTTGTAGTCCGACGAAGGCGGGTAATCCGCATTGCCCGCCGCACCGCCATCCCCAAGCTGGCGCCTCGTGAGCGACATCCCGCGCTTCAACGTCCTCGGCACCGGCGTGTCGGCCCTGTCCCTCGACCAGGCGCGCGACCTCGTGCTTTCCGCCCGCGGAAAAAAACGCCTGGGTTATGTCTGTGCCACCGGCGTGCACGGCGTCAGCGAGGCCCGGCGCGACCCGGCCTTCGGCGCGATCCTGAACGGCGCGTGGCTCAACGTGCCCGACGGCATGCCGCTGGTCTGGCTCGGACGCGGGCATGGACATCGTGGGATCACCCGCGTCTACGGCCCCGACCTCATGGCGGCGGTTTGCGACGCCGGCCGCGCCGCGGGACTGACGCATTATTTCTACGGCGGCAACGAAGGTGTGGCCGGGCTCCTGAAGGAAAAGCTCACGGGCCGCTTCCCGGGCCTGCGGGTCGTGGGCACCTTCACCCCGCCCTTCCGCCCCCTGACCCCGGAGGAATTTTCCCGCCTGTGCGCCGACGTCGCCGCGAAGGACCCCGACATTGTTTGGGTCGGCCTCAGCACGCCGAAACAGGAACGATTCGCGGCCGCGGCCGCCGCCCAGCTCGAGGCGGGGCTGCTGGTCACCGTCGGCGCCGCGTTCGATTTCCACGCCGGCCGGATGCGCCAGGCGCCGCGCTGGATGCAGCGCAGCGGCCTGGAATGGCTCTTCCGCCTCGGCCTGGAACCGCGCCGCCTGGGCCGGCGCTACCTCGTGAACAATCCGCTCTTCGTGCTGCGCACCTTCGCCCAGCTCACCGGCCTCCGGAAATATCCGCTTGTTCCACCGTCTGGCAGCAGCTAGCCAAGCCAACCCATGCAGGAGCGCTTTCTAGTTTGCGGAGCGGGCGGTTTTATCGGCGGACATCTGGTCCGCCACCTCCTCAGCCGCGGTCCGGTGCGCGCCGTCGATGCCAAGCCGCTCGACCGCTGGTACCAGCGTTTCCCGGAAGCGGAGAACCTCTCGGCCGACCTCTCCCTGCTCGATGCGTGCTCGCGGGTCACGGCCGGCACGACCGTGGTCTACAACCTCGCCGCCGACATGGGCGGGATGGGATTCATCGAGAAGAACAAGGCCGCCTGCATGCTGAACGTCCTGATCAACACGCATCTCCTGATGGCCGCGCGCGCCGCCGGCGTCCGCCGCTTCTTCTTCGCCTCCTCCGCCTGCGTCTATGCGGCGGGCAAGCAGGTCACGGCGCAGCTCGCGCCGCTGAAGGAGGCCGACGCGTATCCCGCGATGCCGGAGGACGGCTATGGCTGGGAAAAACTCTACGGCGAGCGCATGTGCCGGCACTTCCGCGAGGATTTCGGCCTGCAGACCCGCACCGCGCGCTACCACAACGTCTATGGCACGCATGAAACCTACGAAGGCGGCCGCGAGAAGGCCCCGGCGGCCATCTGCCGCAAGATCGCCCTGGCCAAATTGAGCGGGCAGCACGAGATCGAGATCTGGGGCGACGGCGAACAGACGCGCAGCTTCACCTACATCGACGACTGCCTCAAGGGCACCGTGATGGTGACCGAGGGCGACTTCGCCGAGCCCCTGAACGTCGGCAGCGCGGAAATGGTGACGATCAACCAGCTGGTCGGCCTCGTCGAACAGATCGCCGGCATCCGCGTGCAGCGGCGCCACAAGCTCGACGCCCCGCTGGGCGTGCGCGGTCGCAACAGCGACAACACCCTGATCAAGTCCGTGTACGGCTGGGAACCCTCCACCTCGCTGCGCGACGGCCTGTCGGTCCTCTACCGCTGGATCTACGACCGCTACGCCGGCCGGGTTTGAGCGTTCAGCGCGGCGGACCCACTCGCACGAGCGCCCATTCCTCGGGCGGACGGCGGACCTTGGCGCGGATCGAGGCGGTTTCGACCACCGTGGCGGATCGCGCCGTCAGCCATTCCGCCCGCGCTGCCGGCGTCGGCCAGGCCGCATCGGCGCGCACCGCGATCCACTCGATCCCGCGCGCCTGCAACCCCGCCGCGGTTTCCCCGACGCGCACGGTTTCGACGCGCCGCCCGCCAAA
Source organism: uncultured Oleiharenicola sp. (assembly GCA_964481095.1). Taxonomy (GTDB): domain Bacteria; phylum Verrucomicrobiota; class Verrucomicrobiia; order Opitutales; family Opitutaceae; genus Lacunisphaera. The sequence goes on along the minus strand of CAYZSN010000073.1, from coordinate 22,896 downwards.
CGGCCGCCAGAAGGAAAGTTCGCTGTCGTCCGCCGTCGCCAGGAAACCCACGCGCCGGACTTCCGCGGGCAGGCGGCCGCGCAGGATCGCCAGCGGATCAGGGCGGCGCGCATAGACCTCGCCGGTGGCCGCTGCCCGCTCGCGCAAGTCCTCCGGAATCCCGGGCAGCTTGTCCACCGGCAGCAAGGGCCGCGCGGGCGACACGATCAGCGGCAGCAGCGAACAAGCGCTCGTGACGACGGCGAACCGGCGGAAGGCACGGCTGCGCGTCCAAGCCGTTTGTCCGCTGCACAACAGCAGGGCCCCTACCGCGAGCGGATAATAGGCCGCAAGCAGGCGCGCCGGCATTTCGCTTCCCATCAGCAGGAAAAACGCGAGCCCCGCCATGCCGCCCGCGACGATCACGTCGCGCCGTATCGCCCGGGCCGGACCGCCCCCGACGGCACCGGCAAACAGCAGGATCAGCACCGGCAGGCCCAGTCCCGACCATTCCTCCTGGGCGAGCTCCGTGACATGCACGGAGAAACGCGGAAAGTCTCCCCCCAGCATTCGTCGCACCGCGGGCGCGAGGGTTTCGGTCAGCCGCCGCTCCACCGTCCCCGCGCCGGGAAAAACCGGGGGCGAAAGGTTCTGCAGCGCCACCTCCACCGCGTTGCCCACGCAGCCCGACCAGGGTCCGTCGGCGCGCACGGCGCTCACATTCGCCGGGTCGCCCATCCAATCGCCGCTGAACATCCGGTTGGCCGCCAGCGTCGGCGCGATGGAAACCAACGCGGCGGGCACGGCGACGACCGCCAGGCTGCGGCGCAGGCCCGCCGACATCCGCGGTGCCGGCCGGATGAAAACCAGCCAGGGGAGAACCAGCGGAAGATTCGAAGCCTTGATCCCCGTGGCGAGCGCCAGCGCGAGGACTGACAACGCAAGCCAGGAACCGGCGCCCTCACGGCGCGCCCGTGCGGCAAAAGCGAGCGCCGCGACAAAATACACCGCGCCGGTCAGGTCGTTGGCGAGGCTCCCGGCCTGCAACAGGTAGACGGGCGCCAGCGGCAGCAGCCACATCCAGCGGCGCGCGACCGGGCCGGCGACCCCCAGTCCGCGGAACAACGCGAACAGCAATCCGGGCAGCAGCGCGAAACCGATCGCATTCGGCAGCCAGGCCAGGCGGTCGGTCCGCAGCAGGGCAAGCTGCGGCGCCAGCAGCCATTCCTGTCCGCAACCGCTGTAGTTCAGGCGCGGATCGACCGTGTCGATCCAATGCCACCGGCCCGCCGCCAGCCAGTGCAGCACGCGCGGCAGCCGGTATGTCACGGCATCGATGTTGTTCGGCGCGTGCCACAGCGCGCCAAGCACCGCCAGCAACAGGGCGCCCGCGAAAACCGCCGGCCAGCCCGCCCGGTAGCGCCGCGCCCGCCCGCGCCAGGCAAGCCGCGCCCCGTTCGTGCGGAGCCAGGCCGCGGCGGCGGCGAGTCCAGCCAGCATGACGACCAGGTAGCCGGTGCCGTTCAGCCAGCCGCCCAGCGACAGGCCCCAGCCCGCCAGCGTCGCGGCGGAGGAAACCGCCACCCAGGCCCCGGCCAGTGTCAGCGCATTGACTGGCAAGCCGCGCCTCACAGCAGTTCGCCCTGTTGCAATGCGTCGCGCTTGTCGCCGTCGAGCGTGCTCATCCGCAGCAGCCACGGAATCGTCGCATGCTCGAGCTCGGGTCGCTGCAGCAGGGCGCGCAGCAGCAGCGCGCCGGCCAGCGCATCGTAGGGCGCGGCGTGGTAATGCCGGCGGCTGACCGGGCAATGCCGCCGCGCCGCCGCGTCGAGCTCGGCCTGCAGCCCGCACCGCGCCACAAGGTCCTGCAGGCGGATCGAACCGAGCTGTGGGAAAAATTGCGGGTACAGCCGGCCCGTGTCGATCCACGGGCCCCACTCCGTCGCCCTCTTCCCGGCCCGGGCGAAGTCCGGCACCTCGCGGGGATACGGCCACACATTGCGAATCAGGGCGTTTTCCGCCGGCGCAAAATGCGCGGCCAGCGGTCCGGTCGCCCGCAAGCCCGCAAAACGCTCCCACTCGGCGGCGAAAAAGGCCTGCGCCTGCAGCTCGGCGGCGCTCAACCGGTGCACCGCCGTGTCCGCCGCGCTGATGTCACCCGTCGCCCGGCAGAGTCGCGTGGCCACTTCGGCGATCTCGCCCGCACGCAGTGTCACGACGCCGAACTCGAGGATGCCCGACGTGGCGTTGCCCTCGAAATCGATGAAGTGGATCGGTGTCTCAGTCCAAGACATAGGGCACCACTAATGATCACTCATCACTCACTAATCCCGGACCATTCATTAGTGTCCTGTTAGTGTGGATGGTGGTGAGTGCCTTACTTCTTCTTTTTCCACTCGCACGTCACGCGCGAGGTGAAGCCGCCGCGGGCCTTCCAGTCGGCGACGATCGTCAGCGAACGCGGCTGCAGGGCGTGGCCGAGGTCGTCGCAGATCTGGTTCGTGGCGGCCTCGAAGAAAATGCCCTCGTTGCGGTAGGCGTGGAAATAGAGCTTCAGCGACTTCAGCTCCACGCACTTCTTCCCCGGCACGTAGCGCACGAGGATGTCGGCGAAGTCCGGGTGGCCCGTCATCGGGCACAGCGACGTGAATTCGTGGTGCGTGTGTTCGATCACGTAGTCGCGCCGCGGCGCGGGATTGGGGAAGGTCTCGAGGATTTTTGCGTCAGGCATGAAGGTAAGTTTTAAGGTGTAAGGGCGTAAGGTTTAAGTCGGAGTCAAGGCTGTGCGCGGACCAGGTAGCTTAAAGCTTACGCTCTTAAACCTTACCCCTTAAGTGGCGGTTTCGGTGTAGCGCTGCTCCCGGATCACCGTGATCTTGATCGTGCTCGGATAGTCGAGCTCCTGCTCGATCTTGAGGCGGAGGGTCTTGGCGAGGGCGTGGGCCTGGTCGTCGGTGACCACGCTCGGCTGCACGACGACGCGCACCTCGCGGCCGGCCTGGATGGCGAAGGCCTGCTGCACGCCGGGCATCGTCATCGCGAGGCGCTCGAGCCGGCCGAGCCGCTCGAGATAGGAGGTCATCGATTCGGCGCGGGCGCCGGGGCGCGACGCCGAAATCGCGTCGGCCAGGATCACGAGGCCGGCATAGACCGTCTCGGGCTTCACTTCCTCGTGGTGCGCGGCGACGGCGTTGACGACGATCGTCGTCTCGCCGTAGCGGCGGATGAAGTCGGCGCCGATGATCGCGTGGCTGCCCTCGTACTCGCCCTCGATGGACTTGCCGATGTCGTGGAGCAGGCCGGCGCGCTTCGCGACGTTCGGCTCGAGGCCCAGCTCCGAGGCGAGCATCGAGCAGAGCTGCGCGACCTCGATGGAGTGGTCGAGCACGTTCTGGGTGTAGGAGAATCGGAAGCGCAGCTTGCCGAGCAGCTTGATGATCTCGGGATGCAGGCCGGAAATCTTCAGGCGGTCGACGGCCTCCTCGCCGAGCTGGGCGACGTGCAGGTCGAGTTCCTGGCGGGCGCGGGCCACCGACTCCTCGATGCTGGCGGGATGGATGCGGCCGTCCTTCACCAGCGAGTCGAGCGCGAGCCGCGCCACCTCGCGGCGCACGGGGTCGAAGGACGAGATCAGCACCATCTGCGGCGATTCGTCGATCAGGAGCGTCGTGCCGGTCGCGGCCTCGAAGGATTTGATGTTGCGGCCCTCGCGGCCGATGATGCGGCCCTTCATCTCCTCGGTGGGCAGCTGGACGATCGTGGCGGTGATGTCGTTGTTGGGCTTGCTGGCCAGGCGCTGCATGGTGGCGACGAGGATGCGCTTGCCCTCCTGCACCAGGTCCTGCTCGGAACGCTCGAGCAGTTCCTAGCGCAGGGCGCGCAGTTCCTCCTGGCACTCGAAGGTGATTTCCTCGCGCAGCTGCTTGCGGATTTCCTCGCCGTCGAGCGAGGCGACGCCCTCGAGGCGCTTGCGCAGGCTCTTGGACAGGTCGCGCATCGCGTCGCGCGCCTGCTTGATCGCGGCGGCCTCGCGCGCGAGGCGGTCCTGGCGCGGCTCCCGCTGGTAGTCCAGCAGGCCGAGCGATTCCTCGTGCGAGCGGATTTCGCGCAGCATCATCTCGGTCTCGATCTTGCGGCGGTCGAAGTCGCGATTGAACTCGGCCTCCTTGGCGCGGATCTCCTCCTCGGCCTTGCTGATGATTTCCTGGGCGGCCACGGCGGCCTCGCGCTTCGCCAGGTCGAGGTGCGCCCGGGCTTTTTCGTCCGCGAGGCGGCGGCTCTGGCGCAGGAAAAGCCAGACGGCGGCATACCCGATGGCCAAGCCGATCACCACCGCGGCGGCCAGGGCCCACAGGTAGGGCTCGGCGTCGGCGGTTTGGTTCAGCTGCTTGGCGGCGGCGATGACGGTCGGCATCACGTGGGGTGCCAACGTAGGTCACCGCACTGACTTGGCAATACCGCAGACCACCTTGATTTTACAATCCCGCCGGGGGCAGCGGTTCCTGGAAAACGGGCAGGGTTCCGTTCAACACGGACTGGATGCGGGCCAACGCGGCTTCCTCGCCGTCGATCGCGGTGGTCTGCGCCAGCACGTAGGCCCAGCGATGGGCCTCAAGGTGGCGCAACCGGTCAAAGGAGGAATACATCACCCGCGCCGTGTTCGTCGGCACGATCTTGTCGGCGCCGACGAACCAGTACGCAAAGAGCCCGGGAATCTTCACCTTTCTCCCGTCGCGCGTCGTGTACTCGCGCTCGATGCGCAGCACGGTGGCGGGCACGAGGACGGTTTTCGTGTCGGGCCGGGAGAACGCGTGCGCGGTCTGACCCGTGATGCTCCAGCCCTGGCCGACGAGGCAGATTTCCGGCCGGTGGATTGACGTGCGGTCGCGGCCGCTCAGCACGATCGACAGGAAGACCTGCTGCCGGCGGTCGAGGAGCGAGACGTAGAGCTTGCGCGAATAGCCGGTGTCGCCCGGCAGCGTCTCGCGTTCGATGGGCGTGACGTCCGCCGGCTGGCCCGACCAGTCGATGCCGATCGCCGTCGGGAGGCTGACCGGGTTGACGCCGTCCGGGGCCAGCTTGATGCCCGTCCGCGGGCTGACCTGGATCGCGTCCAATTTGTGCGCCGCAAGCATCACCAGCAGCGCGCAAGCGAGGACTGCCGGCGCCACCCAGTGCGGAACGCGGACTGCGGATTGCGGATTGGAAAACTCCGCACTCCGCACTCCGGAATCCATTTTTCCTGCCTGCTCCCTGCTCCCTGCTCCTTGCTCCAGGCCGCCTACCCCGCGCTTCTCCAGCCACCAGACCGTCAGCTGCACCAGTCCGAGCACGATCGCAAACACGCCCACGCCCATGATGTCGTGCGTCGTCAGGCCCGCCGCCTGGCCCCGCCACTCGGCCATCACGATGATCGAGAAGATGCGCGCGACATTGCCGATGAAGGCGAAGGGGAAGCAGAGCAGTCCCACGCCGAGGCGCACCCACCATGAGCGGAAATTCAGGTAGCCCAGCAGCAGCGACAGCGCGGCCAGCGCCATCAGCGAACGCATGCCGCTGCACGCCGCCGCGACGTCGTACTGGTAGCCGCCGTGCGCGGAGACCAGCTGCGTGCCGTTGCGGATGACGTCGAGGCCGCACCCGTGCGCGAGGTGCCAGGCCACGTCGATCACCCCGAGCCGGAGATAAAAGCCCGCGGTATCGAGCACGTTGAGCGGGATCGAAAAAACCAGGAAGGCCAGCGGGAACACCGCGGCCCGCGCCCAGGCCCGGCCGCCGGCGACACCGAGCACGCCCCAGGTGAAAAGCAGGCAGCCGCCGATCGAAATCCGCGTCTGCTGCATCAGGAAACCCAGCAGGTGGATCGCCAGGCCGCCCAGCATGGCTGAAGTCGAAAGTCGAAGGTCGAAGGTCGAAGGCTGGTCCCCGTCCCCTGTTCTCCGTCCTCTGTCCCCTGAGCTTTCCTCCCTGCTCCCTTCTGCCTGCTCCCTGCTCCCTGCGCGCAAATTGCGCGCAAACAGCCACCCGCTCAGCCCGAGGATCAGCCACCCGTGCCCGGTCTCCGAATCCAGCGGCCACCACTGGCTGGCCCACCAATGGAAGAGCGAACCCGAGTCGATGTACCCGCGGGTCGCGTTGCCGAACCACTGGAAGACCACGAGCCCGGCCCCGGCGCACACGGCCGCCGGCGCGAACCGGGCCAGGGTCGGAGCGGGGACTTTTGCGGCTGGATTGCTCACGCGCGGCCCGCATCATCCCGGGTCTCGCCCCGTTTCCAAGCCGAAGATGAAGCTCCTGGTCCTGGCCCAAACACCCCCGCCCCTGCACGGCCAGAGCCTGATGGTGCAGACCCTCGTGGCCGGGCTGCCGGCGCACGGCATCGAGGTGCACCACGTCAACCTCCGCCTGTCGCGTGACACCGCCGACATCGGCCGCTGGCATCCCGGCAAACTGCTGGCCGTGCTGGACGCCTGCGCGAGCGCGGTCCTCGCGCGGTTCCGCGACGGCTGCGACACGCTTTATTACGTCCCCGCCCCCGCCAAGCGCGGGGCGCTCTACCGCGACTGGGTCGTGCTGCTGCTGTGCCGGCCGTTTTTCCGCCGGCTCGTCCTCCACTGGCACGCCAGCGGGCTCGGCGACTGGCTCGCCACCCGCGCCACGGCCCCCGAACGCTGGGTTTCGCAGCTACTGCTCGGCCGGGCCCGTCTTGCGATCGTGCTCGGCGAGGCCCTCCGTGCTGACGCCATGAAACTGCACCCGCGCCGGCTCACCGTTGTTCGCAATGGCCTGCCCGATCCCTGCCCGGACTTTGCCCCCGTTCGCGCGCTCAAGCCGGACCGCATCCGGCAGGCGCTGTATCTTGGCCTGATAGTGCCGGACAAAGGGGTGCGCGAGGCAGTGGCCGGAACCCTGGCCGCCGGCTGGCGGCTGGCAATTGCCGGCGATATTCCGGACGCGGACTTCCGGCGCGAATTGGAGGCCCAAACCGGCGATGGCCGTGTCGTTCTCGCCGGTTTTGTCACCGGGCCGGCCAAGGAGCGGTTGTTCGCCAGCGCCGAAGCGCTCGTATTTCCCACCTACTATGCGGCGGAAACCCAGGGGCTCGTCGTGCTCGAAGCGCTCGCGCACGATCTTCCCGTTGTCGTGGCAAACTGGCGCGCGGTCGCCGAGAACCTGCCGCTCACTCACGCCGAACGGGTCGCACCACGCTCCGCCGGCGCCGTCACGGACGCCCTGCGACGGATCGCCGCGCTGCCCGCCCCGAACGGACGTTTGCGCGCGTGGTTCTTGGAGCATGGAACCTCTGCTCCACATCTTGCCGCTCTCGCCGTAGCGCTCCGACAATCCGGCGATTCATAGGCGCGCATAAATCTTCGCCCAGCTCGCCGCGACCTCGTCCGCACGCCGAGCCGTCCGGCGGATCGCCTCGCCATCAAAGAGCGGTGGCTCTTGCAGCCATCCCTGCAACACTTTCGCCAAGGCGCCTGCATCCCCGTCGGCAAAAAAACGGCCGTTGATCTCCGGCTCAATGACATCGGTCGGGCCGCCGGATGCTGCCGCCAAAACGGGAATGCCGGCCGCCAGCGCCTCCTGCAGGATCATTGAGTACGGCTCATTGTGCGAGGGCACGACCAGGACATCGATGTTGGACAGCAAGCGCCGGGATGAAGTCTCGGGACCGCGCCAAAACACCCGGTCCCCCAGTCCGTGCTCGGCCGTGAGCCGGCGGAGATATTGCAGATACCCTGGCCCGGTTTCGCCCGGACCTCCAATATGCTCAAAGCTCACTCGTGTGCGGGCTTCCATGGGCAAAAGTGCCAGCGCCTCGACCACGAGATTCCAGCGCTTCCAAGGCACGAGAAATCCCGCACCACCCAGTCGCAGACGACCCGGTGCTGGTTCAGGGCGGACCGCGGCGTCTTCCGCCACTCCACCCGGCAGGCATTGTTCCCAACCCGTCCCCGGCATGCCGAAATACCGCCGCATCGCCGGGGTGAGCCAGAACAGCCGGTCTTCGAGCACGCCTGCTGCCCAGCGGTAGAACCACCGCTGACTCCCGTAACAATGTACGCTCACGATTACGCGCCGCTCGCCGAGCAAGTGCAGCCAAAGCGCGACCATCAGTCCCGCGCGAGAATGTCCGTGATAGATCCGCTTGGATCCGCGCCGCAGCCAGCGCCGCACGCACCACGCAACCCGCAGCGTCGGCCACAGATTGCCCGGACCGATGGCTTCGTCCGTCACTCGCGGCCCGCGCCAGATGCGCAAGCCCGGAAACTTCACCCGGGGAAAATCCGGGGCCACGCCAAGCAGGTCGTGCCGGCGTCCCGCCCGTGCCATCTGCTGGAGTGCGGCATGGATGCCACCCCCTTCCCGACGTGAACCCGTGTAATGCAGGACGGTCATATCAGGACCAGATGGCGGCCTCATGGTAGCGGCTCACCACCGCCATCGGGAGATGGTCCGTCAAACGCGCCGCGCGATTGGAGTCCGTGGCGGAGCGTCGGGGTCGCGCCAGAACCCCTTGGACCGCCCGCACGTATTCCGCCGCATATTTTTCCGCCGTGCGGCCCACAACGAGCTCGCGCGCCCGGAGGCGGCGCCTGGCGTCGTGTTCCGCGGCGAGGTCCGCGAGCTGGCGTGTCGCCAACGCCATGTCCCCCGCCGGATAGACACAGGCCGGCGCAAGATGGCGCGAAAGCTCCTCCCCATCCCCGCCGATGGCGGGAAACAGCGGCGTAACCCCCACGCTCATCGCTTCCAGCAGTGCAATCGGCGTGCCTTCGTAATCGCTGAAGAACACCGCGAAATCCAGATTCGCCAATGCTCGCCAGTAGTCCGCACCGGACAACCAGCCATGGAAGCGCAACGATCCCGTCCCGGCGGTCGCCGCCTCCAGCCGCGCGCGTTCGGGGCCGTCGCCCAGCACATGCCATTCCGCGGCCGGTGAACCGGCGGCGGTCCATGCGCGCAGCAACTCCGGCAGCCGCTCCACACGCTTTTGCCGGCGCTCGAGACGGCCAACATAACCGATGCGCAACGGCCCCGGCTCGCGCTGCTGCCGTTCCGCTCCGGACGGCGGATTTACCGGATACTCGACCCGGTGGATGCACTCGCTGGGAAAATCCGGCACGATGCGGCGCACGCGGCTGGCGAGGTCGGCGCTGACGCATAAGAAGCCATCGCACCAACGTGCCGACGCGACCAGCGCGAGGTCGAGTGCGGGCCAGTCGGTGTGGAGGTAAGCCAGGCGCCGCTCCGCGCGGTCACCGGGCGCCAGCAGCGGCAGACCCCACGCGTTGTGGTACAGCGCCAGGGCGCCTTGCGTCGCCGTTGCGCCCCGATGCCGATAGGCGCGACGGATGCCAGCAGGTGTCCACCACCAGGCTCCCCCCAGGCCGATGCCGCCATCGGCCGGCATCTTCTCGAAGAGGCTGACAACCCGCGATTCATATCCCGCAGCCCGGTCCAGAACGGCGTGCCGACGAATGAGGCCCTGCATGCCGCCCTCGGACCGGACCACCGGCGTGATATGGGTGATAACTGCCATGATCGCCCTAGTACCTGGGAAAAGGGGGGAATCCCGCGCGCTTGAGCATGACCCAGAAAGGCCCCTTGCCCGCGCCTTTCAACGCCTCCCGCCAGGCCCCGCGGTCGGAAACGATTGCCCGCAGCAGATAACGCCAGAAGCGCAGCTGCGCAACGATGCTGAACTTCATGCGGACGGCGAGCGCCGCATGAAAAGCCGCCAGGAGCGGGAATCCCTCCGCGGCAGCAAGGGCGGAAAAGTGCGTTAACATTTCCTCCATTCTTACCTCCTTGCGGCTCCACCGGTGTGCCTCGGCGATAAGCTCTTCGTGATGATCGGGCCGGCCCGCGCGCCGGCGCGCAACTGCCAGCCGCAGCGCGCTGACCGCGGCCAAACTGCCCTTGGCGTTCTTGATCGTCACCGAGTCGCCATGGCGGCGATAGTGCACCAGCGGTAGCGAGACCACGCCGATCCGGTGCTCCTCCGCCACGCGCGAAAGCCAATCGTAATCCGACGCCTGCTCCAGTCCGCGCCGGTAGGGCACAGCCAGGAGGACTTCGCGGCGGATCATCAGCGATGGATGCAGGACCGGCATGCCCCAAGGAATGTAGGCGGCTATTTCGGCGGGCTCGTAGAACATCGGATAGGCGGCGCCCGGGGTGCCCCGCTCATCCATCCACCGCGCCCCGGTACCGATGACGGCGAGCGTCGGGTCCACGACTGCGGCCTGTAGTTGCAACTCGAGCCGCATCGGGTGCGCCCAATCGTCGGAATCCATGATCGCGACCCAAGGCGAAGACGCGTGGCTGGCGGCAAGGTTGATTCCACCGCCGATTCCGAGATTCTTCTCCTGCCGGAACACCCGCATCCGTGGATCCGGACGGGCGCGCAGCAATTCGTCCACCGCCCCGTCGGTCGAACCGTTGTCGACCAACACAAGCTCCAGGTCCTGCATCGTTTGGTCGAGGATGCTGCCGGCCGACGTCAGCAGGTAGCGACCGCTGTTCCAGGCAAGGATGATGACGGAGACGGCGGGCATGCGGGCGCCGCAGAGATTCGGGGCTTCCCACAGTTCACGCAATGCGGTTATTACCCGCGCACGTCCCGTCCATGAGCGAACCCCGTCCGCCCGAGTCCCCCGCCCTGCGCCCGGCCGCGGGCGCGCGCGTGATCATGATCGCGCAGGTGGTCCGCTTCTTCACGCGGTTCCTCAGTGCGGCGGTGCTCGCCCGCCTGCTGCTGCCCGGCGACTACGGCCTGCACGGCATGGCGGCCGTCCTCTACAGCCTGCTCTACATGGTCCGTGACCTCGGCGTGTTCCCGGCGATGCAGCAGGCCAACCACACGCCGCAGCGCTTCAACGCGCTCTGTCGGATCGCCTTTTTGGGCGGGCTCGGTCTCGCCGCCCTCTGCGCGCTGCTGGGCCGGCCGGCCGCGTGGTTCTTTGGGGAACCGCGCCTGCCTCCCGTGCTGGCGGTGATGGGCCTCGCGTTCGTCTTCGGCGGCGCGGCCGTGCCCGCGCTGGCCGCGCTCTACCGCGAAAAGCGGGTGCAGGCCGCGGTGACCGTTGAAACCGCCGCCGTGGTCCTCGCCTCGCTCGGCTCGATCGCCGCCGCCGCGGCCGGCGCCGGCGTGTGGGCGCTCGTGTTGTTGACCGTGCTGAATGAGCTGCTCGCGGCCATGGGTGCGTGGTGGCAGTGCTCCGCGCGGCCCGGCCGCGACACGCGCGGCGCGCCGTGGCGCGAACTCCTTGGCTTCAGCACGCACCTGACCGGCCACAGCGTGGCGAACTACCTCGCACGCACGATCGACCAGATCATCGTCGGCCGGGCCGCCGGCACCGTGGAGCTCGGCCTGTATGGCCGCGCTGCGCAGGCAACGACACTGCCCGTCCAGCTCGCCGTCGCGCCGTTCAGCGCCTGGGCCGTTGCGACGCTGGCGCGGTCGCGCAACCAAGCCGGCGAATTCGTGACGCTGTACCGCCGCCTGCTCAACGGCCTGCAGCATTTTTCGCTCCCGCCCGCGATCGTCTGCCTCGCCGCCCCGGGGTTCGCCATCCGGCTGCTCTACGGCGAAAAATGGCTGGCTGCCGCCGAGGTGGTGCGCTGGCTCGGCGTCGCCCTGCTGGTGCAGCCCTGGATCTTCACGCAGGGCTGGCTGCTGCAGGCCGTCGGCCGTGCGCGGCGCCTGATGGTCGTGTCGACGATCGCTTTCGTCGTCGTCGCGGGGGGCTGCCTGGCCGCGCGGCAGCAGGGCATCAGCGCGATTGCGGCGGCGGTCGCCGCCGGCACCGTCATCCAAGCCCTCGTTTCGCTGGCCGCGGGCCGCGGGATTTCTCCCGTGCGCCCGCGCGACCTGGTCGCACCCGCGCTCGTGCCGCTCGCCTTGCACGGCGGCCTCGGGCTCGTCCTGCTGGCGCTGCCGTTCGCCGCCCCGGCCGCGCCGTGGTGGCTGCCGCTGCCGGTGGTCGCCGGCTACTACACCGCCGCCTGGCTCGCCCTGCCGGTCATCCGCCGGGAGGCCCGTGGGCACTTCCTCCTGCACCACTGATTCAACGCGGGCCTGCACGGTGCGTCCGCCGCGGGCAGCACTTGCATGCCACGGGGACTGCGTCCGGGATTGCGCCCGGTGCGGGACGACCTTGTTGTGGCCGCGTGGATCCCCGCCTCCGCACCGCCCTGGTCACCGCCTTCGCCATTGTGCTCGCGGTGTTCCTTGCGTCGGAACTCGCGCAGGGCGCGTACCTCTGGCCGGGGCTTACCGGCGTGATCGTCATCGCCGCCGTCCTCATCCGCCTGCTGCGGCTGCCTGTCGACACGATTTTCCTCGGGCTGGTGCTGGTCGGCTATCTCGTCGGCAATCGCGGCTTCGCCCAACTCATGCCGGCGCCCGGGATTCCCCTGCTGCCGGCCGAGGCGGCGCTGCTGCTCGGCTGCGGCTGGAGCCTGGTCCAGAATTCCTTCCGGCGGGAGCTGCCATTCCGCCGGGACCTGCTCAACTGGGCGGTCCTGGCATGGCTGCTCGTCGGCACGGTCCGCGTGGGCTTCGACGTGCCGCGCTTCGGCTTCCTGGCCGTGCGCGACTACGCCACGTGCTATTACGCGGCGTTTTTCTTCCTCGTCCAGCAGATGGCGGCGCGAACCGAAGCCCGGCGCTACCTCGTCGGCTGCCTGCTCGTCGGCTTCATCCTGCTGATGCCGATGTTCGCGCTGGCGCAGTTTTTCGACCGGTTCTTCATGACCAAGCTCGTGGTCGCCGGCGTGCCGCTCATCTACTACAAGGCCGACCTTGCGGCGACCCACCTTGGGGCCGGCGCCCTCCTGCTCTTCCACTGGGCCCCGCGCCCGCACCGCTGGTGGGCGTGGAGCGCCAGCATCGGGATCACGCTTTTTCTCATGGCCTTCGACAGCCGTGCCTCGCTGCTCGGCGTCGTCTTCGCCGCGGGCCTGCTGCTGGCCGCCGGGCGCTGGCGGCTGCCAGCGATGCAGGCCGCCGCCGGCCTCTGTGCGCTCGCCGTCATGCTCATGCTGGCGGTGGTTTTCAACAGCACTTGGGCGGACCGGAAGCTTGATGGCATACGCGACCGCGTCGCTTCGGTCGTGGATATCGCCGGCGCCAAGCACTACGAAAGCGAGGAGAGCTATTTCAAGGGGGACAACAACCGCTTCCGCCTTGTCTGGTGGAGGAACGTGGTCGAGGAAACCACCGCCAGCAATCCGGTCTTCGGGCTCGGCTTCGGGGCCGACCTGGCGCGCGGATTCACGCAGGAATACTTTCCCGACGGCGGCGAGGATTTCAGCGCCCGCAGCCCGCACAGCATCTTCATGACCGCCTATGGCCGCATGGGCGCCGCGGGCCTCCTGACCTGGACCAGCCTCTGCCTCGTCCTGCTGGCTCGGACTTGGCGCGTGCTGCGCAACCGCGACAGCGATGGAATCGTCTGCGGCCTGTGGACCGGCGCGTGGGTGGTGCTCATCAGCGCCTGCTTCGGCGTCGTGCTCGAGGGCCCGATGGGCGCCATCGTGTTCTGGACCCTGCTCGGGCTTGCCAACAGCTGGCCGGCGAACGCGCCGCAAACCGTTGCCGAGGCTGCCTCCGGCCCCGCCGGTGGAAACGCGCCGCCGCCCGCCGCCCCCGCGCGACCGTGAGCCGTCCCCGCACTCTGATTGAGTCGGATACCGTGATTCCCGCAGCGTTGCGCCGCTGGCTTGGCGTCCGGATGATGGGACCGCCGCGCGGCACCCGCCGGCGGCGCCCCACCTGCCTGTTCGCGCCCGGCCGCATCGGGGACTTCGTGCTCGCCCTATCGGCGTTGCGCCTGCTCGCCCGGGAGACCGGCGATTGCACGCTTGTGACCCGGCCGGAGCTCGCGCCGCTGGCGGCACGGGAATTGCCGGACATGGAGGTGCTCGCCCTGCCGGGCGAGGCGCCCGGCCTGCTGCGCCACATCCTGCCGGCGTGGTGGCGGGACCGGCCGAAGTTCGCGAGCCACCGCTTCGACCGAAAGGTCGCGCTCTGCCACTATCGCTCATTCTTCCAGGAAATCGTGTTCAGTTGGATCGATGCGGATCGGTCGGTGTTTGTGACCGACGCCAACTACCCCGTCGCCGCGCCCGACGGCCAGTGCACCGAGCTGCAAGCCCACCGCTTGGTCGCGTCCGCCGCGCTGGGGCGCGAGGTCGGCTGGGATGAAATCGTGCCGCGGTTCACGAGCTTCCCGCCGGGCAATGACGGGCGGCTCCTCGCCTATCCGCTTTCGCAGGACAGTCAGCGAAGCATCCCCGTCGAGCGGACCGTGGCGCTCCTGCAGGCGCGGCAGGGGGCGCACCTGGGTCCGATCGTGCTGGGTGGCAGCCCGCGCGACCTTGCCGCGCTGGAGGATTACGCGGCGCGCTGCCGCACCGCCGGGTTGGAGAACGTCGCGGTCGAGGCGCCGGCCGGCGTGCCCGCGTTCATCGAGCACCTCGCGGCGGCCGGCGCCGTGCTGGCCGCTGATTCGGCGGCGGCCCACGCCGCCATTGCCTTCGACAAGCCGGCGGTCGTCATCACGCCCCGCGTGTGGCACGGCCTCGCCCTGCCGTGGTCCCGCTCGGCGCGGCAACGCACCTTCATCGCCGAGGATCCACCCGAAGCGATCGCGGAGGCGATGCGTGCGCTGTAGGGCGCGATTCGGAGGCTCCTGCGGGGCCTATTTCCGCCTTCCGCTTTCCGCCTTTCGCCTTTCTAGTACTCCACCTTGCTGAAAGCCCTCCGCAACCTCGACCTCGCCAGCTTTTTCAAGCTCACGACGCGCGAGCACTTCGACCGGATCACGCCCGTCTGCATCGGTCTGCTGAGTTTGTTCGGCGTCTTCTTCATCTACAGCGCCCAGTTCGCCCGCGGGGGCAGCCAGTGGGAGTCGCAGATCCTCTATCTCGCCATCGGCGCCGTCGTCTACGTCGCCACCTCGCTCCTCGATTACCGCATCTGGCTGCGCTACGCCCACTGGGTCTATGTTGTCGCCATCCTGCTCCTGCTCGTGGTGCTGGTCCCCGGCCTGGGCACGACCCACGGCATGGGCGCGCGGCGCTGGCTCAACATTCCCGGGTTGTCGGCCTTCCAGCCTTCGGAGCTGGGCAAGATCGCCGTGCTCTTCGCCACCGCCTCGATCCTGACCGGTTCCAAGCTCGGCACGGTCAAGGATTCCGTCCAAGTGCTCTTCAAATTGGCCCTTGCGGTGGGTATCCCCATGCTGTTGATAGTCGCGGAACCCGACCTCGGCAGCGCTCTCGTGATAGCTCCCATGGTCTTCGCCATGTTGTTCGTCTCCAATCTTTCGCTGCGTTTCTTTGCCGGGGCCCTGGGCGTCTTCGTCCTGCTGGTCGGCGCCGTGGCGGTGGACGTCTGGCGCTACAGCAACTACATGGACGACAACCACCTGGACTACACGCGCGACCGCGGCGCCTACGAGGGCCACGGGTTGCTGCCGCTGAAGGATTACCAGCGCAACCGCGTCCTCGCCTTTGCCATGCCGGACAAGGTCGACCCCATGGGCATCGGCTGGAACAGCCGGCAGTCGCTCATCTCGGTCGGCTCGGGCGGGTTCACCGGCAAGGGCTGGACCCAGGGCACGCAGGCCAGGCTCGGCTACCTGCCGCCGGCCGTCGCGCACAACGACTTTATTTTCTCGGTCATCGCCGAGGAGAAGGGATTTTTGGGAAGCATCACCGTCGTCGGGCTGTTTGGCGTGGTGTTGTGGAACGGACTGCGGATCGCCGGCCTCGCCCGCGACCGCTTCGGCGCGTTACTCGCGCTCGGCGTCACCGTCCTCCTGACGGTGCACGTGTTCGTCAACATCGCCATGACCATCGGCCTGGTGCCGGTTAAAGGCATACCGCTTCCCTTCATCAGCTACGGCGGCACGTTCGTGCTCAGCTGCTGCTTGCTGCAAGGACTGGTCCAAAGCGTCTATCGATTCCGGAGGGACTCCTAATGAGCCACCTGCCCCACGATATTGACCGCTCTGCCGGAATCTCCTGCGCACAGCCTGCTGGCCGGACGGGCCCTGCCGACAACACACCCAGGGACACCCCCCACCATGAACGATCAGTCCAGCCCCGGCGGCTCCAACCAGGACGCCGCCTCACGCCATGAAGAGGAGCTCACGCAGCCTCCGAAGCAGCAGCACACCGAGCGGCTTACCGCCGAGCAGCTGAAGGCCGAATCCAAGGAACGCGCGGCCGACCGCCCGATCCTCCAGAAAATCCTCGGCATGTTCCGCAAGGAAAAGGGCTCCTTCCGCGAACTCGTCATCAACTCCGAGCCCCTCGAGAAGCGCGTCGCGCTCCTCGTCGACGGCACCCTCGACCGCTTCGAGATCGAGCGCGAGTCCGACAGCCGCATGGTCGGCGGCATCTACAAGGGCCGCGTCAAGAACCTCGACCCGGGCCTCAAGGCCGCGTTCGTCGACATCGGCTACAACAAGAACGCCTTCCTGCACTACTGGGACATGCTCCCCGCCGCCACCGACTCCTCCGTCGAGGTCGTGCGCGTCAACAAGAAGAAGGGCGCCGCCGAGCGGAAGGCCGAGCCGACCGTCAAGGACATCCCCGGCCTCTACCCGCCCGGCAGCGAGATCGTCATCCAGGTCACCAAGGGCCCGATCGGCACCAAGGGCCCGCGCACCACGACCAACCTCTCGCTCCCCGGCCGCTACCTGATCCTCACGCCGTATTCCGACGGCTGCGGCATCTCGCGCAAGATCGAGGACCCGCAGGAGCGCAAGCGCCTCAAGGCCCTGATCAACGAGCTCACCATCCCCGAGGGCATGGGCGTCATCGTCCGCACCGCCGGCGAGGGCAAGAAGTCCCGCTACTTCGTCCGCGACCTCCACCTCCTGCTCAAGAAATGGGAGGAGGTCGTCCGCAAGATGGAAACCGAGCGCGCCCCCTGCAACCTCTACCAGGAGCCCGACATCGTCGAGCGCACCGTGCGCGACTTCCTCACCGAGGACATCGACCGCGTGCTCATCGACAATGAGGACGATTTCAAGCGCACGCAGGAATTCGTCTCGCAGATCTCGTCCCGCTCCAAGGGCAAGATCGCCTTCTACAAGGATTCGATCCCGGTCTTCGAGCGCTACAACATCGAGCGCCAGATCGAGCAGACCTTCCAGCGCAAGGTCACGCTGCCCTCCGGCGGCCAGATCGTCATCGACGAGACCGAGGCCCTCATCGCCATCGACGTCAACACCGGCTCGCACAAGTCGCGCTCGGGCGACGAGAAGAACACGATCTTCCAGGTCAACATGGAGGCCGCCGTCGAGATGGCCCGCCAGATCCGCCTGCGCAACATCGGCGGCCTCGTGATCATGGATTTCATCGACATGAAGGAGCGGCGCCACCGCAACGCCGTGTACGACAAGATGGTCGAGCTCATGTCCGAGGACAAAGCCAAGACGCACATCCTCCCGATCTCCTCGCTCGGCATCATGCAGATGACGCGTCAGCGCCAGTCGGAGTCGCTCTCGAGCAACCTCTACACCCCGTGCCCGTACTGCCACGGCCGCGGCACGGTGAAGAGCGCGACGACGATGAGCGTGGAGCTCCAGCGCCGCCTCAGCTCCGTCGCCCGCCGCCTGCAGTCGCGCAAGGACGGCAAGGAGTACTCGCTCCGCGTCCACGTGCACCCGGGGATTCTGGAAAGATTGCGGTCGGAGGATTCGGATCTCCTGGTCCGCATGGAAAAATTGTTCTCCGTGAAACTGGCGTTCCGTGCGGACCCCAATTATCACGTGGAGAACTTCAAAATCATCAACGCGAACACCAACGAAGAGTATCGATGACGGAAGCCGTCATCGACCCGGCGAAGCTCGATGAGCGAAGCCCGGGCCGCTGATGCTAAGCGTTAGGTGAAACCTTCCAGCGCCGGGCCAAAAGCCCGGCGCTTTCTTTTGCCCCTCTAATCCCAGATCTGAGATCTCAAACCTTAGATCCCTATCTTCATCGCGCCTAGTTGAACCGAACCTTCCTCACGCCAATGCGCTCCGCCCGTTTGGTTCGGCGGCTGGTATGGCGAAATCCGATCAGGCGGACCGCCTTCTCCAGTGATAGACCGAATTCGTGGTAGAGGTCGGCTTCGACCGTGGTGGGGTCTGTATCAGTGACTGCAAGGAGCTGACTGATCCTAGTCCTGTTGGCGCAGCTAACAGTGGCGCTGCTGCGCGGGGTTGAATTTGTTTCCATGCATATGCCGGCAGCGTCAACCAAGTTGCGTGCATTTGCGGCTTCAGTCACCTGCCGCTAAGCCAAGGAGATCGTAAAAACCCCAGGATCGAGGATGGGCGCAGAAATAAAGCGGCAAAACTTGCCTCGCAGGATGCGTCACTGACGATTGCGCCGCAGTGGCTGATCAGGACGACATTTTACCCTCCCAACCCCCGCGCCGCGTGGTTCCGACCTCGGTGCAACGGAGCGTCATTGACCAACTGAGAAAGCGCCAAAAGCCGGACGCGCCGATGGCGAACTGGTATGAGGGAGCACTGTGGGCCCGCCAGGATATGGATAATCCCGACCGCTTGCCCCAGGCAGCGCATTCTCTGCGCGATCTCCTCCAGGAGCTGCCCAAGGTGCTCTTGAACGCGCCCGTGATTGCGAAATTCGATAGCAAGAACGCGCGTAAGAAGATCCGGGAACGGTTGAAGGCGGACCACAAACAGTATCCCGAGTGCAATTGGGAGGATGCGGAGATCACTCCCGAGTTCGCCCGCACCTTGGACATGCTCATCGAATACATCGAGGCCAACGAACAGCCGACGCGAGCCGAGCAACTCGCAAACGCGCTCAAGTCCGTCGACCCCATGTTCGGGGTTGTCGGGCCTGATATCGTGAAACGAAAGACCAAGCATTACATCGACGTTTGGCACAAGGTGCAGGCGGTCGCCCACCACGGCCGCACCGTGGACGATGCCGGCTTCGATGCGTTGCTGGACGAGGTGAACGACTTGATCCTCGGATTGGTCGCGCCGGTCGCGGTGGAGGACCAGAAGGAGATCCTGCATATACTGAAAGCTGGCGTGATCGACCCGACCACGATCGGACGGATCAAAAAGCTGATCGAATTGCGCGGCGGCGCCAACTTTGCCTTGTTCTTCCAGAAGCTCGAAGACCCCAACTGGCTCGATCCGCTGGTAGCGGAGGGCTTTTTCAAGGGAGCGCCGGCGCCGGTGACCATCGACGGGAGCACCACGATCCAAGCTTGGTGGCCGGCGAACGCGCTGCCCAGGCTCGTGACGAAGGCCGAAGATAAGGTAGTCGAGATCGCACGCACGTTGGACGTGGCCGGGAATGTCCGCGTCCTTGAGGACATCGCGAACGTGGCGGCGAAGGCGTCCACCGTGGATATCTCCATCCGCCTGAAAGACCGGGTGCTAGAGTATTTCAACAACCCATACGGCTGGAGGTCGTTTGAGATTGGCCGGACACTGCTCCAGAACTGGAGCGTGGCCGGCAACAAGCCAGCAATCACGTGCGCGCTGGAGCTGGCCGAGTGCTTGCTCCGGCTTGTCGACACCGAGTCGGAGCCGAGCCCGTCCAGGCGGCGCTCGACCGGCCGGTTTCAGCCGGTGCTCGAGGGCCATGACTACCGCGACCTCGTGGAGAATGCCTTGGAGCCCCTAATCGCGGTTGCCCCCAAAGAGGTCGCCGAGATTGTCGCCGCCATGCTGGCGCACATCACGAGTGTCGAACCGCGCATGGCTGGCAAAGGTGAGTTCGCTTGGCGCGACTATTCCGAACTCTCATGCCCGAATGTCACGGTGGCGAAGTTTGACGAACGCGACCCGCGGGCTCAGCTCGCCCACCTGCTGTTCCGTGCGGGCAGCGCCGCGGTGGCGACGGACCCGGCATCGCTTGGGTTCATTAGCGACCTGCTGAAAAAGCCCGATACCCAGCTTTTCGACCGCATTTTCCGCGCGATCTGCTCCACCAATATTGACCACGCTGAAGCTGAGAGCCGCGCGGAAATCATGGTGGGCAAAGCCTACGGCCTCATCGATTACGACTTCGAGTTCTGCCAACTGATCGAGACGGCGGTTGCACGGTATGGTGCGAAGCTCCTCGACAAGGCACAGTGCTCTATGATCATCGACAAGGTCCTCGCCGGCCCGAGTCAGAAGAACTTTATCAATGCGGGAACACCCGAAGAGGCTGAAGCGCGCTGGCAGCGGGCCCGCGCACACTTCCACCTGAAGCAGATGGCGCCCTTTGCGCCCATTCTGCCGGCGAAGTATCGCGAATACTTCGATGGACTTGAAAAGGACGGCAAACCGGCCCCTTCCTCGGCGGACTATGGCCGCGGCTTTGAAGGACGTGGCGGAATGGTCGTGCAGCGTAGCGTGAAGACGGCGGAAGAACTTGCGGCCATGGCCGACGAGGATCTGGTGAAATTCCTGAACGACTGGAACAGCCCCGGGATGCATCAGGGCGATTTCCTGGTGGAGAACAGCTTCAGCGGTCTCTCCAAAACTTTCGGAGAAGTGGTGCACGACAATCCGGCGCGGTTCGCCGCGTGGAAGCCCGGTTGGTCGTCCCTCACGCGCCCGATTTATGTTCAAGCGGCTTTAGAGGCTGCGAAGCGTCTCGTCACCGAGGGCGCCCCCGACCATGTGCCCCAGTGGCTGGAGCTCTGCAAATACGTGATCGAACAACCGGCAGTCGAAGAGGAGGACAGCAGCGATACCCCGACCTGGCTGTCGTGCCGCCGCGCAGTAAACGACTTCATCGAAATGGCGGCTAACAAGAAATACGCCATTCCCACGAAGTTCGCGCCCGAGATCTGGGTTCTCGTTCGGGAAATCTGCCTCTCCGCCGATCCCCAGCTCGACCCGCCAAAGAAACACAACGACGAGGCTTTCTCGACCGCTATCAATCGAACCCGCAGTCGGGCCCTGGAGGTAGCGGTCGCCGTGGCGGATTGGGCGGGAGATCCAAAACCGTTGACCGAAATACTCGACAAGCGGTTTGCCGGCTCACCTGCCCTGACCCTGCCGGAACGTGCCCTGCTTGCTGTGCAGATCGCCAACATCATCCATCTCGATAAAGCTTGGGGCACAGCGAATCACGCGCGTTTCTTTCCACGGGAAAAACCTGAAGAGTGGGGCACGATCATGGACGCCTTCCTGCGCTATACGAACCCGCATGCCTTCCTGCTGCCGTTCGTCGAGCAGGAGCTGGAGCATGCCTTGGAGGTGTTTTCCGCCGCCGATATGGCCCGTCCTGGACAGCACCGTAGTGCCATGGACTCCCTAGGCCAACACTGCTTCTTCTACTACGCCGTCGTGGATTCTGCGACGGGGTCCACGCAAAAGCTCCTCAGCCGCTTCATCGAGGTGGCGACGCCCGAGCAACGGGCGACACTCTTCGGCAATGTCGGTCAGGTGCTTTCCAACGCGGACAATCTCGCCCCTGCGATCAGGGGTCGCATCCTGGCCTACTTCGACGAGCGCCTCGCCAAACGCGACTCAGACGAGTTGGAAAACTTCACGCTGTGGCTGGACGCCGAATGCCTCGACGCAGCATGGCGCCTGAAGGCGTATTCGGCGCTGCTCTCGAAACCGGACACAAAGACCTTTCAGTTCTTCAGCGAGGTGCAGGCTCTCGCAAAGCTGGCTCCCACGCACCTCGGCCTAGTGATTGAATGTTTCGAGAAAATCACGGGGCTCATCCCGCTCACGAAACACTTCTATATTCGGACCGAGGACGGGAACGCGATCATCAGCGCGGCGTTGAAGAGTTCCGATTCCGCGATCCGCCCCGCTGGCGAGCGGGCGCAGGCCAATCTCTTGAAGAATGGATTCCAGGACTACCTGAACGTGCTCGGTGAAGATGGGGCGGCTCCGGCACCAGCCGTGTAACCGGCCGGCGGTCGATGCCGCGGCGGATAAAAGGGCTGCCAAAGAGGGCTGCCAAAGGGGTCGGCGCATGTGGTCTGTGGTGAAGTAACGCTTTGACGCTCGTCTTTGCCCGCGATTCGCCGGTCCACGATGGGTCTGGCTATTGGCGGCGAAGCGGGAATGGTAGGGGTGGACTCGTCGCGCCACAGTGACTGTAGGATCCTCGGCTGAACTGGCTTCACCCGACGATTCGAGCCCCGACCACCGGGGATGGACTGTGCCGGACAACGCGCGACTGATCCGTCCCACCATGAACCCACGCCTCTATATCGCCAATCTTCCGGCCACGATCACCGACGCCCAGCTGCAGGCGGCCTTCGCCCCGTTCGGCGCCATCACCCACACCTTCATCGCCACGGACCGCGACACCGGCGCCCCGAAGGGCTTTGCCTTCGTCACCTACGGCACGCGACAGGAGGCGGACGCCGCCATCGCCGCCATGAACGGGGCCCAACTGGACGGCCGCGCCCTCACCGTCAGCATCGCCCGCGAGCCGGAAGCGGTGCCGGTCCGCCGCGCCACCCCGCCGCCGCGCCGCCCGAGCCCGGGTGGCCGCACCGGCTTCGGCGCCCGCCCGGCGGCCCCGGCCGGCCAGCTCCCGCGCTAAACGATCGTTCGCCGATCTTCCGCCTTCACGCCCGGCCAACCGCCGGGCGTTTTGCTTTTCCAGAGGCAGCAATCCGATCCTTTCACAGGGGGCAACGGAGCGAACGGAGTTTGGAACCCATCCCTCTCAGTTTTCTCCGTTAGCTTGTATGTCTGAATCCGTGAACAGCGCCAGAGGTAAGACCGCCGGCTTCCGAGAATGGGCCATAACGCTCGTCGGAGGAAGCCGGCGGGGGATTGCCGCGGCGCCGCGAATGCGCGACGCTGGTGCGATCCCACCAGGGTGCCCCGCTCGCCAGCTACGAGCGGGGCAACAAGACCGACAGACCGATCTGTTACCAGGGGCTCGACC
>CAYZSN010000072.1:0-4145 GCA_964481095.1 uncultured Oleiharenicola sp. | reverse complement strand
CTACGACGGCATGTACCTCTGGAAGGCCGCGGTCGAGAAGGCCGGCTCGTTCGATGTCGACAAGGTCCGCGCCGCGCTCAAGTCCGGCCTCTCCTTCGACGGCCCGGGCGGCAAGGTCACGACGCAGCCCAACATGCACCTCACGAAGAACGTCTACATCGGCGAGACCAAGGCCGACGGGCAGTTCAAGATCCTCAAGTCGTTCGCCAACGTTTACGGCGAGCCCTGGCTGAAGGGCAAATTCAAGGCCAAGTGAGGCCGGCTTTTGGTTTGTAGGTATTGGACGCGGGGCGGGTCTTAAACGGCCCGCCCCGCTTTTTTTGGCATGGAACCAGCATTGACCAGCCACCCAGGCATGAAGTTTTTTCCGCGCGCCGCATTACTCCTCTGGCTCCTGATTTGCCTGACCGCCCGGGGCGCGGAAAACCCGCGGGCCATCATCACCCGGGCCATCCTCACCGAGGACGCGGCCGCGCAGCGGGCGCTGGTCACCTCGCTGACGGGGCAGGGCGACGAGATCATCCCGGAGCTGCTGACCGCGTGGCGCAGCGACGCGATTTTCCTCTACAAGACCGACAGCGCCACGATCCCGGTCCTGCTGGTTGGCGACAAGGATGCCGCCGGCGCGAAGGCCGCCGTCCGCGTGGACGACGGCACCCCGCTGAAGGATGCCGCGGGCCAGCCGGTGCGCCTCATCGGCGCCGACTGGAAAACCGCCGACCACACCAGCGCGCTGCGGCGCGTGATGAAACAGGTGCTGGACATCGTGGACCTCGTTTCACCGAACCGTGCGAAGCGCCTGCAGGCGGTCCAGACCATCGGCCAGGCCCAGGACGCCTCCAAGATCGCCGTGCTCGAATCGCGCCTGCCCTTGGAAAAGGACCCGCACGTGCTGCGCGCCCTGCGCGAGGCGATCGCGCTGATCAGGTTGAAGGATCCCAAGGACGACGTGAAGCTCGCCGCCCTTGCCGAGCTGAAGCAGCTCAGCACCCTCTCGAGCACGGACTTCCTGAAGAAAACCCTGACCGACGCCGAGGCGGCGAAAAACGCCCCGGTCGCCGAGGCGGCGAAGTCCGCGCTGAAGGCCGTGGAGTCGCACCGCGGGACGGTGGACTTCGTCGGCACGCTCTTCCGCGGCCTGAGCCTCGGCAGCATCCTGCTCGTGCTCGCGCTCGGCCTGGCCATCACCTTCGGCCTCATGGGCGTCATCAACATGGCACACGGCGAGATGATCGCGGTCGGCGCCTACACGACCTACCTCGTGCAGAATATCTTTGGCGACGGCATCGTCATCCCGTTCTTCGGCCTGAGCCTCGGCCTGCCGGGGATGCACCTGACCGGCTGGGCCTACCAGGGCTACTTCGTCGCCGCCGTGCCGCTGAGCTTTTTGATGGCGGCGCTGGTCGGCATCGGCCTCGAACGCTCGGTCATCCAGTGGCTTTACCGGCGCCCGCTCGAGAGCCTGCTCGCCACCTGGGGCGTGTCGGTGGTGCTGCAGCAGGTGTTCAAGCTGATGTTCGGCTCGAACAACGTGCAAGTCAGCAGCCCGGTCTATCTCAGCGGCAACTGGACGCTGAACGACATCATCCTCGGCTGGAACCGCGTGTTCGTGATCGGCTTCGCGATCATGATCGTGTTCGGAGTCTGGCTCGTCCTCACGCGCACGCCGCTCGGCCTGCTTATCCGCGCGGTGATGCAGAATCGCGGCATGGCGTCGTGCATGGGTGTCCGCACCGAGCGCGTGAACATGCTGACCTTCGGCCTCGGCAGCGGCCTCGCCGGGCTCGCCGGCGCGTTCCTGTCGCAAATCGGCAACGTCGGCCCCTCGATGGGCCAGAATTACATCGTGGACTGCTTCATGACCGTGGTCGTCGGCGGGGTGGGGAACCTGCCCGGCACCGTGATCAGCGCGTTCGGCATCGGCCTCACCGACCAGTCGCTGCAGCAGATCCTGCTCGACCCGGTCATCGGCAAGATCCTCGTGCTGCTCGCCATCATCCTGTTCCTGCAATGGCGCCCGGCGGGTATCTTCACCACGCGCAGCCGGAGCCTGGAGGACTGACCCATGGGCGCTGCCTCCAAACACAAGGTCGAATTCATCGCGGTGGCGATCATCGCGACGTTCCTGATCGTCGTGTTTCCGCTGCTCAACGCCGGAGGGTATGTCAGCAATTTCACGATCAACCTGTGGGGCAAGTATCTCTGCTTCGCGCTGCTGGCGATCTCGGTGGATTTGCTCTGGGGCTACACCGGCCTGCTCAGCCTCGGCCAGTCGCTCTTTTTCGCGCTCGGCGGCTACATGCTCGGCATGCACCTGATGCTGATGATCGGCGACCAGGGCGTCTACGCGCAGGCGGGCAAGAATCCGAACCTGCTGCCCGATTTCATGGTGTTCCTCGGGCACACCTTCCTGCCGACGTTCTGGCGGCCGTTTTATTCCTTCGGCGTGTCGGCCTTCATGGTGCTGTTCCTGCCCGGCCTCATCGCGGCAATCTTCGGCTTCCTCGCTTTCCGCTCGCGCATCAAGGGTGTCTATTTCTCGATCCTCACCCAGGCGCTGACCTACGGCGCGGCGCTGCTGTTCTTCCGCAACAGCCTGCTCATGGGCGGCAACAACGGGTTCACCGACTTCAAACTCCTGCTCGGCGCCGACCTGCGCACCGGGGCCACCCAGCGCAGCCTCTTCATCGCGACGGCGGTCACGCTGCTGGTCGTCTACGCGGGCTGCCGGGCGCTGAGCCAGACGAAGTTCGGCCTCGTCCAACGGGCGATCCGCGACGGCGAGAACCGCGTGCTTTTCAGCGGCTACGCGACGGCGCATTTCAAGCTCTTCATCTTCGTGCTCAGCGCCGCCATCGCCAGCGTCGGCGGCGCGCTCTACGTGCCGCAAGTCGGCGGCATCAACCCGAGCGTGATGACACCCGACAAATCGCTCGAGGCCGTCGTGTGGGTCGCCGTCGGCGGCCGGGGCACGCTGCTCGGCCCGATCCTGGGTGCCATCGTGATCAATGCGCTCAAGAGCTGGGCGACCCGTGCCTTCCCCGACCTCTGGCTCATCATCCTCGGCGGCCTGTTCATCCTCGTCGTGCTCTTCCTGCCGGGCGGGCTGGTCAGCCTGCCCCAGCGCCTCGCGCCGCTATGGAAGAAGCTCACCGGTCCGAGGGATTCTGCGCCCGATGCCACGCCCACACCTGCGGTGAAATCGTAAATCGTACATCGTAAATCATAAATTTCCGCATGCCCCGCGCGATTCTCACCGTTGAGGATGTCTCCAAGACCTACGATGGCTTCAAGGCCATCTCGAACCTCAATTTCTACCTGCAGGAGGGCGAGCTGCGGGTGGTCATCGGGCCCAACGGCGCGGGCAAGTCCACGTTCTTCGACCTCATCACCGGCCGCGCCAAGCCCGACCGGGGGAAGATCGAATTCGGCTCCGATCCGCTGACGCACCGCGACCTGACCGAGCTGAACGAATACGAGATCAACCGGCTCGGCATCAGCCGGAAATTCCAGACGCCCAGCGTCTATGGCGAGCACACGGTGTGGGACAACCTCGTGCTCTCCATCAAGGGGCCGCGCGGTGTCTTTGCCTCGCTTTTCCGCAAGCTCACCCCGGCGGAGCGGGATCGCCTCGACGAGCTGCTGAAACTCATCCGCCTCGACGCCAAGCGCGACTGGAAGGCCGGCCTGCTCGCGCACGGCGAGAAGCAATGGCTGGAGATTGGCATGCTGCTGGCGGCCGAGCCCCAGATGCTCCTGGTGGACGAACCGGCCGCCGGCATGACCGACGAGGAGACGCACCGCACCGGCGAGCTGCTCATCAGCCTCGCCGGCAAGCACAGCATCGTGGTGGTCGAGCACGACATGTCCTTCGTGAAGCAGATCGCCCGCGACGGCATGGTGACCGTACTCCACCAGGGCACCGTCCTCTGCGAGGGCAAGTTCGACGAGGTGCAGTCCAACCAGAAGGTCCGCGAGGTTTATCTCGGCCGCGGCAAACACGGCACGCGCTGATGGGTCGAACCGAACCTTCAACTTTCAACAGCCAACGCTCAACGTTCAATGACTGCAGCCGCTAATCCCTTGGAAGTTGGAAGTTCGACGTTGGACGTTGGACGTTCCGAGGCGCTCCTGCGCCTCGATGG
>CAYZSN010000071.1:0-28683 GCA_964481095.1 uncultured Oleiharenicola sp. | reverse complement strand
CGAAGAAATAATCATGGCCGGTCCTCAACCCTGCTCCCTGCTCCTTTCTCCCTTCTCCCCGCTTTAGCCCATGGCCGCCATCGACGCCCTCCTCAAGACCATGCTCGACAAGGGCGGCTCCGACCTGCACCTGACCGTCGGCCTGCCCGCGAAGTCCCGCATCTCCGGCTCGCTCCAGCCGATCGGCGAGAAGCCGCTGACCGCGCAGGACATGGAGGCCCTGCTCAAGGAGATCACGCCCGAGAAGCGCTGGAAGGATTTCCTCGAGCGGAAGGACCTCGACCTCGCGCACGAGGTGCCGGGCCTCGCCCGCTTCCGCGCCAACTTCCTCTACAACCACTGGGGCCAGGCGGCCGTGCTCCGCCAGATTCCCGCGAAGATCCTCTCGTTCAGCCAGCTCAACCTGCCCGAGGCGCTGAAGAAACTCTGCCACCTCGACCAGGGCCTCGTCGTCGTCACCGGCCCCACCGGCTCGGGCAAGTCGACCACGCTCGCGGCGATGATCGACTACATCAACGACAACCTCGCGCGGCACATCATCACGATCGAGGACCCGATCGAGTTCGTGCACCCCTGCAAGAAGTCGACGATCGTCCACCGCGAGGTCGGCGAGCACACCGAGACCTTCGGCGCCGCGCTCAAGGGCGCCATGCGCCACGACCCCGACATCCTCCTCCTCGGCGAAATGCGCGAGATGGAAACCATCAAGCTCGCGCTCTCCTGCGCCTCGATGGGCATGCTCGTCTTCGGCACGCTGCACACCAACAACGCGCCCAAGACCGTCGACCGCATCATCAACACCTTCCCGGCCGAGGAGCAGAACCAGGTGCGCGTCATGCTCGCCGGCTGCCTCGCCGGCGTCGTCGCCCAGCTCCTCTGCAAGAAGATCCCCAAGGGCCGCGTCGCCGTGCACGAGATCCTGCTCCAGCACGAGGCCCTGCCCAACACCATCCGCTCCGGCATGATCGCCAACATCCGCGGCATCATCGAGAGCGGCTCGGCCGACGGCATGGTCACGATGGACAACAGCCTCATGGCGCGGGTGAAGGACGGCACGATCGAGGCCAAGGAGGCCTACATGAAGGGTTCCAACAAGGCCCTCTTCGCCCCGCTGCTGAAGCCGGGCGACCTCGATCCCGGCGCCGGCCATTAGGCGGCGCGCCGCTTCAATCCGGCTTGGTCTTTCCCGGGCGCACGGCCGGCGGCTCCGGGTAGCGGCGGTTGAATTCCCCGGGATCGCGGGAGCGCAGCCGGTCCTCGACGGCATGGCATTTCTCCGTGAGCGCCACCCGGCAGAATTCCGACCACACGGTGAAGCCTTCCACGTTCATCGCGCGCTGGACGCGGCGCTGCAGGGCCGTCGGCAGCTTGACGGTGTTGTTCGCCGTGACCTTCACGGCGGGATCGCGGGGAGCGCGCTTCGGCATTGCCCCGCCAGAATACGCGCGGGCCCACCCGATAGCGAACCCTAAACCGTCACGAGGCGTCTCGCCCGTACAAGCGCGCATGTTCCTGCGGATCGCGGGTGCGCAGGTTGCGCTCGCTCAACGCGCATTTTTCCGTGAGCGCGACGCGGCAGAACTCCGACCACACGGTGAAGCCCTCCGCGGCCATCGCCTTGGCCACCCGGGTGCGCAGCGGTTCGCTCAGCTTTACGGTATTGTTCCGCGTCGCGGAGGGCTTGTCTTCATGGCGGCTCGGGGCGCGTGGCATGCGCCGAAAATGGGGCGCGGTAAATTTCCCAAAAGCGAAGACCGCGCGCGTCGGTGGAATTGAAGTCCAAAATATGCCATTGGACTTCCATGGCTGCCGGCAAGCTACCGGTGAAAAACTTTCCCTTCGCCCGGGCTTCCCGCCGTGCACGCTGCCCTCAGGTTGGATTCGATGTCTTTTGCTCCGATGAAGCCAAACTTGTCCCTGAAGATCCTGATTGTGGAGGACCACCAACAGACGGCGGACGTCATGGCGCGACTCATCCGGGCGCGCGACCTGCCGGTGGTCACGGCCGGATCGCTGGCGGAGGCGCGCACCTGCGTCCGGGAACATGCGATCGGCTTTCTCATTTCCGATCTCGGCCTGCCGGATGGCGATGGTTGCGAGCTCATGGCGGAGTTGCGCGAGGAATTCGGCCTCCAGGGCGCGGTGGTCAGCGGCTACGGCATGAAGCCGGACCTGGCCCGCACGCGGGCCGCCGGCTTCATCCTGCATCTGGTCAAGCCGATCCAGATGAGCGATCTGGAGAGGCTGCTGGCTTTGGCGCGCAAAGCGCTCGATCTGCCGCCACCCGCCCTTCCCGGAATCCACTAGCGGGCCTGCCGGCGCCCGAAGCTAGGGCCGCGTCACCCGCTCGAGTCCCGCCAGGTGGGCCAGCGCTTCCTCCCTTGTGGAACGGCACATGTCTTCCGCCGGTCGCAGGCTTACGCAGAACGCCGGGCGTTCCGGGCGGCCAAAGATTGCACAGCGAAAATCCGCCAGCAACTGCACGCAAGGAATTCCCGCCGGCTTGCCGTGCGGCATGCCGGGGATCGGCGACGTGATTGACGGCGCGATGCAACAGGCTCCGCAATTTGGCCGGCAGTCCATGGCCGAGCTCTAGCGCCGCCGGCGCCCGATGCACTCCGATAATTGGCCCACCGCGGCGGCTCGCTTGATCCGTGCCTTAAACGGAATTGCAGGCTGACAATTCCCTGCCGGCCGTCAGCCTGCCGGGGTGAAGATCGCCCTGCGCTCCCTGGCCAAGTCCCCCGGGTTCACAATCGTCGCGCTGCTAACCCTCGCGCTCGGCATCGGGGTCAACACCACGGCGTTCACCCTGCTCAACCGTTTTCTCTTTTTCGCCCAGCCCTATCCCGAACCCGACCGGCTGGTGCAGGTCTGGAGCACCACTCCCCAGTTCCAGAACGGACCCGTCGCTCCCGCCGACTTTCGCGACCTGCGCGAGCAGAGCACCGTCTTCGAGCACACCGCGCTCTACTACGTCAACTACCAGAAGAGCATCACCGAACCGGGCAAGCCCGCGGAGCGTTCGATCGCGGTGGCGGTCAGCGCGGATTTCTTCGCCACGCTCGGCGTCACCCCTGCGCTGGGCCGCACGCCGACCCGGGAGGAGGAAGCCCGCGGCGATTCGCCGGTGGTCCTGAGCCACGCCTACTGGCAAAGCCACCTGGCCTCCGATCCGCAGGTGCTCAACCGCAACCTGCGCTTCGACGCCCGCGACGTCCCGATCGTCGGCGTCATGCCGGTGGTCCTCGACGACCCGCAGTTGTGGAACGGCCGCGTCGATCTCTGGCACCAGGACCTGGCGCCGGCCAACCAGAACGAGCGCGCCCGGGCGTGGCATGCGATGATCGCGCGGCTGAAACCGGGCGCGACCCTGGCCCAGGCGGAGGCCGAGCTGAAAACCATCGGCGCGCGGCTGGCGAAGGATTTTCCGCAAACCAACGAACACCGCGGCTTCCGGGTCGCGCGTTTCGCGCCCGACTACCTTGGCGACCTGGGCCGGACGCTGGTCTGGCTGATCATGGCCCTCGCCGGCACCGTGCTGCTGATCGGGTGCGTCAACCTCGCCAACCTCCAGCTCGTGCGCACCACCGCCCGGACCCGCGAGCACGCCATCCGCCTCGCGCTGGGCGCCTCCCGCCGGCAACTGATGCAACTCGTCATCACCGAAAGCCTGCTCGTGTCCCTCGCCGGCGGCGTCCTCAGCCTGTTCGTGGCCAAGGCGGGCAACGCCTGGTTCGCCGCCTTCTTCAATTCCCCGATGCCGCTCGACGCGCGGGTCCTGGCCTTCGCGCTGGGCGTGTCCGTGCTGACCGGCCTCGCCTTCGGCGCCGTCCCGGCCTGGCTGGGCTCGCGCGCCGACCTCAACACCGCCTTGAAGCAGGGCAGCCGGGGCTCCACCGCGGACCGGTCGCGCCACCGCCTGCGCCAGGGTCTGATCGTGGCCGAGCTGGCGCTCGCGCTCGCGCTGCTCTCGTGCGCCGGTTACTTCGTGCGCGGGATCCAGCGGATCATGGACCGCGACCTGCACTGGCGTCCGGACCACGTGCTAATCGGCAACTTCGAGCTCGGCTACAGCACCTACGGCGACGCCACCAACCCGCGCCACGAGGCTTTCACCGACAAATTTATCGCCGCGTTGCGCCAGCTGCCGGGCGTGGACCATGCGGCCCTCTCGATCGGCGCCCCGCCCTTCGGGCCCAGCGGCGCGACCCCGTTTTTCGTCGAGGGGCAGCCGCCCCCGGAACCGGGCAAGGAGCCGGTGGCGTTGTTCGGCGTGGTCACCCCGGATTTCTTCGGCACCTATGGCCTCCGCCTCCTGCAGGGCCGCGATTTCACCGCCAACGACCGGCCGGGCTCACCCCGCGTCGTCATCATCAACCAGACCCTGGCGGAAAAATTCTGGCCGGGCGAAAATCCGGTCGGCAAGCGCCTGCGCTTTCCGGGACCGGCGGCCGGCGCCGGCGGGGACGAGATTGTCGGGGTGGTCAGCGACATGACCTACGCCGTGGACCTGATCGGCCAGTTCCCGCGCTACCACTATTACCGGCCCTGGGCGCAGAATTCCGTGCGCTTCCCCACTTTCTCCGTGCACACCGCCTCCGATCCGCGCCTCCTGCAGGAGGATGTGCGCAAGGCGCTCGCCGCCATCGAGCCCGATGTGGCCATCACCCAGCTGGCCTCCGTGACCGAGGCCATCAAACGCAACCTGTCCGGTTTCGCCCTGGTCCGCAGCACGCTGGCGCTGCTGGCGGGACTTGGCCTGCTGCTGGCCGCCGTCGGCCTCTACGGCGTGATCGCCAACCTCACGCTGGAGCGGACGCAGGAAGTCGGCGTGCGCATGGCGCTCGGCGCCCAGGGTGGCGACGTGGTCTGGCTGTTTCTCCGCAACGGCATTCTCCTTGCCGTCATCGGCACGACGCTGGGCTTGGGACTTTCTTTCGGCCTGCTCCGGTTGCTGCAGGCCAATGTGGCCATCATTCCCGGCAGCGACCCCTGGCTGACCGTCGGTATCGCCGCCGCCCTCGTCCTCGTCGCCTTGATCGCATGCTGGCTGCCGGCCCGGCGGGCCACCAAGGTCGATCCCGTCATCGCCCTGCGCGCGGAGTAACTTGTCTTGCCCGGGCCGCCACCCGTTCAGCCGCATTGTGCGAGGCGCTGGTCCAGCAACGCGCGCTCGGCCGGCAGCGCCGCCAGTTCGCGGGCCCGGCGGAAACACTCCCGCGCCCGCGCCGTTTCGCCGGCTTCGAGGTGCAGCTGGCCGGAGACGGCGTGAAACAGGTGATAGTTCGCCAGCGCCGCCCGGTTCTTGATTTGCGCGAGGGCCGCGAGGCCGGCGGCGGCTCCCTCCACCCGGGCCAGCGCCACCGCCCGGCTCAGGGCCACCACCGGCGATCCGTCCATCGCCAGCAGCTGGTCGTACAACTCCAGGATCCGGGGCCAGTCGGTCGCGGCGAAACTCGGGGCCAGCGCATGGCAGGCCGCGATGCCGGCCTCGAGGTGATAGCGCGTCACGCGGTCGCCCGCGCCGGATTCGGCCAGGTGGGCCAGCCCGCGCCGGATCTCATCGCGGTTCCAGCGCCCGCGATCCTGCTCGGCGAGCAACCGCAGGCTCCCGGCGTCGGTGAGCCGGGCGGGCAGGCGGGCGGCGTTGAAACACATCAGCGCAAGCAGCGCGTGCGTCGCCGGCCGCGCGCCCGCGGGATGCCGCTCCAGCAGCTCGCCCAGCCGGATCGCCTCCGCGCAGAGGTCCTCGCGCAGCAGCGAGTCCCCCTGTGACGCCTTGTAGCCCTCGTTGAACAGCAGGTAGAGCGCCTGCAGGATCGTCTCGACGCGCGGCCCAAGCGCGGCAGCGGGCGGCAGCTCGATGGCGACCTCCTGTTCCCGCAGGTATTGCCGGGCCCGCGCCAGGCGCTTCGTCACCGCGACCTCGGTCGCCAGGAACGCCGCGGCGATTTCCTTTTCGCCGAAGCCGCACAGCGTCTTGAGGATCAGCGCCACCTGCGCCTCCACGGCCAGGCCCGGGTGGCAGCACACGAACATCATCCGCAACTGGCTGTCGCGGATCTCGTCCTCGAACTGCGGCGGCGGTTCCGTGAGAGACGACTGCAGGCAGTCCTCCATCAGCGGGATGAGCCCGGATTGCTTGCCTTGCCACACGGAATCGCGCCGCGTGTGGTCGAGGGCCCGGTTCTTGGCCGCCTGCAGCAGCCAGGCCGACGGGTTCCGGGGCACGCCTGTGTACGGCCACGTCTGCATCGCCTTCACCAGCGCGTCCTGCACGACATCCTCCGCCAGCGGGAGGTGCGCGATGCCGAACTGCCGGGTCAGGATCGCGACCAGCCGGCCGGACTCGCGGCGGAAAAGATGGCCGACCAGGCGGGTGACCTCCGGGGAGTTCGGCGCATCCGGCATGGCGGCAACCTTAGTCCGATCCGCGACAACGAATCCACTCCGTTCTCGCGCGGCGCACTAATGGTGCACCGGCCGCACCTCGACCACCATGCCGTGACCGAGGCCCGGGCAGCCCTGCGCGGCGGCGACGGCCTGGTCCTCGTTGTCGGCCGCGATGAGCACGTAGCCGCCGACGATCTCCTTGGCCTCGGGATAGGGCCCGTCGCTGATGGCGGTCCCGCCCGGACCCCGCAGGACCTTGCCGGTGGTTTCGAGGCCGTTGGTGGCCGCCACCATGTTTTTCGCCTGCAGGTCCTTCATCCAGGCGGCGAATTTTTCCATGATCGGGTCGAGGAACTCGGCGGGCGGGCGCGGGCCGGGCGGCTGGCGGAGCAGCAGGAGGAACCGGGGCTTTTTTGCGGGCGTGGTCATGGCAGCGAGGGGTTCACATGCCCGGGATCACGTCGATCGGCCGGACCTCGACCGTGCCGCCCGTGGCCAAGCCGGGACAATCCTTGGCGAGGGCGGAGGCCCGGGCGAGGCTGGCGGCCGAGATGAGCATGTAGCCGCCGACGATTTCCTTCGATTCCGCGAACGGGCCGTCGGTCACGCTTTTGCCATTCGGCCCGCGAAGGACCTGGCCGCCCTCCTGGAGGGCGTTGCCGCCCAGGTAACAACCGCCGGCTTTCAGTTTTTCCACCCAGGCCATCCACCGGCCGAAGATCTGCTGCATCTCCTCGGGCGTGGGGTCGGGTTGGCTTTTCGGCGTGCGGAAGACAAACAGGAACAGGGGATTTTGGGCGGGAGTGGTCATGAGGTGGATGAGGGTTCAAAGGTATGACGAACGGGCCGGCCGGCACAGGACAAATAAATCGGCGCGGAGGCCGGACTTGCCCCGGCCTTTCCCTCCGCCCATGGTGCGCCCGCATGAGCGACCTTGTCCCCTCCAGCCTGTCTCCCGGCGATCTCGAGGCTTTTCTCCACGAGAAAATCCCCCTGACGAAAGCCATGGACATCCGGGTGGTGGAAACCGGCCCGCGCCAGCTCGTGCTGGAGGCGCCGCTCGCCCCCAACGTCAACCATCTCGGTTCGGTCTTCGGTGGCGCGCTGCACGCGCTGCCCACCCTCGCCTGCTACGCGGCGCTCTGGACGCTGTTGCGCGAGGGCGGCCTCGACGGCCACGTCGTGGTGAAGAAAAGTTACGCCCACTACCGCCAGCCTGTGCGGGGCACGTTTCGCGCGACCTGCCAGCGCCCGCCCCCGGGCATCGCCGCCGAATTCCTGGACGATCTGCGTCGTCACAAGAAGGCGCGCATGGATCTCGAGTCCGTCGTGCCGGGTGTCGACGGCAAAACCGCGGTCGAATTCCACGGCAGCTTCGTGGCCGTCCTGTGACGGCAAAGGCCAAAGCCCCGATGACAAATGCCAGGAAAATTTGGTGGTGTCCTAATTTGTCATTGCGAGTCGTCCGCGGTGCGGACGGCGAAGCAATCCATCCAGCTGGATCGCCACGAGGCGCTCCGCGCCTCTCGCGATGACAGATCAAATTGGGACATTACCGAAAATTTTCTCCGCTTTGTCCTGGCTGGGGATTTTTTGTCTCGGGATTTTGCCGGCGACGGCTTCCGCCGCCGAAGCGCCTTTCCCCGTCACCATCACGGTCGATGCCGGCCAACCCGTCGGCGAAATGAAACCGATCTGGCGCTTCTTCGGCGCCGACGAGCCGAACTATGCGTATATGAAGGACGGCGCCAGGCTGCTCGGCCAGCTCGGCGCCTTGCGACCCCAGGCCGTCTATTTCCGCGCCCACAACCTGCTGACCACCGGCGACGGCACGCCGGCGCTGAAATGGGGCAGCACCAATGCCTACACCGAGGACGCCGCCGGCCGGCCGGTCTACGACTGGACGATCATCGACCGCATCTTCGACAGCTATTTGGCGAAAGGCCTGCGGCCCTACGTCGAAATCGGCTTCATGCCCAAGGCCCTCTCGCCGCAACCCGAACCTTACCAGCACGACTGGAAGAACGGGACGAAATCCAAACTCAACACGGGCTGGGCCTACCCGCCCAAGGATTATGCCAAGTGGGAGGAACTCGTTTTCCAATGGGTCACCCATTGCCTCGCGCGCTATGGGCGCACTGAAGTCGAGCAATGGTACTGGGAGGTTTGGAACGAGGCCAACTATCCCGCCTACTGGAACGGCACGCCGGAGGAATTCCTGAAGACCCACGACTGCGCGATCGCCGCCGTCCGCCGCGCGCTGCCGACCGCGCGCGTGGGCGGACCTGACACCGCCGGCCCCGGCGGCCAGTTCATGCGGGATTTTCTCGCGCACTCCATCCGCGGCCTGAACCACGCTACCGGCCGGGTGGGCACGCCGGTGGACTTCATCGCCTTCCACGCCAAGGGCCAGCCCTCGTTCGTCGACGGCCACGTGCGCATGGGGATCGCGGCGCAGTTGAAAAACATCAACGACGGCTTCGCGCTGATCGCGGCGGTGCCGGAGATGAAGGCGAAGCCGGTCATCATCGGCGAATCCGATCCCGACGGCTGCGCCGCCTGCCAGGGCCCGCAGCTCGGGTACCGCAACGGCACGATGTATTCGAGCTACACCGCGGCGAGCTTCGCCCGGAAATACGAGCTCGCCGACCGGCATGGCGTGAACCTCGAGGGCGCGCTCACATGGGCCTTCACCTTCGAGGACCAGCCGTACTTCGCCGGCTTCCGCCAGCTCGCCAGCAACGGCCTGCCGCTGCCGGTGCTGAATGTTTTCCGGATGTTCGCGAAAATGGGCGGGCAGCGCGCCGCCGTGACGAGCTCCGGCGCCGTGACGCTTGACGACATCGTCAAATCCGGCGTGCGCGGCGCGCCGGACGTTTCCGCGCTGGCTGCCGTCGAACCGCACCGGCTCGCGATCCTGCTCTGGCACTACCATGACGACGACCTGCCCGGGCCGGACGCCGACGTCGCGCTCGACCTGGCCGCCGGGCCCGCGGGCAGCGCGCCGGTGAAGGTCACGCACTACCGCATCGACCAGACGCACAGCAATGCGTTCACCGCCTGGCAGCGGATGGGCGCGCCCGCCACGCCGACCGCCGCGCAATACGCCGAATTGGAAAAGGCGGGCGAACTCGCGACCGACGTCGCCCCGGCGCTCGCCACCGACAAGATCGGACACTATTCGTCGCACCTCTCCCTCCCCCGCCAGGCCGTATCGCTGCTGGTGCTGGAGTGGTGATAGATTCCAGTCGCGCCACCCGATCTCCGCGGCGCGATGGAAAAACCCGAAAAAGCGGCTTTGATTGGGCGGCGAGGTCGGTCACAAATGACCTTCCCCACTCCCCATGCCCTCCCACCCGCTTCCCCGTCGCGCCCGACAACTGGTACCCGTCCTTACTCTCATCCTGTTCCTGCCGGCGTCCAGCCCGGCGGCACCCGTCATTCCCGTCTACGACGTCAAGGCCCACGGCGCCAAGGCTGACGGCACCACCCTCGACACCGCCGCGATCAATGCCGCGATTGACGCCGTCGCCGCGGCGGGCGGCGGCACGGTTTATTTCCCGCCCGGCACCTACCTTTCGGGCTCCATCCGGCTGAAAAGCAACCTCACGCTCTACCTGGAGGCCGGCGCGGTGATCGAAGCCGCCTCGCCCACGGTGACGAAGTTCGACGAACCGGAGCCGAACGAGTGGGGCGACCAGCTCCACTACCAGGACTTCGGCCACAGTCACTGGCAGAACAGCCTCATCTGGGGCATCGGCCTGCACGACGTCACGATCACCGGCCCCGGACTGATCCACGGCAAGGGACTCGACAACGGCTTCAACCGCTTCGCCGACGAGGCGAAGGGCGAAAAGCGCTACCACGCCAATCCCGAGGGCAGCGGCAACAAGGCCATTGCGCTGCGCGACTGCCACAACGTCGTCCTGCGCGACTTCTCCCTCCTGCACGGCGGCTGGTTCGGCATCCTCATGACCGGCGTGGACAATCTCACCATCGACAACCTCAGGATCGACACGAACCGCGATGGCATGGACATCGACGCCTGCCAGAACGTGCGCATCACCAACACCAGCGTGAACTCGCCGTGGGACGACGGCATCTGCCTCAAGGCCTCCTACGGCCTCGGCCGCGTCAGGCACTGCGACAACATCACCATTTCCAACTGCTACCTCGCGGGCAGCTTCGACGAGGGCACGCTGCTCGACGGCACCTTCAAGCGCAGCGACGCCGCCTACAAATCCTACGGCACCGGCCGCATCAAGCTCGGCACCGAGTCCAACGGCGACTTCAAGAACATCACCATCACCAACTGCGTGTTCGACGGCTCGCGCGGCATCGCGATCGAGAGCGTCGACGGCGCGCACATCGAGGACGTCGCGATCTCCAACATCACGATGCGCGACGTCAAGAACTCGCCCATTTTCGTGCGGCTCGGCGCGCGCCTGCGCGGCCCGGCCGGCACCGCGGTCGGCAGCATCCGGCGCGTCAGCTTCAACAACCTCGTCGTCTCGGGCGCGGAATGGTCGCTCGGCAGCGTGATCAGCGGCATCCCGGGCCACCCGATTGAGGACATCCGCTTCAGCGACATCCGCATCTCTTTCCAGGGCGGCGGCAGCAAGGAACTCGGTGCGCGCGTGCCGCCGGAACAGGAGAAATCCTATCCCGAGCCCAGCATGTTCGGCGAGATGCCGTCCTACGGCTTCTTCTTCCGCCACGTCGCCGGCTTGGAGCTGCACGACGTGAAGCTCGACTACGTGCAGCCCGAGGCCCGGCCCGCGGTCGTGCTCGACGACGTGCAGGACGCCTCGTTCCACCACGTGAACTTCAAGCGCGGCACGGACCAGGCGCCGCTCTTCGACCTGCGCCACGTCACGGGATTTTCCGTGACCGACAGCCGGGA
Source organism: uncultured Oleiharenicola sp. (assembly GCA_964481095.1). Classification (GTDB taxonomy): domain Bacteria; phylum Verrucomicrobiota; class Verrucomicrobiia; order Opitutales; family Opitutaceae; genus Lacunisphaera. The sequence goes on along the minus strand of CAYZSN010000071.1, from coordinate 17,384 downwards.
AGTCGCCGATACCCGCCACGAAGGAACGACTGTGAGCGAAAAATTATAGTCCTCCCTGCCGTCTTCTTTCTCTCGCGGCCGCGGGAGAAGGATCCAAGCGGGCGGCGCACATTCGTCCTTTCCCGTGGATCCTTCGCACGGCTCAGGATGACGGCAAAGAAGAGGTGCTGCGTTCCGATGCTTGTAGAGCGCGCTAGAGTAAACGGACCCATCGGAAGGGACTCCTTGTTACTTGTCCCTTGAAACTTGTTACTTGAACGCGGCGCCGCGCGCCGCGTTCAGATGTGCTTCGAGTCGGCCTCGTCCTTTTTGACGTAGCCGCTCTCCTGGCGTTGGTGATTCACCGCGTTCTTCTTCAGGTACGCTTGGTAAACATCGTCAGGGGTCATGCCGAGGGTCTGCGCCAGCGACACGAGGAAGTGGAAAAGGTCCACCACCTCGACCTTGGCGTTCTGCTCGTCGAACTTCTGGTACTTGGCCCACCACTTCCATGGCACGCTGTCGATCAGCTCGGCCGTCTCCTGCTGCATGGCCCGGGTATAATTGAGGATCCACTTGGCCTTTTCCTCGTCTGACGGAGGGGGCAGACTTACTCCAATGCGCTTATTCAGCGCATCTTGCATGCGAAAAATCTCCTCGAGTTTATCCATGATTTCGGAGCTTGGGTGGCGGTTTTATCGCTGGCAAGCCCCGGCCCGGGAAAAATAACGTTGCCGTTGCGGGAGGGTCGGACACGTTGCCGCTTTCATTGCCGCCGTCCGCCCCGAGCGAAATCGAAGGGCGAGAGCACGATACCCGAGCTCCGGCTGGCATCCACAACCCGCGCCGCCCTCCTGGCAGGCGCTTTCAAACCAACAACATAGACATGTCCTCCAACGAATCGTCCGGTGCCGCTGCCGAAGCCACCGCGACCACCTCGGCGCCCAACGCCGAGTTCCCTACCTTCGGCAGCACGCGCGGCTCCGGCCTGGCCCGCGGCAAACGTCCGTCGGCCGGTGCCGCCGCTCCCACGGCCGCCGCGGCCAGCAACTACACGCCCACGGCCATTGAAGTCGTTAACGCCCCGCGCGAGTATACAAATCCGTTCGCGCCTGCCGAAACCGCTCCTGCAGTCGAAACCCCGGCCGCGGCCCAGCCCGCGCCAGTCAGCGAAACCGCCCCGGCGGTTTCTGAACCCGTCGTCCCCGTCGCGGAAGAGCCCGCGCAACTGAACATCCTGCCTCCCGCCGAGCAGAAGTCCACGCCCGCCCAGACTTGGGAAAGCGACGGCTTCGCGCCCGCGCGCGAGTCGCGCAGCGAGCGCCCGCATCGTGAACCGCGCCGCGAGGATGCGCCGGCCGACGAACCCGTCGATATTGCCTCCATCCCGGAGAAATTCCTCTACGTCCGTCCGGGCGTGACCTTTGTGCCAACGCCCCGCAACTGGGGCGGCGCTCCCCGCGAGCGCAACCGTCCGGCCGCCGACAGCGCCCCGGTGCGCGAGAACTCCCCCCGCTCCTTCGAAGGCGGCAGCTCCGCCGAGGCCCCCGCGAAATCGGGCGGCTTCCTCGGCTGGCTCAAGTCGCTCTTCGGCGGCTCGTCGTCCGCTGAAACGGTCGCCACTGCCAGCCCCGCGCGGGGCGAAGGCGGCGAGCGTCATCATCGTGGCGGCCGCAATCGCGGCGGTCGCGGTGCCGAAGGCGGCGGCCATCGCCGCTCCCGCGGCGGCCGGGGTCGTGGCCGCTCCGGCGGTGGCGGTTACCGCGCCGAAGGCAGCAGCCAGGGTGGCATCTAAGGCCACTTAAAACTTGTCCGCACCAGCGGTGCGAATCACGTTCAAGGCGTCCGGCAACGGACGCCTTTTTTGTTGGGCGGTTTTCGGGCTCACAGCTCTCCACTCTCAGCTCTCAACTTCTTCTCGATGGCCGATCTCATCATCCACGGCGGCAAGCCCCTCAGCGGCACGATCACCCCGTCGGGCAACAAGAACTCCGTGCTGCCCATCCTCTGCGCGACGCTGCTGACCGACGCGAAGATCACACTGAAGAACGTGCCCAACATCACCGACGTCGAGAAGCTCGTCAGCTTCTTCACCGAGCAGGGTTCGGCGGTTGCGTGGGACCGCACCGCCGGCACGATGGCGATCGATCACTCCGGGTTCGACGCGGGCCGCCTCAACGGCGAGCTGCCCGCGGGCATGCGCTCCTCGGTGCTCCTCTTCGCCCCGCTGCTGCAGCGAATGAAAAAGATTTCCCTGCCGGCCAATGCCAAGGGCTGCGCGCTCGGCATCCGCGAGCTCGACCCGCACCTCGAGATCCTGGAAAAGCTCGGCGCGAAGATCGCGACGCGCGCCGGCGACCTCACCCTCTCGCTCAAGGGCCGCTTTCAGGGCGCGCGCCACTGGCCCGACTACATGTCGGTGACCGCCACCGAGAATTTCGTCATGGCCGCCGTCCTCGCCGCGGGCGAGTCGGTGCTGCTCAACGCCGCCAGCGAGCCGCACGTGCAGGACGTCTGCGAGGTGCTCGCGAAGATGGGCGCGAAGATCGCGGGCCTCGGCACCAGCCAGCTCACCGTCACGGGCGTGAAATCGCTCAAGGGCGGCACGTTCACCATCAACACCGACCACCACGAGGTTGTCACCTTCCTCGCGCTCGGCGCCATCACCGGCGGCGAGGTGCGCGTGAGGCATTCCCTGCCCCGGCACTTCGACCTCATCAACCGCTCCTTCGCCAAGCTCGGCGTGGCCATCGAGTACGACGGCGACACCGCCTTCGTGCGCCGGAAACAGAAGCTCGTCGTCAGCGAGCCGTTCACCTCGAACCTGCTGCCGAAGATCGAGGCGGCGCCGTGGCCGTATTTCCCCGTCGACCTGCTGCCGTGCATGATCGCGCTGGCCGTGCGCGCCGCCGGCACGGTGATGTTCTGGAACAAGGTCTACGAGGGCGGCGTCACCTGGATGTCGGAGCTGTCGAAGTTCGGCGCGCACGTGGTCGTCAGCGACCCGCACCGCATCACCGTCTTCGGGGCCAAGCCGCTCCGCCCCACCACCGTCGAGGCGCCGTACATCATCCGCGCCGCCGTCGCGCTTTACATGGTCGCCGCCAGCATTCCCGGCAAATCCGTCGTGAAGAACGCCGACACCATCAAGCGCGCCCATCCGAATTTCGTGGAAAACCTCCGCAGCCTCGGCGCCGACGTGGAGTGGCGCTGAATTTTTGATTTTGGATTTTTGATTCTCGATTTCCCCACCAACGCCTCCACCGCCGTGCCTCAATCCAAAATCGAGAATCAAAAATCGAAAATGGCCGCGCCTCCTGCGGCCGGCACCACCGGGCTGGGCTTTATCACCGGAGCGTTATCGTCGCCGGTCTCCCCTTCGGAAGCCGCCCTGCGCCCGCTCTCCTTCGCTGACTTCGCCGGCCAGGCCAAGACCGTCGAGCGCCTCAAGGTCATGGTCGGCGCCGCCAAGAGGCGCGGCGAACCGCTCAACCACATCCTGCTCTCCGGCCCGCCGGGCCTCGGCAAGACCACCCTCGCCTTCATCCTCGGCCACGAACTCGGCCGCAACGTGCGCGTCACCTCCGGCCCGGTCATCGAAAAGGCCGGCGACCTCGCCGGCCTGCTGACCAACCTGGAGGAGGGCGACATCCTCTTCATCGACGAGATCCACCGCATCCCCAAGACCGTCGAGGAATACCTCTACAGCGCGATGGAGGACTTCCGCCTCGACATCATGATCGACCAGGGCCCCAACGCGCGCAGCGTGCGGCTCTCGATCCCGAAGTTCACGCTCATCGGCGCCACCACGCGCTCCGGCCTGCTCACCGCGCCGCTCCGCTCCCGCTTCACGCTCAACACCCGCCTCGATTACTACGACCGCCCCACGCTCGAGGGCATCGTCCGGCGCAGCTGCGGCCTGCTCAAGGTGGAGATCGACGCCGGCGGCGCGCACGAGATCGCCAAGCGCGCCCGCGGCACGCCGCGCATCGCCAACAACCTCGTCAATTTCGTCCGCGACTACGCCTCGGAGAAGGCGCAGGGCCGGATCACCCAACCCGTGGCCGCCGCCGCGCTCGAGCTCCTCGAGATCGACGCCGCCGGGCTGGACGAGATGGACAAGCGCGTCCTGCGCCTGATGGCCGAGAACTATGCCGGCGGTCCCGTCGGCCTCGGCACCATCGCCATCGCCGTCGGCGAGGAAGCGGACACGCTCGAGGAAGTCCACGAGCCGTTTTTGATCCAGGAAGGCTACCTCGCGCGCACCGCGCAGGGCCGCATCCTCACCGCCAAGGGCTACGGCGCCATCGGCCTGAAGGCCGCCACAGGGGGCGACCAGCAGACGCTGCTTTGACGGTTTCGCCCTGCGGCCATGAGATTCCTGTTCCTCGTGCTCGCCAGCCTCGCGCTAACGGCGGGTTCCGTTCGTGCCGCGGAAACGGTGTCTCTTACCGCCCGCGAAGTCATCGCCACCGCCAACGGGAGATCCTTCCGTGTGACCCTGGCCTGCTTTCATCCGGATTCCTTCACCTTGCGTGTAATCGACAATGCCGCCGCCAATGACACCGGCAGGTATGCTCGCCTCGCGCAGGCCATGGCCGCGACCGGCGCGGCTGCGGGCTGCAACGGCGGGTTCTTCAATCGCCATCCGTTCGATCCCGTCGGCCTGATGATTGCCGGCGGAAATCGCGCCGGCACCTTCGAGGCCAAGAGCTGGATGCAGGGCCTTGTCGTGGTCCGCGCCGGCCAGCCCGGCTTTGAGGACGCCGCCACCTTTCATGACGCCCCGGAAGTTTCCGATGCCATCCAATCCGGCCCCTGGCTGGTGCGCGAGGGAAAGCCAGCCACATCAAATGACGCCCGCGTGGCCCGCCGGAGCTTTGTGTGCGAGGGTGGCAACAATACCTGGGCCATCGGGCTTATCGAATCGTGCACTTTGGACGAGCTGGCCGCCGTGCTCACCGGGGAGGACATCGCCGCCGTGCTCGACGTGCACACCGCGCTCAATCTGGACGGCGGCCCTTCGACCGGGCTCTGGATCCGTGGCGATGCCGGCGACTACTCGCTGCCGGAACGCTGGACGGTGCGCAACTACCTCGCGGTGATGCCGCGCGAAGCCGGCGTCAGCGCGAAACCATGAGCACCATGCCGGCCTCTTCGCGGAAAATCTCGCGGCGCCGCTTTCTCGGCACCCTCGCCGGCGCGGCCGCGGTCACGGGCCTCTACACCTGGCGCGTCGAGCCGACGTGGCTGGAAATCACGCGGCACGACCTGCCCGTCGCGCACCTGCCGCCGGCGCTCACGGGCAAAACCCTGGTCCAGCTGAGCGACATCCACATCGGCCCGCAGGTGGACGACGATTACATCCGCCGCACCTTTGCCGCCGTGCGGGCGCTCGCGGCGGACTTCATCGTCCATACCGGCGATCTTATCACCTATTCCGGACCCGCGGTCCTCGAGCAGGCGAAGCCGGTCATGGCCGGCTTCCCGCGCGGCCGGCTCGGCACCGTCGCGATCCTCGGCAACCACGACTACGGCCTGCGCTGGGCCGACCCGCTCGTCGCCGACCGCGTGGCCGGGTTGCTCGCCGACAGCGGCTGCCGGGTGCTGCGCAATGCCACCGCGACCGTCGGCGGCATCCAGTTCGCCGGTTGCGACGACCTGTGGACGCAGCGCTTCGCGCCGAAACCCGCCCTCGCCGCCCTGCGGCCCGGCGAACCCGCGCTCGTACTCTGCCACAATCCCGACGCGTGCGACCTCGACGTGTGGGACGGCTACCGCGGCTGGATCCTCGCCGGCCACACGCACGGCGGCCAGTGCAAGCCGCCCTTCCTGCCGCCCCCGATCCTCCCGGTGAAAAACCGCCGCTACACCGCGGGCGAGTTCGCGCTCAACGGCGACCGCCGCCTCTACATCAACCGCGGCGTCGGCCACCTCCTGCGCGTGCGCTTCAACGTCCGCCCCGAAGTCACTGTCTTCCGGCTGGTGCCGGCTTGATTCGTCCTCGTTTCCCCCGTCGCCACGGTCTTCATTCCCTTCCCGCCTCATGAAATCATTCCTGCTTTCTTCCCTCCTTGGCTGCATTCTCGCGCTGCGCACCCTCGCCGCGAACGCTCCCACCGCGCAACAGGTGATCGACCGCATGAAAGAACACAGCGGCATCCCGTGGGGCGCGGGGCCGACGGTCGACACCTTCAAGGACGGCGACCCGGGCACGCCGGTGACCGGCGTTGCCGTGTGCATGATGGCGACCTTCGACGTTCTGCAGCGCGCCGCCGCCCGGGACTGCAACCTCGTCATCACCCACGAACCGACCTTCTGGGGACACCTCGACTCCTACGAACCGATGGCCGCGGAGAATGACGCCGTGCTGCAAGCCAAGCGCGAATTCATCCGGACGCACCACATGGTCATCTTCCGTTTCCACGACCACATCCACCAGATGAAGCCCGACATGATCGTCGCGGGCGTGATCAAGGCGCTGGGCTGGGAGAAATTCCAATCACCGGATTCAAACCTGAAATACGTCCTGCCGGAAATCACCCTCGGTGAGCTGGCCGGCCAGGTCAAAACCCGGCTCGGCATCCGGACTTTGCGCGTGACCGGCGATCCCTCCGCCAAGGTGAGCCGGATCGGGTTCTCCCCCGGCTTCAGCGGCTTCGGGGCGAACCGCAAGCTCCTGCAGGACCCTGGCGTCGATGTGCTGGTGTACGGCGAAGCCCACGAGTGGGAGACCATCGAATATGCCGTCGATGCCATCACTGCCGGCAAAAAGAAGGGACTCCTGACCCTTGGCCACATTCCTTCCGAGGAATCCGGCATGAAAGAGTGTGCCGAGTGGCTGAAGACCTTCGTCCCTGAGGTTCCGATCCAATTCATCGCCACGCCCGAGCCCTTCTGGTCGCCCAACGCGAAGTAACCCCCCGTGCCGCCCGACGCCCTGCTCTTCCGCTACCGCCTTTCGCTCGGCTTCTTCATCGTCGGCCTCGTCCTGGGCGGGCTCACCGCGTTCCCGTTGCTGACCGAGCTTCGCGTGCTGGCGGGCTGGCTCGGCATCGCCCACCCGGCCAACTACGCGCAATTGTCCGGCCTCCAGCATTGGATCGCCCGCGTGCTCTTTGCGTTGGAGCAGAACCAGCGCGAGTTTCCCTTTCTCGCCTATGGCACCGACTGGCTGGCGTTCGGCCACCTGTGCATCACGGTGTTTTTCATCCGCCCGTTCCTCAAGCCGCTCGAATCCGACTGGGTGCTGAAGTGCGGCCTCGCCTGCTGCGCCGCGGTGATTCCCACCGCGATGATCGCCGGACAAATCCGCGGCATCCCGCTCTTCTGGCGCCTGATCGATTCATCGTTCGGGGTCATCGGCGCCCTGCCGCTGCTCTACTGCCTGGCGCTGGCCCGCCGGATGCGAACCTGAAGCCGCCCGGAATCGCGAGCTTTTCAAGAACCCGCGATCCCGGGGGCGCACAACCTCCTAACCCACCGAGCGGGTCGGAGAAAACCTAAGCCAAGCCAGCAAGCGGGGCGCAAATCGCCACCACGCAAGAACCCCCATCGCCAACGTGACGATGACGAGGGTGAACATTGCCCCATCCACCATGGTCGTCAGCGCGGTCCAGCCGAACGAATCCGCCCGGGGCAACCGGTCGTCTCCGAGTCCGCTGATTGCCCCGACAAGGTGTAAGGCGGCCATGCCGAGCAGGCAATCGGGCAGCAGGAACAGGAAGCCCGCCCCGATGATGCCCTCGATGCCCTGGAGCAGCGAACAAAGCGCGAAGGTTACCCAACCCGCGGCTGCGAGCGCACACTTGATCCATGCCGCCGCCTTCAGCGCCGGCCCGAATCTTTCCATCCCCGGTCGAGGCGCTTGCGCGTGCCAGACACAATAACCCGCGAAGAGCGTGACCCAGACCGCCACGCCCGCCGCCATGCCGGCAATCTCCTGCGGGTCGGTGAACCCGGCCACGCACGCCCAGAACACACTCGTGGCGGCACAGAGCCCGCCCCGCAGGGCCCAGCCGCCCAGCTCCGACGGAAGCCGGGCGGATTCAAGCAGCAGTTTCACGGGCGGACCTCCCGGCTCGTCTCCTGGGCGAACCAGTCGACGTTGCGGGTGAAGAACATCAGGGCGGCAAGCGCAATGAAGAGCGAACCGGTGCCCGCGAGCAGCGCGTAATCCTCCATCCGCAACACGACATAGAGCACACTGTGCTCGGCGGCGAGCAACACCGCGATCAGGCCGGCCCGGGTGTAGCTGCGCAGGATCGATGCGCTGTAAAGGACGACGAGCAGGGATGAAGCGATTGCGGCGAAGATGTACGCGATCCCCGGCTCCAACACCTCGCCCAACGCCAGCAACGCGAGATAAAACAAGCACAGCGCCGCGCCCACGAGGCCATAATGCACGGCGTGCAGGCGCAACCCGGCCAGGGTCTCGAAAAGGAAGTAAGCCGTGAATGTGAGCGTAAGGATGAGCATGCTGTGCTTGAGCGCACGCTCGACCATCCGGTAGCCCTCCGCCGCCGCCACGGCGGGATTGTACGAACGCGCCTCGGTTGAAGGCAGGTCACCGCGGGCAGCAATCCGCGCGTTTGCCTCGCTGCGGTTGCCGCTGCGTTCCTGCCTCAGGTTGTTGACGAGGGCCAAAGGCAATTGCAGCAGCAAGACGAGTGCGGCGATGAAGAGCAGTTTCAAGGTGACGGCGTTGCGGCGGCGCATGACCGGCGTGGGCGCGCCCGGGCGGGCCGGGGCGGGAATGATGGGAGGTTGTGCGGTATCCATGCGCGCATCCTGCCCGGGCTCCGTGAAACCCTGATGAAGCGACGATGAAATCGATGAGAAAACCAGCCGGCACCACTAATCCACACTCATGGGTCACTAATCCCAATCCTCATTAGTGAGGTATTAGTGTGGATTAGTGGTGCCTCTCTTCTGCCGGCAGCGTCAGCGTTGCCCGCGCGCCGCCTTCGGCGCGGTTCGCGAGCGTCGCCTCGCCGCCGTGCAGGTGGGCGATCTCGCGCACCAGCGCGAGGCCGAGTCCCGTGCTCTTCTGCGTCGAGCCCGGCCGCGGCAGGGAATAAAACCGGTCGAACACCTGCGGCAGCGCGTACTCCGGCACGCCCGGGCCGGCGTCCTCCACGACGAAGCTCACGCGGCCGGCCCCGACATTGACCGCCAGCGTGACCTCCCCGCCCGCCGGCGAAAATTCCAGGGCGTTCTGCAGCAGGTTGACGAGCGCCTCGCGCAGCAGCACGCCCTCGCCCTGCAGCGCGGCCTCGCCGCCGGGCTTGATCGTGAACGTCACCTGCCGGCCCGCGCCCGCCGCGCGCACCACGTCCACGGCCTCGGCGGCCAGCCGGCCCGCCGACAGCGTCCCGGTCTGCCGCAGCGCCTTGCGCGCCTCGAGCGACGACAGCTCCAGCAGGCGCTCGATGATCCGCTGGATGCGCGCCGACTCCGCCCGGATGTTGCCGAGGAATTTCCGGCGCGACTCCAGCGGCATCTCCTCGTCCAGCAGCTCCGCCGCGCCGCGAATCGCCGCCAGCGGCGCCTTCACCTCGTGGGCCAGCGTCTGCGTGTAGCGCTCCACGTGCTGCCGCCCCTCGAGCGCGTCGCGCATCTCCTCGAAGGCCCGGCCGAGCTCGGCGATTTCGCGCGCCCGCGACTGCGGCGGCACGGCCAGCCGGTCGTCGCGCACGCTGCGCGCGTAGGCGGTCAGCCGCTCGAGCGACCGCGTGAGCCGCGCCGCGATCCACCACCCGGCGACCAGCATGCCGAGCGCGATGATCCCGGTGTAGATGACCAGCCGCCAGCGCGCGTAGCGCACGCCGTCGCTGACCGCCGCCAGCGGCCGGCCCACGCCGACCCAGCCGACGAATTCGCCGCCGTGGCGCACGGGCGCCACGACGCGGAGCTCGTTCCCCACCTCGGCCACGTTCGCCACGGAGTAATTTTGCGACGCGAAGCGGCCGCCGCCGATCATCGACCACTGGTAAACCTGCCCGACGTCGCGGCCGGAAGCATCGAACAGCACGCGTCCGTCCCGATCGCAGGCGAACACCCGCAGCAGGTCCGCCTGCGGCGGCAGCGTCCGCAGCGGCTTCACCCAGTCGCCCTCCGCCGCGCCCGGCTCGGCCAGCGCCGCGAGCAGGACCGCCGTGTCGCCGAGCGTGCGGCGCATCGATTCGACGTAGCGCAGGCGGACATCGCGCAACACGAGCGCCATCACGGCCGCCAGCCCGATGGCCGACGCCGCCACGTACACGCCGAAGATGGCCGTGCGGATTCTCATGCGGAGGCGGGCCTCCGCGGTTGAAAGGTGAAGGTTGAAAGGTGAAAGATCGGATCCACAAGGATGACGACGGGCTCTTTAGCGGCAGGGGCTTGTCTGCATCGGTCTTTCAACTTTCGGCGTTCAACTTTCAACTGGTTCAAAGCGCCTCATTCCTCCCTGAGCGAGTAACCCAGGCCGCGGTGCGTGACGATCGGGTCGGCCTCGGGCGCGGCCGCGCGGAGCTTGGCGCGGAGCAGCTTGATGTGCGCATCGACGGTGCGGTCGAGCGCCGCGCCGGGATCGTCCCACGCCGCCGTCATCAGCTGCTCGCGGCTGAAGACGCGCCCCGGCGACGCCAGCAGCGCGGCCAGCAGGCGGTATTCATTGCGCGTCAGTTCCAGCGCCGCCCCGTGATAACCGATCCGGCAGCGCGCCTCGTCATGGCTCCAGCCCCCGGGGGAACCCGGCGCCGCCTTGCCCTGCGCGCGGCGCAGGATGGCGCGCACGCGCGCCGTGAGCTCGCGCGGGCTGAAGGGCTTCGCGAGGTAGTCGTCGGCGCCGAGCTCCAGGCCCACGATCCGGTCCACCTCGCCGCTGCGCGCGGTCAGGAAAATCACCGGCGGGGCGCCCAGCTTCAGCATCTCGCGGCAGATATCGAAACCGCTCATGTCGGGCAGGCCTACGTCCAGCACGACCAGCGTCACGGGCCGCGCCCCGAGCACGGCCAGCGCCTCGCGGCCGGTCGTTTTCCACACCGGGGCAAAACCCTCGGTCTGCAACGCGTAGGTGATCGTCTCGGCGATCGACGGCTCGTCCTCGACGACGAGGATGGTCTGGCGCGTAGGCGGCATGCCGGAGGTTCTGCCCGCGCCGCCACCGGCTGGCAAGTTTCCGCCAGCATTTCGCGCAGCGAGAATGCGGGACGGACACAACCGCGGCCAGCAGGACGACGAGGGTGCGCCGCGCGCCCGGCTTCAGAATCCGTCCCGCGTCAGGCCGCCGACCGGACTTCCTGCGCCTCGAGTTGCGCCAGCTCCAGCTCGTAGAACGACGCCGGCATGATCCACTGCACTTCGGACTGGTCGAATACCTGCCAGCCATGCAGTTCCAAGGCGTCGACCGCCCCGGCCAGCCGCGTGAGCTCGTTGCGCAGGGCTGTGATCATCCCGAGGAGGAAATTCACAAAACCCATCGATTCGAGCCAGAGCGCGCTCGTGCAGCTGCCGTCCATCGCATTGGCCACGAACGATTCAGGCCAATACGCCGGGGTGAAAATCATCCCCAGGCCGAGGAAAACAAAACCGAACGCATGCGAGGTCGTCATCCCCCGCATCGACCGGACCGTTCGGCGCCGGGTTCCGCGAGGGCGGGATTCGCCGGGAAAATCCGCCGCCGAGGGAACTTTCCCGCGGGAAGCGAATGGCGCGGCCCCGGTCCTGCCTCAGCTTGTCCGCCGGCACAGCCGCCGAAGGACCACCAAACCAACCCCGCCCGTCAGCAAGACATAGGTCGAGGGCTCGGGGACGGCTTGGATCGTGAAATAGGTCCGCGTCGCCATGAAGCTGTAGCCGAGCTCGCCCCCGGGCGTGGGCACCGTGCCAGGGTCGGTGCTGAGCAGCTTCATGAAGGTGACACTGGCCTGGTAGCTGTCGCCAATCACAAGATAGGGCAGGCTCGTCTGTTGGTCGGGCCCGAGATAAAAACTCGAGTTGTTGTACTGCGACCACGATGTGCTGGCGTGGTAGTCGCTCGTGGACCACACGTCGAAGACGATGTAGTCGGTGTTGTCGACCATGCCGGCGAAGGAATTGAACGTGATGTAGTTGTTCGCGTCGGTCACATCGACGAGGAAGGTCCCGCCCGACCACGTGCCGCCGCCGGTGACCTCCGGCGCGACCGAGGGGAACGCCCCGCCGGTGAGCTCAAGCGACGTCACCGTGTAGCCGGTCGGATTGGCCGGCGTAGCGAAGTGCATCGTGTAGCCGCTGCTTCGGGGGAAAACGCTGTCCAGCTGCGTCGAGCTGCTCGTGCCGCTGTACTGGTAGGAAACCCCGAACTTGAATTCGGCATCGCCGGAAATGTTGTACGTCGCGGCATTTGGCCCGGGCACATCGATCGCGCCGCTGGCGATGTTCGAGCCGTCGCCGCCGATGAACACCTGGAAGGAAAAGGGATTCGCGTTCTGGGTGACCGTGCCAAAGTCCGTCTGGGTGTGCTTCAACACCTGGCCGAAGCCGTAGTTGCCCACGTCGGGCTCGGGATCGGACACGGCCCCGAGCGAGCCGGCGGCGGCGAGGATCAACCAGACGCAACGAGCGCGTTTCATGCGCCCCAAGCTTCCCCACCCGCCCGGTCCTGTCCAACCGAAATTTTCAGACGTCGCCGAGCTGCGGGCGGAGAACGATCTCCTCCACCACCGTGCGGCGGCCAAGGCGGTAGACATCGAGGAACGCGCGGGCGATGTCCGCCGCCGGCATGATGCGCTCCGGTTTCACGCCGGACTTTTCCCACGACGGCGACCACGTGGCGCCGGGGTGCACACAGCAGACGCGGATGCCATGGTCCTTCGTCTCGGCGCGGAGCACCTTGGCCAGGCCGGTCACGCCGAACTTCGCCGCGCAATAGCCCGCCGCGTGCGGGTAGGCCCCGAGCCCGGCGATCGAACTCATGAAGAAGATGTCGCCGCTCTTCCTCTTCAGCATCGCCGGCAGGAAGGCCTGCGTGACCAGGAACGCGCTGCGCAGGTTGACCGCGATCATGCGGTCGAATTCGCCGGGCTTGGTGTCCACGAACGGCGCCATGGCGAAGGCGCCGGCGTTGTTGACGAGCACGTCCACCGCGCCGAAGCGTTCGCGCACCGCCGCCGCCATCAGCGCGACCGAGGCCGCGTTGGCCACGTCGCACTCGAAAACCTCCGCCCGGGCGCCGGCTTTGGCGCAGGCCTGCGCCGTCGCCTGCAGGCCGCGGACGTTGCGCGCGACGAGCGCGAGCCGCACCCCGCGGATTTCCTGCGCGAAGACCTTGGCGATCGCCGCGCCGATGCCCTGCGACGCCCCGGTGATCAAAACGACCGGACTACGCTTGGTGCTGGATTTCATCGGCATGGCTAAAACAGGAATTCAGAAGCCAGGAAACCATGAATCATTCCTTGGCTTCCTGGTTTCTGAATAAAAACAGTTCACTCAGCACAGCAGGCTGCCGAAGTCCATGAAGTCGGCGGTGAACCCGCCCTTCACGCCCTTGCAGATCACGCTCACCGCGTCGTGCGAGTGGAGCGACTCGAGGTGCGAGCAGGCGATGCGGAAATCCGCGATGCGCTTGTCCTTGTCGAAAACCTGGTAGAGCAGCCGTGCGGCGTCCTCGACGAACTTCAGGTACGCGCCGTTGAGCTCGGCGAAGGCCTGCTCGTCCTCGCGCTTCACCATCACCTGCGTCTCGGTCTGCAGGGCCTGCAGGCAGAGCGCGTGCACGTCCTCGATCCAGATCTTTTTCCCCTCGGCCTCCTCGAGCGTGATCCGCGCCTTGCTGCGCTGCGAATGCGGCACGCCGTACACGCCGCGCCGGTCGCGGGCGTGCTCGGTCAGCTCGGCGGAGCACGGGCAGGCCGACGAGTAGACGAAGTCGAAGTGGATGTAGCGGCGGTAGCGGCCGTCGCGCGTCATCACGCCCTCGAACGCCACGTCGTAGAACTGCCAGCCCTTCAGGTCGGTGCGCAGGCTGGTGCGGAGCATCGGGTAGGAGAACGCGATCTTCAGGCGCGCGTCCTTCGTCACCACGTTGCGCAGGTAGCCCTTGAGGATCCTGCCCATCCACTCGCCGGTCGTGACGCCGTCCTGGTGTTCGTAGAAGGTCCGCATGATGCGGCTCATGTTGATGCCCTTGAGGTCGGCCTCGAGCGACACCGTGCCGGTGACGCTGGTCTCGAGCGTGAGGGTCTTGCCCGCCTTAGTCCGGTACTTGAGCGGCAGCTTGAAGTTGTGGATGCCGACCTGCTGGATTGGGACGTGCGCCCCCGAGATCGCCTCGTGGGCGACCTCCATCATGTCGGGCAGCGAGGCGCGGTACTGGGCGTCCGGCTTGAATTTCCGGTCGTAGCTGCGCCGGATTTTCGGCGGCAGGCCGGAGTTCGAGCGGTGCAGGTACATCTGTTTCTTGGGCATGGCGTTCGTTTTTGGTTGGGGCGGGTGACGTAACCGCCGGGAGAATTATTGTGGGAGGGGCTTTGCGCCCTGACGGGATAGCGGCTTCGCCGGGCAAGTCGGGGCGTAAAGCCCCTCCCACGCGATTGATGGCAGCAAGGACATCACAGCAGGTGCGCCGGATTTGTCATCGCGAGGTGCGCGAAGCGCGCCGCGGCGATCCAGCTGGATTGCTTCGTCGTTGGCACTCCTCGCAATGACCGGAGATTTTTCATCACAGCAGGTGGGCGGGGCCGAAGAACTCGGCGTAGTTGCGCGGCGTCTCGTAAAGGCGCACGCCGTGCAGCCGGGCCGGCGCGGGAATGTGCGGCGCGAGCTCGTGCCAGAAGGCGATGACGAGGTTCTCGGTCGAGGGGATGATGTCGCGGAGGAAATCCACCTCCTCGTTGAGGTTCCGGTGGTCGCAGCGGTCCGCGATCGTCCGTTGCAGGATCTGCTTCAGCCGCGCCAGGTCCATGATGTAGCCGGTGACCGGGTCGGGCTGTCCCTTGACCGTGACCTCCAGCACGTAGTTGTGGCCGTGCCAGTGCGGGTTGGTGCAGGGGCCGTACTGTTTTTGGTTCCACGCGAGGCTCTTGGCCGGGTTGTACAGCCGGTGCGCCGAGTTGAAGTGCACCTGGCGCGTGATGAACACCGTGCCGGCCAGCGCGCGCACGTGGCGCACCGGGCTTTTGCGACTGGGGGCCTGCTGGGGCATGGGGGGCCAAGGGAACCGCGTTTGGCCCCGGCGTCAATCCCGGGCAAAATCGTCAGTTGCCAATGGCCATTCGTCTTTGGCCATTTCGGACCGGGGATACCCGCCTTGCCCTCCGATATAACCCCTGAACAATGGCCCCAATGATTAATGACTAATTTCCCCCCTTCCCTCCCCGCGCGGCTGAGCGCCCTCTGGCCCGTGAAATTTTTCGGGCTGGCGGGCGGCATGACCGCGTTCTTTGCGGCCTATTTCTGGGTGCTGCACCACCCGCCGCGCCCGCCGATCGTGATGCCCCTGACGGCAATCGATCACTGGATCCCTTTCTTCCCCGGGGCCCTGCCCCTCTACTTGTCCTTGTGGGTCTATGTCTCTTTCGCCCCGGCGCTGATGACAAACCTCGGGCAACTGCGCTCCTGGTGGCTCGGGGCGCTTGGCTTGAGCGTTGCCGGCCTGGGTCTCTTCTACGTCTGCCCCACCGCCGTGCCGCCGCCGGAAGCGACCTGGGCGGATGAGTCGCTGTTCGCTTTCCTGAAAGCCACCGATGCCTCGGGCAACGCCTGCCCGTCGCTCCACGTGGCGTTCGCGGTCTTCACGGCCTGCGTGCTTGCCCGGCAGCTCCGCAAACTCAAGGCCGGCCGGCCCGCGCGCGCGCTCAACGGGCTGTGGTGCGCCGGCATCGTGTGGTCCACGCTCGCGACGCGACAGCATGTGTTTCTCGACGCCGCGGCCGGCGCCGTCCTCGGGGCGATCTTCGGCGCATTCTTTGTGCGGGGCGCGCGCTTCGGCCGCCAGGCTAGTCCAGCTGCGCCGCCGCCGGGATGACGCAACGGTAGCCGCGCGCCTGGAGTTCCTCGAGCACGCGCCGGATCGCCGTCACGCGGACCGGCGCGGGCACCCGCGTTCCTTCGTGCATCAGCAGGATCGCACCGGGCGCCAGGCCCTGCAATGCCCGGTCGGCCACGGCCTGCGGGTCGGACGCGCCGGTCTCGCGCCCCCGCGCGCTCCAGCCGACCGCCACGAGATGGCGCGCGCGCAAGGCCGGCGCCAGCCACGGATTCTTGATGCTGGCGGGCGGGCGGAAACGCACGGGCCGCACACCCAGTGGCCGCAGGGTTTCCAAGGCCATGTCGAGCTCCCGGGCCACCCGGCCGGGCGAGGCATGCCAGAACGTGGCGAGGGGATGGGTCTGCGTGTGGTGCGCGACTTCGTGGCCCCCCGCGCAGATGGCCCGGATGAGTTCCGGATGCCGCGCGGCCTGCTCGCCAATCACGAAAAACGTCGCCCTGGCCCGGTGGGCCGCCAGCAGGGCCAGGAGTTTCGGGGTGTCCTCGGGATCCGGCCCGTCATCGATGGTCAGCCAGGCTTCCGCCTGCGTCGTGCGGAACCGCCGCGCCATCCGCAGCAAACCCTGGGCATGCGGCGAGAAAACCTGGTAGGCGAACAGGAGGTCCGGCCCGAACCACAGCACGAGCGCGAGGGCCGGGTGCCGCCACCCGACGGCCAGGGCCGCGACCTTGCCGGCAAGCACGAGGATCAGGAACCACATCGGTCGGCCTCAGAACACCCACGAATACCCGAGCGTGAAGCCCAGCGCATCGATGCCGGGGTTCGGGTCGGTCTGGCCGCCGTTGGACAGGTGCTGGTACATGAGGCCGGCGCTGAGCCGCCCGTGCTTCGCGGTGACGTGCTCCACCCCGCCGCGGATGAACCAGTTGAAGGCGAAGTCCTGCCCCTGTCCGCCCGCGACCCCGCGCGAGTCGATCCACCCGAAGCCGCCGCCCGAACCGGTGAACAACGACCAGGTGCCCGCCGCGTTCCACCACTCCACCGATGGCGAGCCCGAAATCCCGGCGTAGTGCGATTCCGGCCCGGCCTGCACCCAGGTGCCGATCAACGTCAGCCGGTGCCGAATCATCAGGCGGGAACCATCGGCGAAAACATGGCCGATGAATTCCTTCGACCGCCAGGACAGCTGGGTCGGCACCAGCCGGTAGGAAATCGTCGTCAGGCTGCCGACTTCCCAGAGCAGGCCGGTTTCAACGTTCAAGGCGCCCGTTTCCCAGGGCCTCAACGGCGCCTCTTCCGCCTTTCCGGGGGAAAGCAACCCGCAACCGAGCAGCAGAACAATGGTCAGGATGCGCATGAGTTTGGCCAAACCAGCCGGTCCGTCCGCCGCGCAGCCTGAATGTCTGACCCGGGGCGTCAACAGGAGTCGCCGCCCGGGCCTGCGGTCTGC
>CAYZSN010000070.1:0-4929 GCA_964481095.1 uncultured Oleiharenicola sp. | reverse complement strand
TGGTCGGCGAGCAGGCGGAAGCTCCCGAGGTAATCCTCCGCGGCCTGGTCGAGCGGGGTCACCTTGCTCTTGCCGAGGTTCACGCCGAGCGGGATCGCACGCCGGCCGGGTCCGGGTAGCTTCGCCAGCCGCGCGGCCAACGCCGCCGCGCCACCGTTGTTGAAACCCATGCGGTTGATCACCGCCTGCTCCGCCGGGTAGCGAAAGGCCCGCGGGCGCGGGTTGCCCGGCTGCGCGTGCAGGGTGACGGTCCCGATCTCGACGTGGCCGAAGCCCAGGGCCGCGGCGGCGGGACACGCGCGGCCGTTCTTGTCGAAGCCGGCGGCCAGGCCGACCGCGTTCGGAAATTTGAGGCCGAGGCACTCGACCGGACGATGCAGCGCCGGAGGCAGCCGGTGGACCCGTTCCATCGCGACGCACAGCGGGCGCACCCGGCCGAGGAGCGCCAGCGCGTTGACCCCCAGCTCGTGCGCGTGCTCGGGCTCGAGCCGGAAGAGGACCGGTTTGATCGCATTTTGATAGAGCCAGCCCATGTGGCGCGGACTGTGGCAAGCGGCGGCCAACTTTCAAGCATCCCGGGGGCTCGGTTTTGGCCTTGTTATTTCGCCTGCCCGGCCCACCCTGCCGCCGCATTTTCCCGCCCCTTTCGCGGTCACAAAGAATTTTCCAACAATCTGCGTTTCAGGATTTGACAAGGGTTGGGACGGGCCTTTTTCGTCCAGCAGAAATTTAGCAACCACCCATGGCGAAAGGCTCTCCCCAACTCGAATGGTGCATTGTCCGCCTCGGCGAAGACCACAACTGGTGGGTCGACGAGGTCAGCGATCCCGTGCACTGGGACGTCGACGGCCTGAGCATCATCGACCCGCGCCAGGTGGACCACATCATCGAGCTGATCGACCCCCTGCGCGAGTACGGCTTCGACCAGGACATCTTCGAGCGCGCCTTCATTCCCTTCCGCATCACCAAGGACCTCGGCAAGGGCAAGGTCCGCCTCGCCCGCATCAAGCAGCCGCTGCTCGAGTCCGAGGAAAAGCTCTTCGCCCTGCCCGACGTGATCGACGAGGAGAACGGGCCCTACGCCGACTTCCTCGACCACATCACCCGCCTGCGCGTGAAGATGCTCAACGAGCTGCTCGACCTCGAGGAAAAGCTCACGATCGACGAGGTCGAGGACCAGATCCGCGAGGCGCAGAACAACGACTTCATCGAGGGCAAGGCCGTCCACCTCTTCTCCGAGATCACCGCGATCCTCGACTTCACGCCGGAAGGCCATGGCGACGAGGACGAGGAGACCGAGAAGGGCGACGACGACGAGACGGCCGACCTGCCCGACGTCGAGGAAGAGGAAGACGAAAAGCTCAAGAACGACTCCTCCCTCAAGTGGGATGACGACGACGAGGGCGGCGACGAAGACGGCGAAGGCAAGAAAAAGGACGGCGACGAGGACGACGACGAGGAATCCGAGGACGACGATTCCGACGACGCCGAGGAAGAGGACGAAAAGCCCAAGCGCTCCCGCAAGGGCCGCTGAGTCCCCGTTGTCACTTGGGCAGAAGGTGGTCGCGGGTTTCCACCCCGGCGACAAGGCATGGCGTCGGACTGGAAACGACGCCCATCCGTCAAATCGTGCTATTGCCAAGGCCGGTCAATTTGTCAGTGGATAGGGCACACCGCATGCGTTCCCTCCGACTGCCCGCCACGCTCAACGCCCTGCTGCTCGGAATCCTCCTGGCCGGTTGCGCCACGGACAATGCCAGCCCGACCGCGGCCAACCCGCACGTCGCCGCGCCCACGCTCAACGCCCAGCTGCGCCCGGGCGACACGATGGTCGTCTCGCTCCTCGGCATTCCCGAGCCGGTCAACGCCAGCGTGCAGATCGACGAGCAGGGCGTCATCCGCCTGCAATACATCGGCGCGGTGACCGCCGGCGGCCTGACGACCGGCGAGCTCGCGCAGGCCATCCGCGACGCCTACATCGCCAAGAAATTCTACACCGCGATCGACGTCTCGGTGAACGTCACCGAGCGCTACATCTACATCGGCGGCGATGTCCAGCGCCCCGGCCGCATCGTGTGGTCGCCCGTCCTCACCCTGGCCAAGGCCGTGCAGTCCGCCGGCGGCTTCACCCTCTACGCCAAGGAAACGCGCGTCACGCTCACCCGCGACCGCCAGGCCCACGAGTTCGACGTGAAGCTGGCGCAGCGCCGGCCCGACCAGGACCCCCTGCTCTTCCCCGGCGACTCCATCCAGGTGCCGCGGTCGGCGTTCTGATGAGTCTGTTCCGCACGAAGCCCGTCGCCACGCTCATCGCCGAATCAATCGGCACCGGCGAGCACGCGATGAAGCGCGAACTCGGCCCGCTCAACCTCATCAGCCTCGGCATCGGCTCGGTCGTCGGCGCCGGCATCTTCGTCCTCGCCGGGACCTCCGCCGCGAACTACGCCGGCCCGGCCATCGTCATTTCCTACATCCTGTGCGGCATCTCGTGCCTGTTCGCGGGCCTGTGCTACGCGGAGTTCGCCACGCAGATCCCCGTCGCCGGCAGCGCCTACACCTACACCTACGCGACGCTCGGCGAGTTTCTCGCGTGGATCATCGGCTGGGACCTCGTGCTCGAGTACCTGTTTTCCGCGGCGGCGGTCGCCGTGAGCTGGTCGGGCGCCGTGCAGGGCCTCCTCGCCGAACCCTGGATCGGCCTCCACCTGCCGGCGTGGCTCGGCTCCGCGCCGTTCGAGATCGACCGTGCGCAGATGGTCACGACGAATCTGCTGCTGTTTTCCTTCGAACACCATCCCCTCGTGGCCACCGGCACGCTGATCAACCTGCCCGCGGTCATCATCTCGCTCATCCTGACGGTCGTCCTCGTCGTCGGCATCAAGGAGTCCGCCAATTTCAACAACCTGATGGTCTTCATCAAGGTCGGCGTCCTGCTCGTGCTCATTGCCTACGGCGCGTGGTGGATGTTCGGGCACCGCGAGATCGTCGCCGCCAACTGGACGCCGTTCGTCCCGCCCAACACGGGAACCTTCGGCGAGTTCGGCTGGACCGGCATCCTGAAGGGTTCCGCCGTGATCTTTTTTGCCTACGTCGGCTTCGACAATGTCTCGGCCGCAGCGCAGGAGTCGCGCAATCCCCAGCGCGACATGCCCATCGGCCTGCTCGGCTGCCTCGCGGTCTGCTCGCTGCTCTTCATCGGCGTCTCCGCCGTGCTGACCGGCATGGTGAAATACACGAACCTCAACCAGGACGCGCCCTTCATCTACGCGCTGCAGCAGGTGAACGCGCCGGGCTGGCTGCGCTTCAGCATCGAGATCGCCACGCTCGCGGGCCTGACCTCCGTGTGCCTCGTGTCGCTCCTCGGCCAGCCGCGCATCTTTTTCTCGATGGCCAAGGACGGCCTGCTGCCGGCGTCGTTCAGCCGGCTGCACCCGCGCTTCAGGACGCCGCACGTTTCCACCATCCTGACCGGCGTGGTCTGCGCCATCGTCGCCGGCCTGCTCCCGCTCGACCTGCTCGGCGAGCTCATCTCCATCGGCACGCTGATGGCCTTTGCGCTGGTCTGCATCGGCGTCTGGGTGCTGCGCGTGAAGCGTCCCGATCTGCCCCGTCCGTTTCGTACGCCGTTTCTCCCGCTGGTCTCCATCCTCGGCGTCATCACCTGCGGCATCCAGATGTACATGCTGCCCGGCGACACCTGGCTGCGCCTTGCCGTTTGGATGATCATCGGGTTCGTCATCTACTTCGGCTACAGCCGGCGGCACGCCGGTCTCGCGTCCAAGCCGCGGGACAGTTGAAAGTGAAAGTTGAATGGTGAATGTTCGAGGTCGGATCCTTTCCTGTCTTTCATCTTTCAACCTTCAACCGAACATCATGCCCTTCACGCCCGCCAACCCCGCCTCGGTCGCCGCGTTCCTGGCCATCGTTGGGGCGGTGATCAGCGCCGTGCTCTGGGCGGTTTATTTCGCCTACCGCACCACGAAGGCGGCTGGGTTCGCCGCACTGGTGATTGCCGTCTGGCTCGGCGCCCTGTCCGCCCTCGTCGCGAGCGGCCGCATGGCCTCGCTGTCCTTGGGCGGGCTGCCTTTCTTCTTCGCGCCGATCATCATCGTCGCGGTGGGCTTCGGTTTGTCCCCGGTCGGCGGCAGGATCGCAACGACCATCCCGCTCGCGGCCCTCGTCGGCTTCCAGGCCTTCCGCCTGCCGCTCGAGCTCGTGCTGCATGCGTGGGCGGCGCAGGGCACGATCCCGCAGACAATGACGTGGACCGGGCAGAACTGGGACATCGTCAGCGGCGTGGCTGCGCTGGTGTGTGCCCCGCTCGCGGCGCGCAGGCGCTGGGCGGCCCGCGCGGCGAACATCATCGGGTTCGCCCTGCTGCTGAATGTCATGCGCGTCGCGGTGCTCTCGTCACCGGTGCCCTTCGGCTGGGGCCAGCAGCCCCCGCTGCTCCTCGCTTTCCACCTGCCCTACGCGTTCATCGGCCCGGTGTGCGTCGGTGGTGCGCTCTTCGGCCACGTGGTGCTCACGCGTGCCTTGTGGAAAAAGGCCTAGCCTTCAGCTTTCAGCGATCAGCTCTCAGCAAGAGGACAATCTTCCCGGCAACCCAAGCTGAACGCTGATCGCTGACAGCTGAGTGCTCAGACGCGCAGCGCCTTCGCGACTTCCTTCGCGAAATACGTCAGGATCATGTCGGCGCCGGCGCGCTTGATCGCCAGCAGCGATTCATCGCGGCAGCGCACGAGGTCGAGCCAGCCGAGCCGGGCGGCGGCGTGGATCTGGGCATATTCGCCGGAAATCTGGTAGGCCGCGACGGGCAGGCGCGTGTTGTTGCGCACCTCGCGGATGATGTCGAGGTAGAGGCCGGCGGGCTTGACCATCACGATGTCCGCGCCCTGCACCACGTCGTGCTGCATCTCGCGGATGGCC
>CAYZSN010000069.1:0-9052 GCA_964481095.1 uncultured Oleiharenicola sp. | reverse complement strand
ATGGACAAGATCACCCAGTCCAACGCCGCGCTCGCCCAGCAATCGGCCGCCTCCGCCGAGGACATGAAGTCGCAGTCGGCGCAGGTGAAGTCCGCCGTCAACGAACTCCTCCGCATGGTCCAGGGCTTCGCCGAGGAACCGTCCGTGGCGGCCGCCCCGGTCCCGCCGCCCCGGCCCGCGCGCACCGCCAGCAAGGCGCCCGCGCCCGCCGGTGGTGACGTCAAGCGTCCGGCCCTCCGCGCCGAAGCGGCGGCCCAGCCCGCCTCGATGGACTGGAATGATTGAGGGGGCGCTGCTGGCGCTTCCGGATCGAATCCCCTCTATCAAGAGGGGTGCCCGCAGGGCGGGGTGGGTGGGACCGGGGAGACAAAAACCCCGATGCGGCGGCACCGGGCTCCGGCGGGGTCCGTTCTGCGCTCAGCGCGCGAACGGCGGGCGGCTGCGGGCCGGGCGCTGCAGGGTCTGCGTGCGGAACGGCAGCGGGTCGAAAACGTGGCGCGGGTTCGGCAGGGCGGGCGGCTGGAACACGATGCGGTCCCACGTCACATCCCGCGCCCGCTGCGGCCGCGCTCCGGTCGCGCCGTGGTGGAAGGGGTAAGGGGAGTTCATACCTGCTATAACGGCGCAAGCCGGGCGTTCCTTAGCCGGTTGCATCCGGGAAACGCGCGGGCGACCGGGGCCGCAAGCCCAGCGATGTCCCCATTGGCCCTGTCGGCGCGAGGCCGCCGCCGGCGGCCGGGGCGATCCAGCGGATGGATTGCTTTGCCGCGCGAGGCGCGCGGCTCCGCGCAATGACAAATGGGGCGCGCCCGAAATCCATACTGGCCCCGGATCGCGGAACTGCCATTAGAGCGGCGTGCGCCTGAAGATCGCCGTGGCCTGGGGATTGCTGACCTCGCTCGCGCTGGCTGCGGACCCCGTCCCGCCGCCGGCGGATGCCGCCGCGGTCCCGTCCGAACTCGGCCTGCCGTTCTTCGACGTCTTCGCCCCGCAGGAGTACCGCGGCCACTCGCAGGTGTGGAGCGCGGTGGAGGACGCGGCCGGCCTCACCTATTTCGGCAACTACGGCCGCGTGCTGGTGTATGACGGCGCGCGCTGGGACTTCATCGAAGTCCCGGGCACCTCGTTCACCCGCGCCCTCGCGGTGGATGCGGAGGACACGCTCTGGATCGGCGCGGTCAACGAGCTGGGCTACGCGAAGAAGGATGCCACGGGCCAGCGCGCCTTCGTCTCCCTGAAAGCCAAGCTGCCGCCCGCGGTGGGCAGCTGCGGCGAGATCTGGCGCGTCGTGCTGACGCCGCGCGGGCCGGTTTTCCAGACCAACACCTGGCTGATGCGCTGGGACGGCGACGCGTTCGCCACCTGCGCGCTGCCGGCCGGCGGCGCGTGGCAGCTCGTGAAGGCGGGTGACACGCTCTGGCTCACGCACAACCAGCAGGGTTGGTTCACGGTCGAGGAAAAAGCGGGCGGGCTCGGGCTCGTGCCGCAGGCGAGGCCGGCGGAGGTCGCCAGCTCGCTGGTCTTCGCGCTGCCGGGCGACCGGCCGGGCGAATACCTCTTCGGCACCGGGCGCCTCGGGCTGTTCCGCTGGGACGGCAAGGCGTTCGCGCCTTTCCCGACCGGCGCCGATGAAATCTTCCGGCAGAAGGGCGTCTACCGCGGCACGCGGCTGGCCGACGGGCGCCTCGCCATCGCCACGCGCCAGGCCGGCATCATCCTGCTCGACGCGCGCGGCCGGCTGCTGGCGCAGCTCGACGAGGACGCCGGCATGCCCGACAACGGCGCGATCAACGTGCTCGCCTCGCGCACCGGCGTGCTCTGGGCCTGCCTCCAGCGCGGCATGGCGCGGGTGGACCTGCGGCCGTGGCTCAGCTGGTTCGGCCCGGCCCGCGGCGCGCCGCGCGTGATGGTGCAGCCGCCGACGCGCTACGGCGGCGAGCTCTACACCGCCACCGACGGCGGCCTCATGCGGCTGGCGCCGGCCACCGCGGCGACGCCGGCGCGGCTCGTGCCCGTGCCGGAGGTGCCGGACTTCGTCAACGGCCTCGCGCCCGCCGAGGGCGGCCTGATCGTCCTGTGCGAAAGCTCCATCGTCGAATGGCGCGACGGCCGGCGCACGAAGCTGCCCGGCGTCATCCAGAACATCTTCGGCTTCGTGCCGGCGCAGGGCCAGCCGCACCGCTGGTTCGCGCTGGCGGACGAAGGCCTGCGTTCCTATCGCTACGAAGGCGGGGAGTGGCACGACGAGGGTTTCATCCCGGACCTTGTCGCCGTGCGCTCGGCGGTGGCGGAGGACAACGGCACGTGGTGGTTCGGCACGCCCAGCAGCGGCGTGCTGCGGGTGACGTTTCCCCAGCCGCAGGCCGCCGGGCCCGGGCGGCCGGAGATCACGCGCTTCACGGCCGGCCGCGGCCTGCCCGGGGGCCACGGCTGGTCGCGCGTGAGCCTCGACGCCCACGGCCCGCTGCTGCGCTGCGAGAAGGGCTTCTTCCGTTTCAACGCCGCGCGGCAGGCCTTCGAACCCACGAAGGAATTTGGCGAGCGGTTTGCCGACGGCTCGACGACGGCGCGCTCGATCCTGTTTGCCGACGAGCGCGACGGCGTGTGGATGGTCGCCCGCCCGGCGGGGGAGGCGGAGCTGGTCACGGCGATGGAGTTCGGGGTCTACGGGGCCGGCGGCTGGCGCGCGCTGAACCTGCCGCAGCTCGCGCGGCTCGACGACGTGTCGGGCTTCGAGTACGAGCAGGACGCCGACACGCTCTGGATCGGCGGCCAGGCGGGGCTGGTGCGGCTGGACCTCGCGCGCTGGCGCGCAGCCGCGCCCGAGCCGCCGCCCGTGGTCAGCCTGCGCAGCGTCGAGGCCGGCGCGGGGCGGCGCCTGCCGCTGGCGGGGGCGTGGGACCTGCCGGACGCGCGGCGTTCGCTCAGCGTGCGGTTCGCCGCGCCCGCGCTCGCGGGCGACGCGGCGGCGGTCTACGAGAGCACGCTCGACGGCGACGGCGACCCGGTGGTCTTCACCGACGCCCAGCCGCAGCGGGAATTTTCCGCGCTGGCGTCGGGCCGCTACACGCTGCGGCTGCGCGCGCGCAGCGGCGACGGGCGCTGGAGCGAGCCGGTGGCGGTGGCGTTCACCGTCCGCCCGCCGTGGTGGTTCAGCGGGTGGGCGTGGGCCGGCTACGCGGTGCTGGGCCTGCTGCTGGTGGCGGCGTTCATCCGCTCGCGCCTCGCGGCGCTGCGCCGGCGGGCGGCGGAACTCGAGGCCACGGTGGCGGCCCGCACCGAGGAGTTGCGCCAGTCGAACCTCGAGCTGGTCCGCCTGCACCAGCTCGAGCTCGACGAGAAGATCGCGGCCCGCCTCGCCGAGGAGAAGGCGCGCCTGGAGGTGCTGCGCTACCAGCTCAACCCGCACTTCCTCTTCAACGCGCTGACCTCGGTCTGCGCGCAGCTGCCGCCCGGCCTGGACGGCGCGCGCGGGATGATCGAGCGGCTGACGGATTTCTGCCAGATGACGCTGTTCCGGCCCGCCAACGACGAGAGCCCGACGCTCGGCCAGGAAATGAAGATGCTCCGCGCCTACCTTGACATCGAGCAGACCCGCTGGGGCGACCTGCTGGAGGTGGCGGTGGACGTCGACGCCGCGGCCGGGGACATCAAGGTGCCGTCGCTGCTGCTGCTGCCGCTCGTGGAGAACGCGCTCAAGTACGGCCAAGCCACGACGCGGGACCGGCTGCGCATCCGGCTCGCCGCGCGCCGTCTGCCCGGCGGCGCGGTGCTCATCGAGGTGGCGAACACCGGGCACTGGGTGGCGCCCACCGAGCGGGGCGTCGTGCCTTCGCTCGGCATCGGCCACGAAAATCTCCGGCAGCGCCTGCAGCGTTATTATCCCGGCGCCCACGAGTTCACGACCGAGGCCGCGGGCGGCTGGGTGACGGTGCGGCTGATGCTGCGGGTGCCCATGAAGGAGTGGGGGCTTTCTCCGTGACGCAATTTCCGCTCGCCACCGGTGCGGTGACAGCGCTTTAGATTCACCATAAGATGCCCAGAGCCGTTATCATCGACGACGAGGTCAACGCCCGGAAGGACCTGCGCACGCTGCTGGCGGCGCACCCGGAAGTCGCGCTCGCCGGCGAGGCCGCGACCTTCGACCAGGCGCGCGCGCTGCTGCGCCAGGGCGAGTACGACCTCGTGTTCCTCGACGTGCAGCTGGTGGGCGGCAGCGGCTTCGATCTCGTGCCGGACGTGCGGACGGACGCGCGGATCATCTTCGTCACGGCCTACGACCAGTTCGCGCTGCGGGCGTTCGAGGTCAACGCGCTCGACTTCCTGCAGAAGCCGGTGCGCACCGCGCGGCTCGCCGAGTCCCTGCGCCGCGCCGGGCCCGTCGCGCCCGCCGGCCAGCCGCCGGCGTTGCGCCACGACGATGTCGTGCAGGTGAAGACCGGCCCCGGCGCGGTGCGGTTTGTGCGCGTGCACGACATCACGCTGGTGTCCTCGCAGGACAATTATTCCGAGGTGCGGCTGGCCGGCGGCGAGCATTTCCTCGTGCGGCAGACGCTGGCGTCGTGGGAGGAACGGCTGCCGGCCGCGCAATTCCTGCGCGTGCACCGGCAGACGATCGTGAACATCGTGCGGGTCGAGGGCGTCACACCCGTGGACGACGAAACCTCCATGCTGCGGCTCAACGGCGTCACCGAGCCGGTGCGCGCCCGGCGCCAGCACGTGCCCGAGCTGCAGGCCCGGATGGCGGCGCTGGGCCGGAAGGCCTAGGGCGGGAAGCTTGGCTTGCCCCGGCGGCGGGAACCAAATTGAGTCCCTCCGCCCAGGTCGGCGCGGAATCGCCGGCCGCCTGCCACCGTCATGAGCCCAACTCTCCGCCGTGTCCGGAGCCGGTTGCCGGGAAATCCCGGCCGCAACCATGTGGCCGTTTGATTCCAGCACGCAGCGCGTCAACGAGCAGGTCGCGGCCGCGCTGGCGCCGGGCGCGCTGCCGAGCGCGCGCAAGCAGGCGCTGCGGGCGCTGATGGCCCTGCCGCAAAAGCCGCAGTCGCTGGACTGCTACAGCCGGATCGCGCTCGATCCCAAGCAGGTGTGGGACACGCGGTACGTCGCGCTCGAGGGAATGAAATTGAGCGCAAATGCTGCCGGAGTCCGCGCGCTGCTGCGCTGCGTCGGCACCGACCTGCGCCGGCCTGCGCTCCACCTGCTTTGCGCCCAGGGCCTGCCTGAAGCGGTGCGCGGAATCAGCGCGGAGGCCGCCCCGGTGCTGGCCGCGGCCCTGCGCGGCATGGCGGCCGACGCCGAGACCAAGCAGATCGATTTGCTGGGCAGCGAACTGGATTCCGTGCGCACGCTCATCGCGCAGGCGGACACGCCCGAATTGCACGCGTTGGAACCCGCGGTCGCGGCCGCGGCCGCGCGGCTGGCGGAACGCCAGGTCCCGGCCCTCCTGGGAAAGGCGCTGACCGCGCAGAGGCATGACGACGTCAAGGAGGCGCTCGCAATGCTGGAGCGGATCGATTCGCCCGCCGCCCGGGCGGCGCTGGAGAAATTTCGCGGCACGAAGTCGCGCCTGGTGGAGAAAAGGGTCATGGGGGGCATCGGGGCGGACAAGGAGAGCTACCTGCTCCAGGTCTACACCAGCGAATTTGGCCAGCCCAAGTGCGACGAGGAACTCGCCCGGGACGCACAATGGGCGAAGGAGACCGCGGCACGATACGCGGCGAAAAATCCCCGGCCGGTCGCGGCGCCACCCCCGCCGCCCGCGGCCGAGCCTGCGGCCGACGACGAGGAGCTGGCGGATGATTTTATCGCCGCATCGTCGTGCGGGATCGCCGAGGATCTGCTGGCCCTGCTGAAGAACCAGTGGGATCTCCTCGTGGGCCTGCACCAGGCCGGTTCCCTGGCGCCGCTCGCCGCCGCCATGAACGCGAAGGGCGAAATCGACGGGCTCGCCCTGACGACGAAGGACCCGGGGGCGGAGTCCCGGACGGTCGAAGGGACCATCGACTTCTTCCGCGAACATTTCCGGAAGGAAGCGCCGGCAGGCCGGATCGTGGCGTGCGCGGTTTTCTACCACGGCTTTCACGGCCCGGGCCGCGGCTCGCCGCAGGTGGCACCCGCCCGGACCGTGGACGAAGCCGACTGCATCGTGGCGCGGCTCGACCACGACAGCGGGCAAGCGGTGACGTGCGTCATCCAATACCAAGCCAATCCCGACGGCAGCTGGCATTACGACCCGCCGTACTACGCGCTGCGCCATCCGGATATTTTCCTCGATCGCGACTACCTGCCGCTGCTGCCCGACCGCCTCGGGACGCCGCGTTTTCCGCGCCGGCCCGCGCGGCGTTCCGACCACGGCACGCACCCGGAGCTGATGATGTTGTTGGAGTGCCACCTCGAGCCCCTGCGGGCCTTGCTGCAGTCCAACAACCTCGAGCCCGTCGGGGCCAAGCTTTCGCCGGCCGGCGAAATCCAGTCGGTGATGCTGGTCCGGCCCGACGAATGGGCGGCCCACCGGATGCAGACCAAGCCCGCCGACCCGGTGGTCGCGTACCCGGTGGAGCAGGCGGGCCAGCCGCCGGCCGCCTCGGCGCGATTCATGGTCCGGCTGTTCCGGGCGGAGGCCGCGCGCGGCGAGATCGTGGCGAGCGCGATTTTCTTCCACGCCAGCTACACGACGCAGGAGGCGGCGCAGCTGGGCCTCATGCCCGCCGGCATCGGCGAGGAACCCAACTGCCTGGTGGCGGTGCTCGACCACCGGCTGAGCCAGGCGCGGAGCGTGGTGCTGCGTTATGGCCGCGATTCGCGCGGCGAATGGCGGTTCGCACCGGCCGAGCACTACTCGACATTTCCCTCGATCTTCCACGAGGGCGACAGTTCCCATTTCGACCAGCCCTGAAGACCCCTAAAAAAGCGGTTCGTCGGGCCGAACTCTGCTAAAGAAATCTCAAAAGCGCCCCCGGGAGGGCCTTGGCGCGGAATATGTTGGGCGGGAGGCAAACGATGTCGAAAGATAAGCCGCAGATGACCAATCCGCTCCCAGCCGAACCCGAAGTCGCCGAAGAGATTTCCGCGCGCCAGCTTTGGCAGGACTCCACGGGCAAGGTGTTCAAGCTTGCCGCCAAAATCTACGGCATGCGCACCGTCACCTACACGCAGGTCAAGGCCGTGCGCGAAACCGGCGCCGACGGCCGGTTCGAGATCGAGGTCCTGTGCGTCGAGATCACCTCGCGCGTGCTCAGCGGCAAGCGCACGCACAGCAACATCTGCAAGGAAGGCGTCCTTCCCCAGGAAGCCAGCAGCGAGCTCCGGCCGGAGAGCTTCGGCGACGAGTGCTCGGTGCAGGAATTCGAGAAGGTCACGGGCGCGATCCTCGCCTACACCAACACCTACCTGGACTGGGTCATGCAGGCCGCGCCGGAGGAGAAGACCGAGATCGAGATCCCGATCGACGTGCCGCACCTGAAGCTGACCGACATGGAGGCGAGCCTCGTGCGCAACTCGCCGTTCCTCGTCCACGACGTTTATTTCCTCACGCCTAATTCCATCCGCGCCGCGCTCGCGTCGATCCACCAGGAACTGCAGCGCGCCTCGCGCAACATGCTGCTGGCCGACGCGGCGGACCCGCTCTACGTCGAGCGCAAGAACGAGGCCACGACTTCCCTGCACGCCAAGCTGAAGGACGCGCAGAACGCCGCGGCGGCCGTGCGCAAGGACACGGCGCGCGCCATCCTCGAGCTCGACAGCCTTTCGCTGGCGCTGCTCGGCAAGCCCTCCGCCACCACGGTGAGCTGGGCGACCGCCAACCCGAGCGAGGAGGGCGCGGTCTACAGCCTCGGCCTGCAGTGCATCCCGCTCGACTTCGTCCGCTGGGCGCACGTCTCCGGCCGCGCGGTCGCCGACGACGTGGCCGCGGGCCGCGACCTGCGGGCGTATTTCCGCGGCTTCAACGACAGCTACACCGGCCCGGACAAGGACGGTATTTATCCGCTGATGAAACCCGCGACGGAGTGAGCGCGGTCAGGGGAACCGGTCGAGGTCGCGGATGAACTCCCCGGCCTTCTCGCCGGTGAGGACGTTGTTGAGCTGGTGGGCGATCAGCTGGGCGCAGTCCATGTCGCCCGGGCGCTCGTGGGGGGAGCCGAGCCGGAGCTGGACGGTGCGCAGCTTGGCCTCGAGCTGGGGGCGGGTGAAGGTCTTGAGCAACGCCTCGATGTCATCCCGGCTGGCGCCGGGATGTTCGTAACAGAGGGGAGGGGAGCTCATCTCAGGATGCGGAGCATCCTACGATGGCACAGACACACGGCTGGAGCGGGAGCATGGCAGTAAGGCTTCGGGTTGGATTGTTTCGGATTGGGTCGGCGTGTGTGTGATTGTCTGTGAGCCAATGGCGCGGCATTTATTCCCGGCGGCGCACCTGGGCGCGGGGCGCAACGCATCCCCTCACCATTTCCGGACGGCAAGATGCGCGCCCGGCTTGGCCCCGGCGGCTCAGGATTCCGAGGCGTCGACGGAGGTAATAAACACAAGGCCGGCGAGGACGAGGAGGAGCGGAAGCATGGCGGGAGCGGCCCCGATCAATGGGCCCCCGCGGCGCCACCGGCGCGGGCGGGACGGGCGAGGCAGACGACGACGATCGCGCCGAGCAGGACGAGGCCGAGGAGGTGGAAACAATCGTTGAAGGCCTGCAGGCTGGCCTCGCGCCGCACCAGGCTGTCGAGGACGGCCACGGCCTGGCGGCCGGCGGTGTAGGCGTCGCTGCCGGCGGCGGTGAATTTTTGCGTGAGCGCGGCGAGGCGCTCCTGCGTGAGCGGATTGTAGGCGCTGATCGCCTCGCCGAGCCGGTTGGAGTGGAGGTGCTCGCGCACGGTGAGCAGGGCCGAGAGCAGCGCGATGCCGATCGAGCCGCCGAGGTTGCGCATCATGTTGAACAGGCCCGAGGCGGCGGCGGAGCGGGTCGCCGGCACGCTCGCCGTGGCGACCGCCGAGACCGGGATGAGGATGAACGGCTGGCCCAGCGCGCGGATCAGCAGCGTCCAGCGCAGCTGGTCGT
>CAYZSN010000068.1:0-2576 GCA_964481095.1 uncultured Oleiharenicola sp. | reverse complement strand
GCCGCCGTTCACGACGCTCGTGAAGTACGACTTGAACGTGCCGGCGATCAAGTGGCGCGTCGGCGTCGGCGACGATCCCGTGCTCGCGGCGTACGGCATCACGGGCACCGGCGAGACGCAGATGCGGACGACGCCGATCGTTACGACGACGGGATTGATCTTCATCCCCGGTGAGGACAACAAAGTCCGCGCGTACGACTCGGAGACGGGGAAGGTGCTGTGGACCGGCCGCTTCGGCGGCTCGCTCATCAAGGCCGCGCCGTCGATGTACGAAGTCGACGGCCGCCAGTACCTCGTCGTCCCCGCGTCCGGCCAGGCGCCGCCGCCAGTGAAGGCCCCCATCGCCGACGGCCCGCAGCCCGAGCCCGTCACCGGGCCGCTCGGCTACGTCGCGTACGCGCTGCCGGCGAAGTAGAGAGCACCTTCTTGGGTGCTCGCTGCCGCCCGGCTATCGATGCGGGAGGAGTGGCATCCGATGTCGCACCTGATTCCGAGACCGCGTCATCGCGCGTACGTCGCGCTGGCGGTCGGCACGGTCGCGCTCGCCGTCGGCGTCAATCTGGTGGTGTTCACCATCGTCAACGCGCTCTGGCTGCGTCCGTTGCCGATCCGCGACGCGGCTCGCTTCGTCTACTGCGCTGACGACCACTTCGGCGACGACGAAGACTCCAGCTGTGTCCCGCCGATTCTGCGGCCGTTCCAGGGAGCCTTCGCCGGGCAGGTCGACGAGAGCAAGCTCGGCCTCACGCCCGTCATCACCGTCCAGGGCCGGCCGATTGCTGAAATCGCGGGGATCACGTCAGGATTCTTTCGACTGTTCGATCTTAGGGTTCGCGGCCGCGATTTCGTCTCTGACGACGACCTGCCAGGCGCGGAGCCCGTTGCCATCATCAGTCATCGCGTCTGGAAGAGAGACTTTGGCGGCCGCGCCGACGTCGTGGGCGCGACGCTCGCGTCCGGCGCCGTCTCGATACGCGTGATCGGCGTGGCGCCGCCGGGCTTCGACGGCGTGCGGAAGGGCGATCGCATCGACGTCTGGATCCCCAGCGAATTGCGCCGCCGCCTGTCGCCGACGTCGCTGCACGTTTGGGGCGTGCCCTTGATGGTGTTTGCCAAGTTGCCGCCGGGGCGCCCGCTCGCGGAGATGGAGCGCGAGATGCGCGAGAGCGATCCGGACCACCAGCCGCACGCCCTCGTGCCCCTCGCTGACGTGTTCGGCTCGCCGACGACGTCGACCATCGCCATCAGCGAAGGACCAGCCGTGGGCGTGGTGACAGGGCTGGCGTTGCTCGTGCTCCTCGGCGGCTGTTCGACGCTCGCGACGCTGATTCTCATTCACTATGAGCGGCGCGCGCTGGAATTGGCGACGAAGGCCGCGCTCGGCGCCACGAGACGCCAGCTGCTCGGGGAGCTGGCGCGTGAGTTGGCTGTCATCGCCGCTCTCGGAACGGCCGTGGCCGTCCTCGTGGCGCAGCTTGCGCTGCGCGCGATGCCCGCGCTCAGTCTGCCTGGCGGACTGGATCTCGGACGGCTCGATCTCTCACCGGATTGGCGCGTGCTGAGCGTTGCCGTCGGCGCGACGTTCGCGACCTGCGCCGTCGCCGCGTGGCTGCCGTTGGTGCGCTTCACGCGCGGTACGATGGCGCGGACGCTGTCGGGCGGACCGGCCGCGACGGCATCGCCCGCCACGCAACGGCTGCGGCAGGGGTTGCTGTGCGCGCAGGTGTGTGCGGCTGTCGTCGTGCTCGCCTCGGCCGCCCTGTTCGTTCGGACGATCTTGCACGGATTCGGCCGCGCGTCCGGATTCGATGTGGATCACACGCTCTTCGTGAGCTCGCAAGTCACGTACGGCTTCACCTACACGGGCAACGTCTCCGAGTATTTGGCCATCGCGGCGCGGCGCAAGCAGCGTATTGATGATGCGCTTCGGGCGCTTCCCGGCGTCCGGCGGGTGATCGAGGGCGAACCGCCGATCGGCGGGTGGCAAACGGACACCCTGCAACGTCCGACGGTCGTTGTCCTGGACGGCAGACAAGAAGCTTTGCGCGTTGGCTGGGTCTGGTATGCCGATACCAATTGGCTATCGACGCTCGGCATCAGGATGGTGGCCGGCCGTGAATTGCGCGCGGACGACATTGGCGTGAGGCCCCGACGCGCGATCGTGACGGCGTCGCTCGCCAAACGATTGTGGCCGGGCGGAAACCCCGTCGGCGAGTTCCTCACGACGACGGCGTACGGACGGACCCTGATCGTCGGTGTGTCGGCCGATTTTGCGTTCGGCTCGTTGCTGCGGCCAGCGCTCGGCACGGTTGTCATGGCGTACCACCCGGACACCGGTATCTCGGGGCATTGGGTCATTCGCGCTGAGAATACGCAAGCTCTCGTCGGCACCGTGACGAAGGCCGTGAGAGCCGCGGTGCCGGACGTGGCGTCGGTGCACGTGCAGACGGGCCGTGACGTGGTGGCGCAAGATCTGGGCCAGGAGCGCGTCGGGGCGTGGTTCTTCTCCGGCTTTGGGCTCGTGGCGCTGCTCCTCGGCGTAGGAAGTGTCTTCGGCCTTGTCGCCTATCTGGCCG
>CAYZSN010000067.1:0-5493 GCA_964481095.1 uncultured Oleiharenicola sp. | reverse complement strand
GCCGCCGCCGGCCTTGGGCGTGATCGACCGGCCGGTCTTGGCCGTGATCTTGGCGGAACGTTGTTTGCGCGGGGCGGGAGGCATGTGGGTGGGACCGTGGTTGTCGGGACGGGTGCCCGATTCACGCGTCCGCCAGCTGATAGGAAATCAGGGAGCGATGCCAATGCTTATCAAGGCCGGCCGGACCCCGTGAAAGCGCTAATATAAGTCATTTGTCATAAATAACATGGGAATAAAATTCCGGAGAAGGCGAAAACCAGCCATGAAATCGTAACATTCCGAACGTTGCCCCGGGATTTCCCCGGGGCATCGATACCGGGCGCCGCTCCCGCCAATCCCGCTTCGCTTCACCCCCATGACCACGAAATCCGCCGCCCCGCTCGCGACCGCCAGGAAGAAACTGCTCTCGCAGATCGCCGCGGCGCAACGTCAGGCCGACACCGCCAGGAAGACGGCGAAGCTCGCCAAGCAGGGATTTCGCAAGGCCAAGCTGAAATTCAAGGAGGCCAAGCGCGCCGCCAAGAAATTCCGCAAGAGCGTCAAGAGCCTGAAAGCGGAACTCGCCGCGCTGGCGGTGAAAAAGCCCGCCCGCAAGGCGCCGGTCCGCAAGTCCGCGCCGAAGCGCGCCAGCCCGGCGCTTCCCGCGCCGGCAGCCATCGAGCCCGCGCCACCCGTGGTCAAGCTTCCGCCGCCGGCCGAAGGCACGCCGCCGGCTCAGTAAACTTCCGGGACGATCATTTCCGGCCGGATCGGCTCGCGGCGGTAGTCGGGATGGTGGACGCGCGGGGGCAGCGTGATGGGCTCGTGCTCCACCTCGCTGTATTTCACCTGCGACAACAGGTGGTGGATGCAGTTTAGGCGGCCCTTTTTCTTGTCGGCTCCCTGCACGACCCACCACGGCGCCTCCGGGATGTGCGTGCGCTCAAACATCTTCTCCTTCGCCTTCGTGTAGAGTTCCCACCGCTTGCGCGATTCGAGGTCCATCGGGCTGAGCTTCCACTGCTTCAGCGGGTCGTTGATCCGGCAGCGGAACCGGAACTCCTGCTCCTCGTCGGGGATGGAGAACCAGTATTTGATGAGCTGGATGCCGGAACGGACGAGCATCTTCTCGAATTCCGGCACCGAGCGGAAGAATTCCTCGTACTCGGCGTCCGAGCAGAACCCCATCACGCGCTCGACCCCCGCGCGGTTGTACCAGCTGCGGTCGAAGAGGACCATTTCGCCCGCGGCCGGCAGGTGCGCGATGTAGCGCTGGAAGTACCACTGGGTCTTTTCGCGGCTGGACGGGGCGGGCAGGGCGGCCACGCGGGCGACGCGCGGGTTGAGCCGCTGGGTGATGCGCTTGATGGCGCCACCCTTGCCGGCGGCATCGCGGCCCTCGAACACGATCACCATCCGGTGTCCCGTGTGCACGATCCAGTCGTGCATCTTGACCAGTTCGCCCTGCAGCCGGAACAGCTCCTTGAAATAGCGGTTGCGGGCGTCGCGGCTGGTGTCCGCGTCGACCGGGCGGGCGGGGGCGCCGGCCTCGACATGTTCCCAGTCTTCCCGCTCCATCTCGAGCTCCTCGTCATAGTCGTCGATCAGCTCCTTGTGGACGCGCTTGATCAGCTGGTTGTCGTGGTGGGGAGTGGGCTCGGCCATGGCGCCGCATCGAAAGACCGCGGCCCCCTCTCCGCAACGGCGGTCCCGCCGCCGCAGCCGGATTTAACCTGTCCGTCACAATCCGCCGCCACAGCCGGGACTCGACATGACCGCGCCAACCCGCACCTTCGAAGCCCATGGCAAAAGCGCGGCAGCGGATGTCGAAAAAAGCCTACCAGGCCCAGGCCGCCATCCTGCGCGAGAAGCTGGTGCAGCTCCAGGTCGGGCTGAAGCGGGTGCCGTTCAAGGTGCTGCTCATCATCGCCGGCCCGGAGGGCGCCGGGCGCGGGACCCTCCTGCAGACGCTGGCCGAATGGCTGGATCCGCGCGGGGTCGAGACGTTCTCGTACCACGCCCCGACCGACAACGAGCTCGCCCATCCGCACCAATGGCGCTTCTGGCGGAGCCTGCCCGGGCTGGGGCGCATCGGGCTTTATGCGGGATCGTGGTACACCGAAAGCCTGCGCGAGGAAGCCCAGGGCGGGCGGAGCAACGAGCAGGTGATCCACGAAGCGGAGCGCATCTGCGCCTTCGAGCGGCTGCTGGCGGATGGCGGCACGTTGATCGTCAAGGTCTGGCTCGGCCTTTCCAAGGAGGCGCAGGGCCGGCGCCTGCGGGCGCTGCGCGCCGATTCGGCCACGGCGTGGCGCGTGACGGACGAAGACTGGCACCATCATCGCATCTATGACCGGCTGGCGCGCACGGCCCGCCTGATGGTGGCGAAGACCAACCGGCCCGGCGCGCGCTGGACCACGGTCGATGCCGAGGACGAACGCGCCCGCGACCTGGCGGTCGGCCGGCTGCTGCTCCGGCAGTTCCAGCAGCACAAAAAACGGATCGACCGGCTGAACCGGGCCGTGAAACCCAGGACCGTGCGCTCGCTGCGGCCCTCGGGCTTGCGGCGCCTGCGCGTGCTGCCCCTTGACCAGGAGCTTTCGGAAAAGGACTACGACTCGCTGCGCGAGAAATGGCTCGGCCGCCTCAGCCGCACCGTGCGCGCGGCGCTCGCGGCCGGGCGCTCGATCGTGTTCGTGTTCGAAGGCTGGGATGCGGCGGGCAAGGGCGGGGCGATCCGCCGGCTCACGAGCGCAATCGACCCGCGGGATTACAGCGTCATCTCGGTGGCGA
Source organism: uncultured Oleiharenicola sp. (assembly GCA_964481095.1). Classification (GTDB taxonomy): domain Bacteria; phylum Verrucomicrobiota; class Verrucomicrobiia; order Opitutales; family Opitutaceae; genus Lacunisphaera. The sequence goes on along the minus strand of CAYZSN010000067.1, from coordinate 2,721 downwards.
AACCGACGGAGGAGGAAAAGCAGGCCCATTACCTCTGGCGGTTCTGGCGGAACATCCCGCGCAAGGGCCGGATGACCATCTTCGACCGCTCCTGGTACGGGCGGGTGCTGGTCGAGCGCATCGAGGGCTTTTGCCGGCCGGACGAATGGAAGCGCGCCTACGGCGAAATCAATGATTTCGAGCAGGAGCTGACGAAGCACGGTGTGATCGTGCTGAAGTACTGGCTGCACATCTCGCACGAGGAACAGCTGCGGCGCTTTCGGGACCGCGAAGCCACACCGTACAAGCAGCACAAGATGAACGCGGAGGACTGGCGCAACCGGCGCAAGCGCGCGGCGTACGAAGTGGCGGTCGGCGACATGCTGGCGCTGACCGAGCGGGAGAACGCGCCGTGGCACCTCGTCCCCGCGGACAACAAGCGTTATGCGCGACTCGAGGTGCTGCGTTCCGCCAGCCGCGCGATCGACGAGGCCTTGGAAGCTTAGAGCCGGGAGTAAGGAGCGCCGAGCCAGAAGTTAAAACAGCCGGATCAGCTCGCCGCACAGGACGTATTCTGGCTCCCGGCTCCGAGCTCCGGGCTTCTTAGGCCTCCACCATCGTCAGGTCGGGATCGAAGCTGACCGCCAGCCGGTAAACCTGGCCGGGGCGCATGATGAGGGGGTGGTCGCGCTGGAAGGTCTGCACGTAGTGGAGCTTGCCGAAATTGGTCTTGTACGCCGGGTCGGCGCTCACGACCTCGGTTTCCGCCCAGTTGGCGTGGAAGTCGTCCTTGAGCACCGAGCAGCGGTGGCCGAGCGGCCCGAGGGCGGGCGAGGTGCCGAGGCGGTATTTCGAATGCGGCGCGCCGATGACGAGCGACATCCGGAATTTGTCGAGCTGCACCTGGTTCTTCACCGTGTAGGCGAACTCGGCGGAAATCCTGCTGCCGCTGAACGTCCACTGGACCTTCACGCTGCCGAGGCCCTTCACGAGCTCCTCCCTCGTGTTGATCAGCTCGGGTTGCTCGTAGCGGAAGTAGAACGAGTTCTTGAGGCCGAGGCCGGTCACGCACTTCTGGCCATAGAAGGCCGGGATCGTGACGTTCTCCCCGAACGTGAGCTCGGGGATCATGATCGGCAGGTAGAAATTGTTGGGCCAGTCGAACACGCCGGGGCAGTGCGGGAACGGCAGGTTGTCGGCGGTGCAGTCGGTGCCGGAGCTGACCAGCGGCATCTGGATGTGCAGGCCGGACTCGGCGTCGCGATAGAGGAACAGGCCCTGCTCCTTGCGGTTGCTCTTGTCGAAGATGACGAAGCGGCCGCTGGTGCGCGCCGGCTCGGCCTTGACGGCGTCGGGCATCTGCACGGTCTTCGCGAGGCGCGACCACTGGCAGAGGTAGCGGGCGGCGTCGAAGTTCGCCATGCGCGTGGTGTGCGAGGCGTAGGCGGTGCGCTCCTCGTCGCGGATGTCGAGGAAGCCGTGCTCCTGGTCGAGGTAGGTCTGGAAGAAATAATAGAACAGGCGGCGCAGGTGGTCGAAGTACCGCGCCTTCTGGTCCTCGGGGATCCAGCCGTCGCGGAAGCCCTGCAGCACGAGCGTGATCAGGTGCATCTGGCCGTAGGCGCCGGCGGCGCGGCCGTAGGCCCAGCCGAGGCCGTCCGAGCGGACGAGGTCGGGCACCATCTTGATGTACTTCTCGGCGTAGGTGCGGAGGGTGGGGAGCTTGCGCTCGCGCAGCGCGGAGTTGGCGTGCAGCTGCAGCGCGGAGCGGACGAACGCCAGCGTCATCACGCCGTACAAATTGAAATGGCCGCCGAAGCCCTTCTCGGCGTCGTCGAAGAACCCGGTGGAGCTGGTCTGCTCGATGCGCTCGACCATGCGCTCGATGAGGCGCGAGGTCTCGTCCTTCTTGGACAGGCCGAGGCTGTAGCGGCAGACGGCCTTGGCGATGTTGAAGGCCTGCCAGTAGTTGTCGTAGTCGCTGCGCGTGAGCAGGAGCTTGTCGAGGCGCTGGCGGGTTTCCTCGACGAGGCGCTCCCAGACCGGGTTGCGCTCCTTGGAGGGGCCGAAGGACAGGAGGCCGAGCGCGGCGTAGGCGAGGCCGTTCTCGTGCGCGGGCTCGGTGAAGGCCTGGGCCGTGATGCAGCGCGCGGTGAGGTCGATCAGGTCGTAGCCCTTGAGCGTGGTCTCGCCCGTCGCGCGGTAATATTCGCCGAGGGCGAAGGCGACATGGCCGGGTTCATCGGAGCGGGAGGTCTCGGCGGAGACGGGGGTGACGGTGCCGTCGGCGTTGATCGAATCCAGGTTATGGCTCAGCATCGAGCGGGCCATGTCGAGACATTGCTCGGAGAAGCTATTCATTCAGTGAACGGTCAGGTTGGTCGGGGAAGGTGGAGACGGGCAAGGACGAAGTTGGTTACTTGACGATGAGCTTGATGAACTCGGCGTTCGTCTTGGTCTTCCCGAGGCGCGTGACCATGGTGTCGGTGGCCTCCTCGATCTTCTGCTGCACGAGGGCGCGGCGGAAGAAATGGATGCCCTCGAGGGTCTTGGGGTCGCTGATCAGCAGCTCCTCCTTGCGGGTGCCGGAGGACTGCACGTTCACGGCCGGCCAGATGCGCATCTCCGCGGCCTTGCGGTCGAGGACGAGCTCCATGTTGCCGGTGCCCTTGAATTCCTGGAAGATCACGTCGTCCATGCGGCTGCCGGTCTCGACGAGGATGGAGGCGATGATCGTGAGGC
>CAYZSN010000066.1:0-14777 GCA_964481095.1 uncultured Oleiharenicola sp. | reverse complement strand
GCGGTCATGCCCGGCACGCGGCCGCCGAGCCCGACCGCCGGCACGAAACCCGGCGTGCCGAAACTGGCGAAACCGTTGCCGCCCGCGGCGTCCTCGCGCTTCCGCGCCGTGCCCGAAAGGTCGACCCAGATGTCGGCGTGGTGAAAGACCTGCAGGTTGCCCGGGCGGATCTCGATCGCGGCGACGCCGTAGACGTCGGACTCGGGGATGCGCGCGCGCGCGAGGACGTCCGCCGGCACACCGGTGACCGAATAGGGCGTGGTGAAGACCTCATAGGAATCCTCCGGCCCGGGCGGCACGGCGAACGGCCGCCGCATGCGCACCACGAGGTCGGGCGTGCCGAGGTGCCATTTCGCCCCGGCGGCGGGCGGCGGCACGGGCGCCTGCGCGAGGTCGCCCGCCGGCGCGCCGGCTTCCGCCCAACGCACGAGCAGGCCGATCTCAGCATCGCTCAGGCGCCGCTCATCGAGGAACGTGCCGGCCGGATCCCCGGGCAGCCAGGGCGGCATGACGCGCGCCTTTACGGCCTTGGCGAGGAAGCGCGCGCGCTTGGCGGCGTCGGGATGGCCGAGCAGGGAAAAGGGCGCGACCTGTCCGGGGCGGTGGCACTCGACGCAATGCCGGTAAAGGATCGGGGCGATGTCGCGCGCCCAGGTCGGCGCGGCGGGTTCGTCCGCGAAGGCCTGGGCCCCGGCGAGCAACAACCCGGCCGACGCCAGCATCCCGCGTTGAATCCGGCCGGCGCCCATCATGGCACGGCGTCCGGGATGGAGCAGCCGAAACCCGGCTGCGCGGGAAACGGGCCGGTGCGCCCGGCCGCCAGCGCCGCGAGGACCTCGCGGAGATCCTCGTGCACGGCCTTGGGCCGGGCGGCGCCGAGCTCGGTCACGCGGTCGTCAATCCGGCCGTGGTAGAGCAATGCGCCGTCGCGCGCGAAGACGAACGCCTCGGGCGTGTATGCGGCGCCGGTGGCGCGCGCGAGCCGCTGCGCCCGGTCGTCCGCGGCCGGGAAGGCCAGCGCGGCCTCGGCCGCATGCCGCCGCAGGGCCGGCAGCCCGAGGGCCGGGTCGGCGTAGGCGCCGACGAAGCCGAAGCCCCGCGAGCCGAATTCCGCCGCGAGCGCATTGAGCACCGGCAACTCGGCATTGGCCACCGGGCACTCCGACGAAAGAAAAACCACCACGAGCCAGCGGCCCTCCGGCGTCACCGCCGCTCCCTGCAGGTCGCGCACTTCCAAGCGGCGCCACCAATCCGGCACCGGCCCGGCCGCGCCGGGCGATGCCGCCTTACAGGTGGCAATCAGGCTGAGAAGGGAAAGCGGTCGACACAGCGCACGAAGCATGAGCCCGGGGGATCGGGTTATTCGTGCCGGTAAACCCTGACGTAGTCGATGCGGTATTCCTGCGGGAACTGCGTCGTGTCGTCGGGATACCTCGGCCAGAGGCCGCCGACCGCGAGGTTGAGCAGGAGATGGAACGGATGGCTGTCGAAGACCCACTTCGCGCCCGCGGGAATGGTCGCGGGCGACTGCGTGCAATAGACCTTGCCGTCGAGCAGCCAGTCGATGCGGTCCTTTCGCCAGTCCACGGCGAAGACATGGTAGGCGTCGCTGAACGTCGCGCCGTCCGGCAGCTCGGTGTGCTTGCTGAGGCCGTGCTTGCCCGAGTAACCCGGGCCGTGGAGCGTGCCGTAGAGCGTGCCGGGCTGGTGGCCGATCATCTCCATGACGTCAATCTCGCCGCAGGCCGGCCACGGCACGGTGTCGATGTTGTCGCCCAGGGTCCAGAAGGCGGGCCAGATCCCCTGCCCCTTCGGCAGCTTCAGGCGCGCCTCGATGCGCGAGCCGGGGCTGGCGGCGAATTTTCCCTGCGTCTTCAGCCGGGCCGAGGTGTAGCCGCCGGAGGCGGTGCGCACGGCCCTGATGACGAGCGCGCGGCCGTCGGTGGCGACGGGGTCCGCCACGATGAAGGAATTCTCGCGCGAGTCGGTGTAGGTCTGCAGCTCCTTGTTGCCCCAGCCGTTGTCGCCCAGGTCGTGCACCCATTTCCCCGGGTCGGGGCCGCTGCCCACCGGCTGGTTGAACTCGTCCTGCCAGACAGGAGTGGATGCGGTGGAAATCATGGGAAGGAGAAGGGAGGCGAGGAAGGAGGCGCGAAGGCTCATGGCGAAGGGCCGGTGGCGGGGTGGACGGGCGGCGCGGGCGGACGGCTCATGCGGCAACGGGGGTTTTGCGCGCCGCCAGTTCGCGCTCGATCTCCTTCATCTTCGCCTCGTCGAGCGGGTAAAAGATGGTCACGAACCCGGCGCCGAGCGCGAGGGCGCCAGGCAGGATGTTGAAAATAAGGGAAATGCCGTGGAGTACCCGCGGGGTCTGCGCGACATTGGCGATGAAACCGTAGTAGGACAGCAACCAGCCAATCATCGCCCCGCCCAAGGCCATGCTCAGCTTGTGGGCCAGCACCATGGCCGAGAACAGGAGTCCGGTGGCGCGACGGCGGAATTTCCACTCACCGTAATCGGCGGTGTCGGCATAGAGCGACCAGACGATCGCCGGCGTCGGACCGGCCGCGAAGCTCGCAACGATGTTGCACGCGTAGAGCAGAGGCAGGTGGCCCGCGGGCACGAAGTAGCAGGCGAACATGCCGGCGCCGTTGACCAGCGTGAGCCAGATCAGGAGCGGGCGGCGCGGCCAGCGGGCCGTGAACAGCTTAGTTGCCAGCGCTCCGAGCACGAAGCAGGCGAAGCCGACTTTGTTGAAATTGCCCATCGCCGTTTCGTTGCCGACCACGTACTTGAAGTAGTACGCGCCGGCGCCGCTGCGCAGGCCGACGTTGGCCAGGTTGAGGAAGCCGACGAAGAACAGGATCATCCAGGGCCCGTTCGACTTCAGGTCGCCGAGGTCGTCCCGCAGCGAGGACTTCTGCTCGGGCGGGTTCACCACGCGCTCCCGCGTGTTCCAGAACGTGAGCAGGAGCATCACGACCAAAAGCACCGCGAAGATCGCCATGGTAATCCGGTAGCCATCCGCCGGGGAACCGCCCGCGGGCGTGAACATCGCCTTCAGGTCGGGTCCGAAGCCGCCGATGAGGAAAGCGCCAACAAAGGCGCAGGCGAAGCGAAAGGAGTTGAGCGAGGTCCGATCGTCCGTCGAGGGGGACATCACCCCCATGAGCGCACCGTAGGGCGTGTTCACGGCCGCGTAGACTATCAGGGTGAGCGTGTAGGTGATGTAGGCATAGACGAGTTTGCCGGTAGGGCTGAGCGCGGGACTGGCGAACAGGACCCAAGACAACACCCCGAGGGGCAATGCGCCCCAGAGAATGTAGGGACGGAATTTGCCCCAGCGGGTTTGCGTCCGGTCGGCGAGCGCGCCGATGACCGGATTGAGAAAGGCGATCACGAACGGGACCACGAACATCAGCGTGCCGACGGCGGCGGCATCGAGCCCGAATGTGTCGGTGTAGTAGATCGCCAGGAAAATATTAACCGCCTGGAAGCAAAAATTGAAGGCGGTGTCGCCCAGGCCGTAGGCCAGTTTTTCTTTGAAGGAGAGGCGATCGACGGGAGGGATGGTCACGGCGGCGGGAGGGTGGAGGGTGGGGGGCGTGAAGCCCCGCAGGTGCGGGGTTGTTGCGAACGTACGATGCGCCGCGTAGGCGCCCGACGGAAGGGCAAAGCCGGTTGGGGAGAAGCGCGCACCGGACCGGTCCGGTGCGCGCCATGTATCCCCTAAGCTGGCTTTATGGGCCGAGATTTCGCGGCGGTCAGAAGGTGACGCCGTAGGACAATTTCGCCTGCAACGGGCTCTTGTAGATCAGGCCGTAAAGCTTCGTGTCGTTGAGCACGTTGTCGATGTTGAGCTGGAGGTACTGGGCGTAGTTCCCGTGCTTCCAGTCGTACTTCAGGAACCCATTGATCGTGTACTCGGAAGGGGCGTACAGGATGATCAACTGGCCGTTCTGGTCCTTCTGCGCCTGGCCGGAGCCATGCGTGATGCCGGAGAAAATGGCGCGCTTCGAGCGCCAGCTGCCACCAAGGCCGACCGAGAGGCCCTTGAACGAGCCTTCCGTGAAGCGATACTTGCCGAGGGCGGCGAAGGTCGATTCCGGCGTGTCGTCACCCGGGAACAGGGCCTGGACATGCGTGGAGGTGTCCGCCGGATCCGTGTAGGCCGCGGCCAATGTGCTGCCTTGCAAGCCGAAGCCCCCGTCCGGATAATACCACGGGGCCCAGCGATCCTGCGGATACGGGTACTTTGGGTACTGGCCGGCCGAGAGGCGCATGACCGACTGGTCGAACGAGGCGTTCAGGATGACTTGGAGGTTTTCGGTGGGCGTGAGGAGCAGTTGCGCATCCCAACCCTTTGCTTGGTCGACCGTCTGATACGCCGCGCCCTGGCCGGTGTTCATAAAGCCGGCGGCATCCTTGGCGGCGTTGTTGGTGCCCGGATCGTTGAAGTTGTTCGGGTCGCCGCTGCCGTCATAAGGCCAGCCGCGCCAGCCGCCAACGGTCGAGTTGAAGGTCGCATCCATGTAGGCCGCGCCGAGTGGATTGCTGGCGTTGATGTAGATGCTGCCGGGACGGGCCGAGGTGCCCGTGATCGGGGAGACCGCGGTCACCGCGCCGCCATCGACCGCCGCCTTCCAGGCCGCCATCACGATCGGGTCATTCTGCTGGCCGCCGCCGCCGCTGACCACGAAGCCCAGCGGATTGTAATTCGACGTGCCGTTCATGCCGCCGATGAGATTGTAGACGATCGGCTTGGTCGGATCGAAGTGCAGATGACCGAGCGGCGCCGGCGCAAACCAAGGCGCACCCGACCAGGCCGTCTTGGTCACCTTGTAGTGGCTGATCGTGCCCGAGATCTTGCCCTTCATCAGGTCGAACTTGATGCCGTACTCCTCGCTGTCGGCGGTATCGGAACCCACCGGCGCACCGGTCGTCGCATCATGGAACACCGAGTCGAAGTTCGGCTGATAGCCGCCGGACTTCAAGGCGAAGACCGTCAGCGAATCGGTCAGGCGGATCGCCAGGCCGTTCTGGCGCGAATGCGCCACAACCTGCTTCGCCCGGCCGATCGTGGTGGTGGCCACGCCCGCCTGGGTGATCTGCGTGTCGGTGGTCCAGCGGTCGTTCACATCCCGGCGGACGCCGTTCATGAGGATGATGCGGTCAGCGAGGCCCCAGAACTTGCCGAACTTGAGGTAGCTGTTGGCGTAGAACGCGCGGTCCCACGAGAGGCCCTGGTTGTTCTTGTCGTTCTGGTACATTGCGAGGTCGGCCTTGCCGTCACCCTGTATCCCAAAGACAATCGGGGTCAGGTCGGTCGGGGACTTGAAGTTGTACCCGCCGGGCAGTGAACCGTTCGTATTCCAAGCGTTGGTAGTGATGTCGTTCTTGAGGCCGGAAAAGCCGCCGAGCACCTGTTCCTCGACCTTATACCACTTGTTTTCGAACAGGCTTTTGCGCAGCGTGATTTCTGCGCGTTCCTGATCGCGAACCGTGCGGCCGGTGCCTTGGTTCCAGGTATACTGGATGACCGTCGAAGGGTAGGTGCCGAACTGCAGGTTGCCGTTGTTGGGCGCCTGGCTCGGGTCGAGGGCATTCTCGATGACGCTCGTGGTGATGTCTTTGGCAAGGTTGTAGCCCGGGCTGCCCGGCGCAATGGGGCCATTCATGCCCGCGGCCAGATTCTGCGTCTGGTAGGACCAGCGGGAATGGTTGTAGCCGACGAGAACGTTGATCTCGGGCAGCCAGTCCGATTCGCGCAGGACCAGCTGGGTGGCCTTCAGCTCCAGGTTGGAGGCCTGCTGGTCGTTGTAGATGTTCGGTCCGCCGAGGTTGAACGTCCGCTTGTCCGCGCCCGTGGGCCAGTAGAAGGAGACGGCCTCCAGCTGGTCGTTGTTGATTGGGGTGCCGGAGCCGCCACGGGCCGCGCGCAAGGCGCGGAAACCGTAACCGTTCTGTTTGGATGTGCCGTACTCGAATTCCGCCGAGACCACCGTCTTGCTCGTGGGCTTCCAAACGAGGGTCGGAGCGATGAAGTAGTGCTGGTTCTTCTGGAAATCAATGTTGGTCTCCGAACTCTCCACGGCGCCGGTAACGCGATAGCTGAACTTGCCGGACTCGGAAAGCGGCCCGGTCGAATCGATCGTGGCCCGCATGTAATCATAAGAGCCATACGAGAACGTGGCCGAACTCTGCTGATGGTCGAGCGGCTGCTTGGTGAGGTAATCGACCACGCCGCCGAAGTTGCCGGTGCCGTAGAGCAGGGCATTCGGGCCGGAGACCACCTCGATGCGCTCGATGTTCACCGAGTCGGTGAAGTTGCCGCGATAGAAGCCGTCGCGCAGCGTGTTGCTGGTGATGAAGCCGCGGATCTTCATCTGGACGTTGTTGATGTTGGAGGTGACGCCCTCGGGATTGTTCACCCCGCCGGGGCCATAGACCTTCTGGCCCAGGTCGTTTTGGGTCTGGGTCTGGATGCCCGCAACGTACTTCAGCGATTCGCGCAGATTGTCGGCGCCGATGTCGTTGATGAGCTCGCTTGTGATAACGTTGATCGAAATCGGGATGTCCTTGATCGCGGTGTTCACGCGCGAGCCGGAGATGGCGTTGGTCGCACCCCAGCCCTTGTCCTTGTCGGTGGTGACCGTGAAGGGCGAAAGGGCGACGGTGTCGTCTTCCTTCTTCTTGGTTTCCGTCGCGCCGGGGGCGGCGGCCTGCTGGGCATTCGCCGTGAGCGGCCACGTGAGCGTGGCCGCGCCGATCAGTAATCCCGCGTAGAACGCGGAACGTTGTTTGGGGTTCATTTGGGGTCGGTGTTTTGGGATCCCCCGCGAAAGCGAGCAGCGTCGGCGTACCTGAGGTAACCAAAGCGCGAACAGACTGACACGGGGTAGGAGTTGTGAGACTTGCTCCGGATTTCGCCGGACTCTGGTTCAATAACAGTAAACCACGTGCATCCCTGTCAAATTTTATGTGCACATTTTGTTGCACAGTGATTTTTGCCTCAAAAAATTTTGTATATACATATCAATCAGAAATAAAATATAATCCATGCACTCGTGAAATATGATAAATAGCGACAAGTTCCTTATTTTGTTGCATAAATTGTTTCAGCGCCTGTTGATTCGTGGCGTTAAATCCCACCATCCCGCTCCCGCGCTTTTTCTCCTCTCCGCCCGCCGCTCTCGCCATGCCCACCGTGAACCAAGAGCTCATCGCCCAGCGCCTGAATCTCTCCCGGGCCACCGTCTCGCGGAGCCTCGCCAACCACCCGGCCATCAGCGCCGACACCCGCCGGCGCGTGCAGGAAATGGCCGAAAAACTCGGCTACCAGCAGAGCCCGGGGCGGGTTGGCCGCCGCGGAAAAAATTCCCGCGCGATGACCGTCGGCGTGCTGATTGGCGTGCCCGCGGGCAACGTCGTGATGGCGACCTTCCCGTACATCCTGAAGGGCATCCGCGAACGCGCGGAGATTGAGCACGTCACCATCGACGTCTGCTACCAGCCGCCGGTTGACTTCCACCCGGAATCGAGCCGCCAGTCCGTGTTCCGCAACATGCGCAGCGGCAACTGGCGCGGCACGATTCTCATCTACCCCTTTGCCGAAAAGGCCGTGGAGATCATCTCCAAGCGCCTCTGCACCGTCGCCGTGCTCGAGAGCTACAGCCAGCCGGGCATCGACATCATCGACACCGACGACGCCTCCGCGATGAGCGCGCTCGTCGAGCGGCTCGCCGACGCGGGCCACCAGCGCATCGGCTTTCTCTCCTGGGATTATCCCATCGGCGGCCACTGGGTGGCGCGCCGCTTCAGCGGCTACATCGAGGCGCTGTTCAACCACGGCCTGCCGTTCCGCCCGGAGTGGGTGCTGAACGTCGACAAGAACATCCCCAAGCTCACGCCCACGCAGGTCGCCGATGCCGTTGCGAAAAAAATCCGCGAGGACCACATCACCGCCTGGGTCTGCGCCGCCGACCACCAGGCCTACCAGCTCGCGCAGGATCTCCCCGCGCGCGGCCTGCGCGTGCCCGAGGACTGCTCGATCACCGGCTTCGACGGCCTCGACCCGTCGGCCGGCCAGAAGCGCGTCACCTCCATGCGCGTGCCGCACGAGCAGATCGGCTCGGCCGCCGTCACCCGCCTCGTCAACCGCATCCAGCACCCGACCGCCCCGCGCCGGAAAATCCTCGTCGAGGCGGAGTACGTCGCCGGCGAGACGATTGCGGCGCCGCCCGGCAAGTAGCGCCCCCGGAGAGGTTGAACCCCAGGCGGCAAAGGCCCGGCTTCGCTGCTTGGTGTAAGATCATTCCAACACCAATCCCTTTGCCCAGAAGCTAACGGAGAGAACGAAGTTCCGAAAGCCAGCCCTTGGTTTCCTTCGCTCCTTTCTTTTAAATCAGATCCGCTTTCTGGGTATTCCGTGGTTATTCCTGCCTTAGATCGATCCGTCATCTGTCCTCTGATGTCTCTCCACTCTGACAATCCCGACGTCGTCCTCATCGGCAGCGGGATCATGTCCGCCAACCTCGGCGCGCTGCTCAAGCGCCTCGACCCGGCGCTGACGATCCAGGTCTTCGAGGCCGCGGACGAACTCGCCTACGAGAGCTCCAACGGCTGGAACAACGCCGGCACCGGCCACGCGGGCATCTGCGAACTGAGCTACACGCCGCAGCGCGAGCCGGACGGCACGGTGAAGGTGACGAAGCTCATCGATATCTTCCAGGAGTTCGAGCAGTCGCTCCAGTTCTGGGGCCATGCCGTCGCGAGCGGGATGATCGACAATCCGAAGGAATTCATCAACCCGGTCCAGCACATCAGCTTTGTGAAGGGCGCGGACCAGGTGGAATTCCTCCGCGACCGCTACCAGGGCATGCATGCGCACCACTTCTTTGCGCCGATGGAATTCTCCACCGACCCAGCGACGATCGGCCGCTGGGCGCCGCTGCTCACCGAAGGACGCGATCCCGCCGAGCCGATCGCCGCCACCAAGATGGGCATCGGCACCGACGTGAACTTCGGCAACGTGTCGCGAAAATTGCTCGCGTGGCTGGCGCAGCAGCCCGGTTGCGGCGTCGCCGCGAGCACCAAGGTCGTCGACCTGAAGAAAATTGGAGGGCCGGTCTCCGACCGGCCAACCCACGCTGAACCCCGTTGGGACGTCACAACCCGCAACCGCAAGACCGGCGAAGAACGCACCGTCCGCGCCAGGTTCGTCTTCGTCGGCGCCGGCGGCGGCAGCATCCTGCTCCTGCAGAAAGCCGGCCTGCCCGAGGCGAAGGGCCTCGGCGGTTTCCCGATCGGCGGACACTGGCTCGTGTGCGACGACCCCGCGATCGTGGCGAAGCACGAGGCCAAGGTCTACGGACAGAACCTGCCCGAAGCGCCCACGATGGCCGTGCCGCACCTCGACACGCGTCTCCTCGACGGCAAGAAGACGCTGCTGTTCGGTCCGTTCGCCGCGTGGACGACGCGTTTCCTGCACCGCACCGGGAGCTGGACCGACCTGCCCCGCTCGGTGAAGCCGCACAACCTGATGACGCTCCTGAAAATCGGCGCCACCAACCTGCCGCTCGTCCGCTACCTCCTGCAGCAAGGCACGCAGAGCATGGAAGACCGCATGAAGGTCATGCGCATTTTTTATCCCAACGCGCAGGCCAGGGACTGGAAGCTCGTCGACGGCGGCATCCGCGTCCAGGCGATCAAGAAGACCGACGGCGAAGCCGGCATCGTCCACTTCGGCACGGAAGTGCTCACCAGCGCCGACAAATCCATGTCCGCGCTCCTCGGCGCCTCACCCGGCGCGTCCGTTTCGGTGAACATCGTGATGCAGGTCATCGAGAACTGCTTTCCCCACCTCCTCGCCGGCGAAGCCGGCAGGAAGCGCATTGCCTCTATTATCCCCACCTACGGCACCGATTATAGGAAGCCCGAGCTCGCCGCGCGTTTTGAGGAGCTGGCGACTCAAGCCCGCCAGCAGCTCAAGCTGATTTGATGTAGGGGCGCAGACTTGCTGCGCCCAATCCCGGCGCGTCGGGATTCCGAATTGAATGGGGGCGGGGCTTTAAGTTCCGACGTTCTTGTAGGGGTCGAGCTTGCTCGATCCTTTCTGAGTCCCCACACCCGACAACCTTACCCTAAGATCCTTGCCCCTGCCATTTGACGTTTCGCGGCATCTCGTCATGCCAGCGCGCATGCCTTTGCTGACCATTGTCCCGCCGATGCCGGGGGCGGAGCGACGCTTCCGGCCGTTTGTCGACTTCGTCCACGCGAGCGGCTGGGAAACGGAATTTGTCCGCCTGGAATGGGCGGGCCCGCAGCCGAACTTCGCCTCGACCGCGCTCTTTCCGCAAGTCGACGCCCAGACGGCCGGCAAGGTCGTCATGGGCTTCTCCCTCGGCGCGCTCTACTCGCACCTCGGCGCCCTGCGCGCCCGACACCTGATCCTCGGCTCGATCTCGCCTTTCTTCCTCGAGGACGACGACGAGCCCGAGCGCTTCATGGTCTCGTACCGCGCGGGCAACGCGCACACCCCGGCCGACATCCTCGTCGGGGAAACCGAGGACGCGCAAATGCACCGCGTCGCCACCGCCGTCCGGGATTTCTACCGGCAGCGCACCTACACCGTCGTCCCCGAAGCCGAGCACGAGCTCTGGCACCCCAACTACCTGGCGGCGATCAAGGCGGCGCTGGATCGGATCGCCTGAGCATTCAGCGTTCAGCCGTCAGCTATCAGCCAGAGCGCCTACCCGGCCGAACCGGTTTAACCACTGATACACACTGATAGGACACTCATGATCTGATTAGTGAAATCTGAGCGTGGATTAGTAGTGAACTGCATCTGGTTCGAGCCGTGTGCCCGTCCGCGCTCTTCGCGATCTCCGCGTTTAAACGGTTTGCTGATCGGTCATCGAACGCGCAGTCTCGCCACATGCCGAAGACCCTTCCCACCGTCGCTGAATTCCTCGCCGCCCTGCCCGACGACAAACGCGCCACCCTCACGACCGTGCACAGGGCGATCGTGCAGACGGTGCCCAAGCAGAAGCCGTTTGTGACGGCGGCCATGGGCCTTCCGATGATCGGCTACGGCAAATACCGCTACCGCTCCGCCAGCGGGCGCGAGGGCGAGTGGTTCCTCATCGGCCTCGGCGCGGGCAAGGCCGCCTACAGCCTCCACATCTGCGCCGGCGGCGACGGGGCTTACGCCGTCGAGCGGAACGCCAAAAAACTCGGCAAAGTTAAGTGCGGCCGCAGCTGCATCAACTTCAAGCAACTCGAGGACCTGAACCTCGCCGAGGCGATGAAGCTCGTGAAACAGGCCGAGAAAGCCGGCGGCATCAATGCCGTCGCGTAATCAACATGCCCACCAAGCACCGCATTTTCACTGCACCCGTCGCCAACGTCTACCCGTACTATGTCGCCAAGGCGGAGAAGAAGGGGCGGACCAAGGCAGAGGTGGATGCCATCCTTTGCTGGCTCACGGGCTATACGGCGAAGCAGCTGCCGAAAAAGATGGAGCAGAACTTCGAAACCTTCCTCGCCCAGGCGCCCAGGCTGAATCCCAAGCGCAAGCTGGTCACCGGCGTCATCTGCGGCGTGCGCGTGGAAGACATCAAGGAGCCCACGATGCGGGCCATCCGCCAGCTCGACAAACTGGTCGACGAACTCGCCAAAGGAAAGGCGCTGGAGAAAATTCTCCGGGCCTGACGATCCGTTGTGTCACGCGAAGGCGCGAAGACGCTAAGGAACGCCAGTTACTGTCTTGCTTAGCGCCTTCGCGTGAGAAATGTCAGTCGCTTCCGGTTTGCGCTGCGGCCGCGGTTCGCAACGGTGACGCCATGCGCACGATGTCCCGGGCGGTTTTGGCTTTGCTGGTGATGAACCTCGCGGTTTTCGCCGCGGGGTTCCTGCTGCCGCACGGCCGCGCCCGGATCATCGACGCGGGGGCGCTGTGGTTTCCCGACAACCCCCATTTCGGCGCGTGGCAGGTCGTGACCTACATGTTCCTGCACGCGAACCTCAGCCACATCCTCTTCAACATGGTCGCGCTCACCTCCTTCGGCACGGTCCTCGAGCGGGAATGGGGCGCGGGGCGCTTCCTGGTCTTCTATTTCCTCTGCGGCATCGGCGCCGGCCTGATCCAGCTGGGCGTCAATTGGTATGAATTCTCCGAGCTGCACGGCCGCCTCGTCACCGCGGGCCTGACGCCCGACGCCATCAACGCCATGCTGGCGTCCGGCAGCGCCGACCTGCCGCCCGGGCCCGCGGTCCAGCAGGCCGCCGTCGATCTCTACCGCCTCTACATTGCGCCGACGCTCGGCGCCTCGGGCGCGATCTACGGGTTGCTGGTGGCGTTCGGCTTCCTCCATCCCAATGCCAAGCTGGCGATGCTGTTCGTGCCGGTGCCGGTCGCCGCCAAGATCTTCATCCCGATCCTGCTCGGGCTCGATTTGCTATCCGGCCTCACGGGCTTCTCCCTCTTCGGCGGCGGCGTGGCGCACTTCGCGCACGTCGGCGGCGCGGCGATCGGCTTCCTGCTGATGCTCGCCTGGCGCCGGCATCGCGGCATCCCGGCGGAAATGTCATTCACCCGCGGCGGCTAGGCGGGGAAGCCGTGTCTCGCGCAGAGTCGCCAAGGCGCTCCCTGACCTTGGCGGCCGTTGCGTCCTTTGCGCGATGCCCGGAGTTGGGTTTGGGATCCGAACCACCAACCGCCTCAACCCGGGGGTTTTCCCGCGCACTTCGCGACCTCCGCGGCAAAACGAACCGATTGGATCAAGCCGGCCGCCGGGAAAAACCCTGCGGAAATGACCGGCCGGGAGATCCGTAATCGGGCGACTGAAATCCAAAATCGGAAATTTCAGACCCAGGTATCCCCGATTTTTTGGATTTTCGATTTAGCTGTCCGATTTCACGATTTCATTTTCCGCCGACGCGAGTGGCGACACGCCGCCGGTGTCGTTCGCGTGGACGGTGCGCGCGAGGAGGATGCTGAGCAGCCCCGCGCCGACCGCGATCCAGCCGAGCCAGTCGAAATGGACCAGGCGGCCGTCGGGCTGCTTCGTCACGATCCAGCCGCCGAGCGTGGACGCCACGCCCGACGCCAGGTCGCGCGCGCAGCTGCTCAGGCTCAGGAACGCCCCGCGGCGCGACGACGGCACGGCGAGCGTCACGATCGCCTGCCCCGGCACGAAGCGCCCGCTGGCGAACATGAAGAACAGCCCCGCCAGCGCGAGCGTGGCCCACACCGGCAGCGGCCCGGCGTTGGCGATGGCGAGGACGACGACCGACGCGATCAGCACCATCCAGGTGAAGGTGCGGTGCCGGCCGTGGCGGTCGGCGAACTTGCCGACCTGCGGGGCGGTGATGACGCTCACCACGCCGCCGATCAGGTAGACGAGGAACAGGTCCTGCTCCGGCAGCGCCACGTCGCCGACGAGGTGCGGCGAGAGCAGCGGGATGATGCTGAAATGCCCGAGCACCATCACGGCCATGAAGAGGATGCCGCGGCCGGCGTTGGCGTCGCGCAGGAGTTCCCGGAACGCCTGGCCCTTCTGGGCGCCGTGCTGCAGGTGCCCGCGCACCGGCGGCACCACGCGGAACACGACGCCCCAGACGAGCACGCCGATGCCGGCGACGGTGAGGAACGGCATGCGCCAGCCCCACACGTGCGCCAGCTGCAACCCGACCGGCACGCCGATCGCCGCGGCGACGGCGAACGCGGTCATGACGATGCCGATGCCGGTCGCGCGCCGCCCGGGCGGCACGAGGTCGCTGACGATCGCGAGGCAGAGCGCACCCGACACGCCGCCGAACGCCCCGCCGATCGCGCGGGCGATGAGCAGCGTGTGCGCGTTGGTCGCGAGGCCGCAGAACAGCGTCGCGACCGTGAACCCGGCGTAAGCGCCCAGCAGCAACGTGCGGCGGTCGAAACGGTCGACGAACGGCGCGCTCAGCAGGCCGACGACGCCCGCCGCGATCGAGTAGGCGGCGACGAGCGCGCTGAACTGCCCCGCCCCGAGGTCCAGCTCGCGCATCAACTGCGGCGCGAGGGGCATCATGACCATGAAGTCCATGATGTGCGTGAACTGGATGGCGGCGAGGACCAGCAGGACCAGGCGCTCGGAAGGCTGGCGCGAAGACATCCGGGGGAGGGAATTCGTCATCAACCAATGGTCAATCGGCATTGGTCATTTCGGGCCGGTTTGCCGCAAAGAGGCGCAAAAGGCGCAGGCCGATCCGATCGGCGCAAAAGGCAACGAAGCGAACGAAGCCCAATTTGACGCGGCAAAACGGAATTAACCACGGAGACACGAAGGCACTGCGCAAGCCGCCGTCGGGATCCATTGGGACCAATCCGTTTTCACCGGGGGAAACGAATTTGACGGAGATGGATCCACTCCCTCCGTTGTCTCCCGTGCAAGGATCGGTTTTGCGCTTCTTGCGCCTTTTGCGGCCAGCTGGTTTGGAGAAATCAATCGCGCCAGTCTCACGCAGAGCCGCCAAGCCGCAGAGTTCACCGTGCGGCTGGACCGGCCTTCGTTAGCTCCGTTCCCTCCGTTGTCTTGTATGTCTGAATCCGTGAACAGCGCCAGAGGTAAGACCGCCGGCTTCCGAGAATGGGCCATAAAGCTCGTCGGAGGAAGCCGGCGGGGGATTGCCGCGGCGCCGCGAATGCGCGACGCTGGTGCGATCCCACCAGGGTGCCCCGCTCGCCAGCTACGAGCGGGGCAACAAGACCGACAGACCGATCTGTTACCAGGGGCTCGACC
>CAYZSN010000065.1:0-4037 GCA_964481095.1 uncultured Oleiharenicola sp. | reverse complement strand
AGACGGCGACGACCGACAACGCGCCGCCGCTGTCGATCCAGCAGTTCCGTGTGTATGAGAGCGGCGCCGCGAAGTGAGCGACACGGCGTTGGCCTGCCGAGGCCCTCTCACGACGGCCACGGCAGGTCTGTGCCTGGGGGGGGTGTATGACGGCAAGCGTGATGTGTGACCGATCCATACGTCGGCGTGTGTTTGCGCGCGCGTCGTTCGTGTTGCTGCTCGTGGCGCTCGTTGCCGCGCCCGCATACGCGCAAGCGCCCATGCGACTCACGGGCGACGACTACGCGGAGATCCTGCAGCTCTACTTCAAATATCCGATCGCGCTGGACAGCGGCGACGCGGAAGGCTACGCGAATCTGTTCACGGACGATGGGTCGTTCGGCAATCGCGTCGGCCGCGCGGCGCTCATCGACTTCGTGCGCACGCGCGCGAAATCGACCGTGCGCCACGCGCCGCTCACGCCGATGATCACCCCGACGCCCGGCGGCGCCACGGGCGTCGTCATGAACATGTTCATCGACGTCGGCCAGTCGCCCGCCGTGATCACGCGCGTCAGCCAGTACACCGACACGCTCGTGAAGACGCCGGCCGGCTGGCGATTCAAGACGCGCGTGAACGGCAGCGCCGACCTGACGGATGGCGCCGCCGCGCCAGCCGCGGCCCCCGCCGGACGCGGCCGCGGGACGAACTAGCTGGCGTGGGGCCGCCCCTAAGGATCGCGTCGATCCGACGTCGCCGCCGATGCTCCGATGACGCGATGCCCCGATGACCAGAGGTCCCGATGATCCGATGACCAGATGATCCGATTTCCCCTGGTCCCTTGGTCCCCCGGTCCCCTCAAAGCCTTCGCAGAATCCCCGCCGGATCCGCGTTGGCCGCGCGGCGGGCGGGCAGATAGCAGGCGGCGAGGACGACGAGCGCGACGAGCGCGGGCACCGCGATCAGCACGAGCCAATCGAAGCGCGGGACTTCGCCGACGAGATTCGCGGTGACACGCAGCGCCATGAGCGCGAGCGGCAGGCCGAGCGCGGCGCCGACGAGCGTGACGAGCGCGCCTTCCCGCAGGACGAGCGCGAAGACGTCGCGGCGGTCGGCGCCGACGGTCATGCGGATCGCGATCTCGCGCAGCCGCTGCGCGACCGCGTGCGAGACGATGCCGTAGAGGCCGACGGCGGCGAGCAGCAGGCCGACGAGGCCGGACACGGTGAGGATGCTCGCGGCGGCGCGGCGCGGGTAGAGGAGCTCGTCGACCACCTGTTTGACTGTCCACATGCGATAGACGACGCCGTTCGGATCGGAGTCCGCCACTGCCGCGCGCAGGCGCCCAAACTGCGAGGATGTGCCGGATCTCACGATCACATTAGAGGTCTGTGGCCGCCACTGTTGGGACAGCGCCACGTAGATCATCGGCGTTGGGATAT
The DNA here is from genome assembly GCA_964481095.1 of uncultured Oleiharenicola sp. GTDB lineage: Bacteria > Verrucomicrobiota > Verrucomicrobiia > Opitutales > Opitutaceae > Lacunisphaera. The sequence goes on along the minus strand of CAYZSN010000065.1, from coordinate 2,616 downwards.
TCGGTCTCAGGATCGGCGTGAAATCGTCGACGACGCCGACGACGGTGAGCCAGTCAATCTGTTTCGGCGGCCGCGCGGGATCGTATTGCGCGAGCTCGCGGCCGATCGGCGAGCGTCCCGGCCAGAGCCGATGAGCGACGGTCTCGCTGATGATCGCCACGTGGGTCGTCTCGCGGACGTCGCGCATGTCGAAATCGCGGCCCTGCCGCAACGGGATGCCGAGCGTCTTGAAGTATCCCGCCGAGATCTGCGTCGAAAACGCGCCCGCATCGTCGCCGGATCCAGTGACGAACGCGTCACGGGACGTCACGACCGGCGGCTGACCACCCGGATCGTAAGTTGGAAGACTGCTGGCAAGCACGGCGCTTGGACTACCGGAAAGCACGTCGAGACGGATCGTCAGCTCGCGCAGGAATCGCCGCGCACGTTCAGCGCGTTCGGCCTCGCGCGCCGCGGATGGTAGTTCGAAGCTGGCCGATAGAGGTTCTGTGTAGCCAATCGAGAGAACCGTCAGATCCTCGAGGTCATAGCCGGGACGCGTCATCTCGAGCGGCGCCAGCGTGCGGACGTGCATGCCGGCGACGAGCAGCAGCAACAGCGCTGCCGCGATCTGTGGGACGACGATGCCGTGGCGGAGCCAGCGTCGGGCGCGCGGCGTCGGACCGCTCGTGCCGGTGAGTGTGGCAACGACGTTGATATGCAGTGTCTGGAGGGCGGGCGCCAGGCTGACGAGCGATCCGACAACGACGCACAGCCCGAGGACGAACAGCAGAACGCGCGCGTCGAGCGTGGTGTCGATGACATAGCGCTGCGGCGTGTACGCGCGATACATCCGCAGCAGCCACGACGCGAGCACGAGTCCAACCGCGCCGCCCGCCAAAGCGAGCGTGACGCCTTCGGTGGCGAGTTGCCGGACGAGACGCCCGCCACTTGCGCCAAGCGCGCGGCGAACCACGACGTCCTGCGTCCGTGCGAGACCTCGCGCACTCAGCAGACCCGCGATATTGGCGGCAGCCACGAGCAGCACCAGCGCCACGACCATCGCCACCGATGCGGCCAGTCTGATCGGCACCATTTCATCGTCGGGAGACGCGGGTGTCCGCACGTCGACGACCGGAAGCAACACCATCGGATTGGGGCCTCGGTGCTCGGTCGCGCCGAGAGATCTCCGAAGACTGCTCGACAATCTCGCCAGGCTTTCGCGCCACAGCTGCTCGTTCTGGACGGCGATCGCCGCGCGGGCCTGATCGAGCGTGACGCGAGGCCGCAGCCGCCCGATGATGCCGGTGCCGAACCGCCGGTACGCGTCGCCGTAGATCTGCGCGGCCGCTACCCAGCAATCCGTCGGAGCCCAGGGATCGGACAGGCCATGGAAGCCTGGCGGCATGATGCCGACGACCGTAAAGAGTTGGTTGTCGATCCGAATGACCGTGCCGATCGCCCCGGGCGCGCGAGCAAACCGGCGCGCCCAGAAAGCATCGCTGATCACGATCGCGCGCTGTGTGGTCGACAGATCGTCTTCTGCGGGACTGAACGTGCGCCCATACGCCGCCGTCACGCCAAGCACATCGAAGTAGTTGGCCGTGACGATCTCGCCCGGAGCCATCGTCGGCTCGTCGCCGATCGTGAGTGACAGCTGTCGGGCCCAGTGTGCCGTCAGCCCGCTGAAGACATCGTTGTGCTCGCGAAAGAACTCCAGGTCCCTGTAACTGGTGGTGACAGTCTGCCGGCTCGGCAGAAACTGATAGACGTAGACGAGCTCCTCCGGCCGCTCGACGGGAATCGGCACGAAGAAGGCGGCGTTGACGAGGCTGAAGATCGCCGTGTTCACGCCGATGCCGAGGCCGAGCACCAGCACGGCGATCGTCGCGAATCCGGGCGCGCGGCGGAGCGTCGCGAGGCTGAAGCGGATGTCCTGCCACATCGAATCGAGCCAGGTCGCACGGACGTCGCGCACGGATTCGCGCGTCGCGAGCGTGCTGCCGAGATCGCGCCGCGCCTGCCGCCGCGCTTCGGTGGGGGAGAGCCCGGCCTCGATGCCGCGCCGCGTTTCCATCTCGAGATGAAACGCGATCTCGTCCCGTGACTCGGCGTCGATCCGGCGCCGATCGATGAGCTTGCGAAGCCATCTGCGCACGCGCATGCTCCTTCTTCGAACTTCGAACTTCGAACTTCGAACTTCGAACTTCGAACTTCGAACTTCGAACGCGCCGAGCCTATGTCTCCTCCTCTCGCAGGTCAAGAGGAAATCCTCTTGACCTGCGAGAGGTCGGCGCACATACTGCGACGCGCGCACCCGTCGCGCGCGAGGACCTCATGCCGAAGAACGACTTGCTGCAGGGCACGTTGGATCTGCTCATCCTGAGAATCCTCGCCCTGGGGCCGAACCACGGATGGGGCATCTCGATGCGCATCCGCCAGATGTCGCGCGAGGGCCTGAACGCCAGCCACGGCTCGCTCTATCCGGCCCTCCATCGGCTGGAGCTGAACGGCGATCTGAAGTCCGAGATGGTCCCGTCGGAGAACAACCGCCGGGCGCGCGTCTACACGATCACGGCCGCCGGCCGCCGCCGGCTGCAGGCCGAGACGAAGAGCTGGGAGCAGTTCGCCCTCTCG
>CAYZSN010000064.1:0-3020 GCA_964481095.1 uncultured Oleiharenicola sp. | reverse complement strand
GATGAGGCCCAGATCCTGCACCGCCAGCACAAGGCGGAGTGGACCAGCCGCATCCGGGTCCGCATCGCCGAGACGCTGATCGGCACCGACTCCTTCCACGCCGATGACCTGGCGAACTTGGAGGTCCCTGACGAGCACTCGTCGATCATCGGCTCGCAGGTCTCCCTCTTCCAGCGCGAGGGATGGATGGCCTATGTCGGTCGCCGCGCCTCCCAGCGCCCCGCCGCAAACGCGCGCAAATCGAACGTCTACCGGATCACCGACGAGGGGCGGGCGAAGCTGCCCGAGCTGATCGCCGGGGCCGGCAGCGAAAACCCGGAAGGGACCGCGAGCAAAGAGTTGGGCCATGCTGGCATCGCGCCCTCGACAGGGCGGCAAGACCTCGCCGCCGCCGGGTCCTCCATCGCTGCCGGCCCGGGCGAGGCTCTCGCGGGTGGCGCATCCCTAAAAAGCGCCGACTCTCCCCGGCCCGCGGAGCCCGCTCGACTCTTTGATCTAGCCGAGGCCCGGGCGCGCTCGGCTGTCACCGACCCGGAGGCGGCCTGATGTCCGGGCTGATCCTCCGCGACTACCAGCAGGAATGCGTCGCCGCGATCAACGGTGCCGTCGGCCGCGGGGTGGATCGGCAGCTCGCGGTTCTGCCGACGGGCGGCGGGAAGACGATCGTCTTCGGCACCGTGGCCGCAGAAGCGGTCGGGGCTGGCGAACGCGTGCTGGTGCTCGCTCACCGCGACGAGCTGCTGACGCAGGCCCGCGACAAGCTGCTCTCAATCGCGCCGGAGCTGGAGATGTCGATCGGCTTCGTGAAGGCCAGTCGCAACGATGTCGACTCGCCCGTCGTCATCGCGTCGGTTCAAACGCTCGCGCGTGAGGCCCGGCTCAACCAGCTTCCGCAGGACTTCGCGCTGACGGTGGTTGACGAGGGTCACCACGCGATCGCCGACTCCTACCAGCGGGTGATGAATCATGTGGCTGGCCCGATCCTGGCGGTGACGGCGACTCCCGAACGGGCCGACGGCAAGAGCCTGGAGGATCTCGGCTTCGAGATCGTGTTCGCCCGCTCCATCGAGTGGATGGTCGAGCAGGGGTATCTCTGCCCGCCGCGAAGCAAGAGGATCTCGGTCGACGTCGACCTCGGCTCGGTCAAGAAGAGCCACGGCGACTTCCAGAGCGAGGCGCTCGCCGAGGCGCTCGAGGGCGCCGGCGCCATCTCCGATGTCCTGGCCTCTTATATAGAGCACGGCGAGGAGCGGAAGACGCTCGTCTTCTGCCCGACCGTCGCGATGGCCCACCACACCGCCGAGGCCTTCCGCGCTGCGGGCCTCGCCGCCGAGGCGGTCGACGGGACCACCCCGGCCGATGAGCGGGCCGCGATCCTGCGGCGGCTGCACACCGGGGAGACGCAGGTCCTCGCCAATGTCGGCGTCCTCACCGAGGGCTTCGACGAGCCGAGCGTCTCCTGCATCGTCATCGCCGCCCCGACCCGCAGCTCGGTCAAGTACACGCAGATCGTCGGCCGTGGGCTGCGGCTGTATCCGGGCAAGAGCGATTGCCTGATCCTCGACGTGGTCGGCGCGAGCGAGGAGAACTCCATCGCCTCGCTGCCGGCGCTGTTCGGGCTGAAGTCCCTGCTCGACGGCGAGGACGTGATGACGGCGCGCCAGCGCGAGACCAGCGAAGCCAGCGACGCACACGCTGCCGCAGCGGCCGAGGAGGAAGGCGAGCAGGCCGCACTTGCCGAGCGACGCCGCCGCAACGCCGAGTCGATCCGCTTCTTCGGCCGCGAGCGCATGAACTGGACCACGGTCGGCGACCGTTGGACGATCCCGCTCGGCAAGGAGCAGACGATCGTCCTCTGGCCCCAGGTCGACGGCGAGCACTTCGACGTGCTGCTGGTCGATGAGTCTGACGAGCGGTTCCGCTTCCTCGCCCGCGGCTTGGACTTCGGCTACGCGACCGGCGCAGCCGAGGAGACGATCCGCCGCCGTGGGAGCCGCCTGCTCGCCGACGCGAAGGCCGCATGGCGCGAAGACGAGGTAAGCCCCGGCCAGCGCCGGTACCTGCATAAGCTCGGCCTCGGCGCCGAGCAGCCGGCGAACAAGGGCGAGGCTGCCGATCTGATCACCGCGGCGAAGATGGCCGGGACCCTGGAGCGGGTCGAGGCGGCGCTGCTTGAGCGCGAGCTGGAGGCGGTCGCGTGAGCGTCTCGATGATGGCGCAGGCGTTCGCTTATGCAGTCGAGCATGAGCTTGCGCCGACTCGGCGCCTGGTCCTCTACGTGATGGCCGACGTGGCCGACGACGACGGGCGTCTGTGGCCCGGCCAGAAGCGCCTGCAGCGGCTGACCGGTCTCTCGGTCAGCACCATCCGCCAGTCTCTGCGCGAGTTCGAGGACGCCGGGATCCTCGACACGACCACCCGTGTTCGCGATGAAGGCAGGGGGCGCACCAGCAACCTCTACGTACTGACTATTCATGCGCCGGGGGCTGGCGATAGGTGGCACGAACAACCGCCGCCTGCCGGCGATAGGTCCTGTGACCAACCGCCGGGAGTCGGCGGGGGGTACGCCGATGGGCGGCGGACCAACCGCCGGGAGTCGGCGGGCCTATATATAGAGGAACCGTCAGAGAACCATCAAGGTAAACCGACGACGACGGCGGGCGCGATCATCCGCGCCCTCGATCGCGTCGCCTTCGCCCGCCAACTCCCATCGCCGAATCCAGAGACCGTCGCGGCCGCCTGCGCGCAGTACGCCGACCGCGACCTCCCCGGCGAGGCCGAGGCCTTCGCCCATTACTGGACCGACGGGCCGGGCGCCAAACGCTCGCTCCGCGATGTCGGCTGGTCCTGGCGAAGCTGGCTGAAACGCGCCGAGCCGCGGACGGCCCACCGCACCACGGCCGCCGCCGCACGCGCCTCGGTCACCGATGACCTGCGGCGGCTGGAGGAAGAGGCCGCCGAGGCTCGCGCCGCAGAAGGGGCCGCAGCGTGACGCGCCCGGAGTGGATGGAAGCGCTGGC
>CAYZSN010000063.1:0-4217 GCA_964481095.1 uncultured Oleiharenicola sp. | reverse complement strand
CGATCGCGAGCGCCTTGCAGGCCTTGAGGTCGGTCTTGCCCGTGCCGAGCACGGGGATGGCGTCCACCTTGCAGACCACCTTCGGCACCCAGAGATTGGCAAAGCCGGCCTCGAGGAGCTTCGCGCGGATTTCCGGGAGCGTGACGTCCTTCGTCGTAAGGAGCACGAGCGCCTCGCCCTTGGCCGGATCGGGGATGCCCGTGATCACCGCGACCGGGCCGTCGCCCTGGTCCCACTCGAAGGCGCTGATGATGCGCTGCTCGATCGTGCCGTGCGGCACCATTTCGCCGCCGATCTTGGAGAAGCGCGACAGCCGGCCCTCGATGAACAGGAAGCCGTCCTCGTCGATGCGCCCGAGGTCGCCCGTCACGAACCAGCCGTCCTTGAGCGCGGCGGCGGTCTTCTCCTCGTCCTTCAGGTAACCCGGGAAGACGTGCGGCCCCTTCAGCCAGAGCATGCCGGTGGAGGTCATCGGCAGCTCCGCGCCCGTCTCGGGGTCCACGATGCGCGCGGTCGAGCCCGGCAGCAGGCGGCCGACGGCGCCGGTGCGCTTGCCCTCCTGGTGCTCGGCCGTCGAGGTGGTGATGGGCGGATGATACTGGTTGATGCTCGCCGCCGGCGTTGTCTCGGTAAGCCCGTAACCCTGGAGGATCTCGATGCCGAACTGGGCGAGAAACGCCTCGTAGAGGTCCATCGGCAGCTTCTCCGCGCCGGTGACCACGAGCTTGAGCGTCTTGAGCTCGTCCTTTGTCGCCTTCTTCAGCATCGGGCGGATGAAGGTCGGGGCGCCGACCATGACCGTCGCCTGCTCCTGCTGGATGGCCTCGACGATTTTCCGCGTGTCGAGCGGGCTGGGCACCGTGACGACCTTGCAGCCGCGCAGGATCGGGTACCAGAGCGTCACGGTGAAGCCGAAGGAATGGAAGATCGGCAGGCAGCCGAGCATGGTCGCCGTTTCCGGGAGGATGGAGAGCGAGGAGATCTGCGCGCAGTTCGACAGGATGTTCCGGTGCGTGAGCACGACGCCCTTCGGCTCGCCCGAGCTGCCGCTGGTGAAGAGGAGCGCCGCCTCCTCGTGGTCGCCCCGGCGCGGCAAACCGAGCAGCGTGGCCACCCACTGGTTGGGCAGCATGTAGGCGGCGACGAGCCACGGCACGATGGCCTTCTTGCCGCCCGCCGCGTCGATTTCCTTCTTCAGGTCGAGCGTGCCGGCGGGAAACGGGAAGTTGGGCAGCTTGGCCTTCATCGCGTCGGCGGTGATGACCGTCCTGATTTCGCCGACCCGCAGCGACGCCTCGACGGCCGCCCTGCCGGCGGTGAAGTTCAGGTTGACCGGCACCTTGCCCGCGACGGCGACGGCGAGATTGGCGATGTTGGCCCCCGCGCCGGGCGGCAGCACGATGCCGAGGCGCTTCTCCGGCAGGGCGCGCAGCCGGCGGGACAGCACCGCGGCCGCGGCCAGGAGCTGGCCCGCGCTGACCTCGCGCCGCTCGCCGGTGCGATCCACGATGGCGACATGGTGCGGATGCTTGGCCAGCGCCCGCACCGCCTCGCGCCCGAGGTGGCGCCTGAGGACGGGTCGCTCCTGGAACGCCTTCTCCCCGAGGTCGAGCAGCGCCCGCCGGCCGGTGGCCAGGCTGATCTGCCCCGACGGGATGGGCTCGCCGAACATGACGCAGACGGGCGTCGGCATCAGGCGCGGCGACTTCCACAGGTATTTGTTGCCGGCGAAGGAATAGATCGAGCCCCACAGGCCGTCGATCACGGCGGGCACCACGGGCGCCTGGGCGGACTGCGCAATCAGCTCGAAGCCGCGCTTCAGCTGCATCAGCTGGCCCGTGCGCGAAATCGCGCCCTCCGCGAAGATGCACACCAGCTCGCCGGCCTCGATCGCGTCCCACGCCAGCCGGATGCCCTTCAGCGGCTTGTTGGCCATGACCGGGATCACGCCCGCCGCCCGGAAGATGAAACGCATGGCGGGGTTCTTCACGAAGCCGGCGAAGGCGATGAAGCGCATCGGCCGCGGCGAGGCGATCTGCAGCACGACCGCGTCCACGTACGAGAGGTGGTTGCAGATCACCAAGGCGCCGCCCGGCGGGATGTGCTGCCAGCCGATCGAACGCACCCGGTAGAAGAGCGGCCCGATCAGCCGCATGACCGTGCACACCGTGTGGTGCGGGATGTGCCAGACGCCGTAGAGGAGCATCGCCAGCGTGGCCGCCGCGAGCAGCCACAGCTGCGTGTTCGGGCTCCAGCCCAGCAGGTCGTCGCCGGCGATCAGGTAATACAGCCCGCTCGCGGCGAGTCCGGCCAGGCTGTCGAGCAGGCTGACGCCGGCCAGGATGCGTCCGCGCCGGTGGTCGCCCGCACGCTGCTGGATGAAGGCGTACAACGGGACGAGGAAAAGACCCGTGGAAAAGCCGGCGAAGATCAGCAGCGCGGTGAAGCCGGGCGAGCCAAACGGCACGAAGGTCATCGCCGCGATCGCCAGCAGGAGCATGCACCCGCCCAGCGGCGCGAGGCCGAGGTCCACGCCGCGCCGCGACAGCAGGCCCGCCCCGAGGTTGCCGGTCATCGTGCCGACGCCGACCATCAGCATCATGAAGCTCGAGACCTCCGCGGTGCGCACGCCGCCGGCCTGCAGCTCGTAGGCGATCTGCGGCAGCACCAGCGTGAAATAGCCGCCGACGCCGTAGAAAAAGCAGATGCCCATCGCCGACCGCCACAGCGGCCGGTCGCGCCACACCTCGGCGACATCGGTGAAGTGCCGGTAGAACAGCTTCGCGTTGAAGGGCTCCTCGGACTGCGGTCGCGTCCGGTCCGCGAGCTGGAAGAACGCCCAGGCCGCGACCGCCAGGCCGGCGAGCAGCCCGCTCACCATCAGCCCCGCCTGCCAGACATCGTCCCCCCGCTGCAACCCGTGGGAGAACAGCTGCCCGCCGGCAAACGAGCCGACGAGGATGGCGGTGATGTTCAGCATCTCCATGTAGCCGACGAGACGCGACAGCTTCGCCGCGCCGCCGTACTCCAGCAGGATGCCGCGCTTGGCCGGCGCGAGGATGGCGGTCTGCAGCGAGAGCAGGCCGAAGCACACGAGCGCGCCGGTGAACGACTGCAGCAGGAGCGACCCGATCAGCAGCGCCATGATCACGACCTGGAGCTGGAGCGCCCGGTTGATGATCGTGCGCTTGGCGAAACGGTCCGCCAGCCAGCCGCACACCGGCCCGAACAGGATGTATGGCAGCACCAGCAGCGTCGCGATCAGCGAAAGGGTCGGCTTCGGGTCATGGCCGTGCGCCTTCGCCAGCTGCTGGGCCAGCGCCATCAGCATGAACTTGGCCGCGCAGTCGTTGAACGTGACCTGCGCCTGCGCCCCCATCAGCGCAACCAGGGAAATGCGGGGTGACTTCATGCGGGGTGGCAGGCGCCGAGCCTTTTCAGGGAATCGCGGGGCGTCGAGCAATTACCTGTTCAAATTTGCGGTGAAGCCGACCCGTTTTCCGACCGCACGACGCCCTCCCTTTCCGTCATCCTTCGCACGGCTCAGGATGACGTTGCCGGGGGCCGCTTCCATTCCCGCAAAGCCCGGGCCAGCGCCCCGAAGCCGTTGGGGAAATCGTTCTCCAGCCGGCGGACGTCGCCGTGGTGGCGCGACACCTCCTGCACCGCGCGCTTCAGCTCGTGCTCGAGCGACGGGCGCTCGGTGCCGTAGACCTTCCACTTGAGCTCGCGCCGGGTGTACGGCAGCCGCCCGCTCGCCTGCCCGTCGATCCACGCCAGCTCGGTGATCGAGGTGTCCCGCCCGCACAGGTACCAAGCCTCGATCGCCGGCACGCAGACGCCCACTGCGCGCAGCACGCGCGCCCGGCCGTGCGCGGGCGGCAGGTTTTTCACCGTGCGCCGGAACGCCGCGCGCAGGCGGCAGATCCGGCACTGCGGGTGGAAGTAACCGGGCGCGTCGTGCTCCGGCGTGTGCACCGGCGAGTCGTCGGAATCACACACCACGACGAGCCCGTCGGCGTCGGTGTTGAAATGCAGGTGCCGGATGATGGGCGGCAACACTTGCTCGACGGAAGGCCAGCCCCGGGCCCGCAGGGCGGTCTGCACAATCGTGAACGGGCCACCCAGGACATAGCCGACCAGCACCTGCAACGCCGCCTCGTCCGCGGGTGATTCGCTGAGGATCGCCAGTTTCATTCGCCGGGCACGCCGCCGAT
>CAYZSN010000062.1:0-22334 GCA_964481095.1 uncultured Oleiharenicola sp. | reverse complement strand
TCCGCCGCATGCGCCGTTTCAAAATCCTTTTGCAGGGCGATCATCCGCGCGCGGCTTCCCGCCTCGTCCCTGGTCTTTTCATAATCCGCGTAAACCGCCATCATCTGGACCTGCAAAGCCTTCCCGGCTTCGATTATCCGCTGCAAGCGGGCGAAATTGTCCTCGCCGCCGACGGCCCGCTTCACCTCGTCAAGGTTGGGCGGCTCCAGCTCCAGGAGTTGCCGCTCGAAATATTCCAGCTGCTTCTCGAGCGGAAAAGACCCCTCCGGTTTTTCCTCCAAGGCGGCACGCAGGCGTTCGGCGGCATAACTGGACGGGGTGGGCTCGGCTTCGGGAGCGGGCGCGGGTGGCAGATCCGCCAGCAAGGCCGCACGATCGCCCAACAGGTAGGCAAAGAGCCAGCCGCCCGCCCGCCACTGGTGCGCCTGCATTCCCGCCGGCGCCTTGGCCGCGGTTTCCGCGAATGCCTGGCGCAAACGGGCCCATTCCGCCGGCGGTGGCAACCGGCGCAGCAATTCCTCGAAGGACAGCGCGGGGGCAGCTGCTCCGTTCGCATAGGGACGGTCGTTCTGCAGGTTGGGTTGCGAAACGTACCGCTGGAAATCGGCGGTCCATGCGTCGGTGGACACCGACGGCTTGGCCGGAGGGGCCGGGGCCACGGCAGGCGCCCCTGGGGCGGCGGGAGTGGAACAGGAGGTCAGGCCAACAAGGGCGAGACCCAGCATGAAGGCGCCGCGCGCGGCGCGGGAAGCGGACGGAGTCGGGGACATGGGGAACGTTGGGAATTGGCTGCCGGCCCGGGCAGCGCAGGAAACGGCAACATCAATTGCGTGACAATGGGAAATGCGCCCAAAAAATGCGCCACCGGAACTCCCGGGTTGATTTTGCGCCGTTAGTGACCTCACTGGGGCCAACTGTTACCCCATGGTTGCCTCCAATACCTATGACGCCATCGTCGTCGGCTCCGGGATCACCGGCGGCTGGGCGGCGAAGGAACTCACCGAAAAAGGCCTCAAGGTCCTCATGCTCGAACGCGGGCGGAACGTGAAACACGTCGAGGACTACAAGACCGCCCTCACCCCGCCGTGGGAGCTGCCGCACCGCGGCAAGAAATCCACCGCGCTCATCGCGGAGTACCCCATCCTCAACCGCGACCTGCTCTACGAGGGCAACGCCAATTTCTGGGCCAGCGACCAGGACTGCCCGTACAAGGAGACGAAGCCCTTCGACTGGTTCCGCGGTTATCAGGTCGGCGGCCGCTCGCTGATCTGGGGCCGCCAGAGCTACCGTTGGAGCGACATCGATTTCGAGGCCAACAAGAACGAGGGCATCGCGGTCGACTGGCCGATCCGCTACGCCGACATCGCCCCGTGGTACGACCACGTCGAGACCTTCGCCGGCATCAGCGGCTCGATCGAGGGCCTGCCGCAGCTGCCCGACGGGAAATTCCTGAAGCCGATGGACCTCAATGTCGTCGAACAGGACGTCGCCGCGCGCATCAAGAAGCACTTCAACGACTCGCGCCGCCTGATCATCGGGCGCGTCGCCAACCTCAGCGAGGCCCACGGCGGCCGCGCCAACTGCCAGTACCGCAACAAGTGCTGGCTCGGCTGCCCGTTCGGCGCGTATTTCAGCACGCAGTCCTCCACCCTGCCCGCCGCCGTCGCCACCGGCAACCTCACGCTCCGGCCGTTCTCGATCGCGACCAAGGTGATCTACAACAAGGACACCAAGCGCGCGACCGGCGTCGAGGTGCTCGATGCCGAGACGAACCAGACCTACGAGTACCGGGCCAAGGTCGTCTTCCTGTGCGCGTCGGCCTTCAACTCCACCTGGCTGCTGATGAATTCCGCCACCGATGTCTGGGCGGACGGCCTCGGCAGCAGCAGCGGCGAACTCGGCCACAACGCGATGGACCACCACTTCCGCGTCGGCGCCACGGGCCAGGTCGAGGGCTACCTCGACCGCACGACCTTCGGCAACCGCCCGACCGGCTTCTACATTCCCCGCTTCCGCAACCTCAACGGCGAGAAGCGCGACTACGTGCGCGGCTTCGGCTACCAGGGCGCGGCCGCCCGCAGCGGCTGGGAGCGCGAGGTCGCCGAGCTCGGCATCGGCGCGCCGCTCAAGGAGGCCCTCACCGAGCCCGGCCCGTGGGGCATCGGCATGACCGCCTTCGGCGAAACGCTGCCGTACCACGACAATACGATCAGCCTCGACCGCTCGACGAAGGACAAGTGGGGCCTGCCCGTCCTCGCCATGGATTGCGACATCCGCGACAACGAGCACAAGATGCGCCACGACATGATGGACGACGCGGCGGAGATGCTCGAGGCCGCCGGCGTGAAGGACGTCCGCAAGACCAGCGCGGGCTACACCTTCGGCCGCGGCATCCACGAGATGGGCACCGCCCGCATGGGCCGCGACCCGAAGTCGTCCGTGCTCAACGCGCACAACCAGGTGTGGGACGCGCCCAACGTCTACGTGACCGATGGCGCGTGCATGGTCTCGTCCAACTGCGTGAACCCGTCGCTCACCTACATGGCGCTCACCGCGCGCGCCGCCGACCACGCCGTCGCGGAGCTCAAGAGGGGGAACCTGTGATGACCACGACCAGCCTGCTCAACCGCCGCGAAGCCATCGCCCGCCTCGCCGTCCTCATGGGCGGCGCCCTCATCATCGGCGGCGAATCCTATCTCCGCGGCGAGGCTGTCGCCGGCAAGAAATCCGGCAACGATTTCTCCGCCGCCGACATCGCGCTGCTCGACGAGATCGGCGACACGATCATCCCGGCGACCAACACGCCCGGCGCCAAGGCCACGGGCATCGGCGCCTTCATGGTGTGGATGGTCAACGAGTGCTACGACGACGCCAGCCATGCCGCGTTCAAGGCCGGCCTCGCCGCCGTCAACGCCGGCGCCACCGCCCGGTTCGGCCACGATTTCATGGCGGCGAGCGCGGCCGAGCGCACGGCGCTGCTCAACGAACTCGACGCCGAGCAGCGGCGGCACAACACCGGCAAGGCGAAGGACGAACCCGCGCATTATTTCCGCATGATGAAACAGCTGACCCTGCTCGGCTATTTCACTTCCGAGATCGGCGCGACCCAGGCCCTGCAGTTCACCGAGGTGCCGGGCCGCTTCGACGGCAACGCTCCCTATCACAAGGGCGAGCGCGCCTGGTTCCAGCCGCCCGGCCGCTCGGTCTGAACGGAAACCCGCCGGGCGCGCGGTTTCGGACCGGGGATTTTCACCCCGGAAAACCGGTGATTCACCCCCATGCCTCCTTTCGCTTATGGATGTCACTGGCACTGCACTATTTTTATAGCCAGTCGGGGGGAGCGGGGTTTTAACGGGTGCCGCCCCAAAGGGCGCCCATCCTGAATGAAGTTTTCCTACCATATCATGCCCGAAAAGCGCCTGGCCATCGTGCGCTTCAGCGGCTCCGTCTCCATCGCCGATGTCACCCGCAACATCGAGTTGTTCTGGGCCGACAGCCACTACAACGCGGAATACAACGGCATCGTGGATCTTCAGGGCGTCACCACACGGGCCAAGGTCGAGGATCTCAAGGTCCTGCTCGATTTCCTGGAGCGCCGGCGGTCAAGCGTCGGCTGGTGGGTTGCCATCCTCACCGAACCCAAGCCCACCGCGCTGGCGTTGATCTTCAAGGCGGCGTTCGCCGGCTCGTTCAAGCTGGAGATCGTGTCGTCCTGGTCGGCCGCCTGCAAGTTCCTGCAGATTGACGTGCCCCAGGACACCGGCCTGAACCAGCCGGCGCCGGTCAGCGGAAGAACGCGGTGACCTCGCGGATGACCCGCGCGGCGTCCTCGTCGCGCAGGCCCGGGTGCAGCGGCAGCGAAAGCACCTCCGCGCAGGCCTGCTCGGAGTGTGGCAGGGACAGCGTCGCATCGTGGTACGCCGGCTGCCGGTGCATCGGCACGGGATAGAGCACGCCGCACACGATGTCCTTTTTCTCGAGCTGCGCCCGCAGCTCCTCGCGGCGCGGCGTCCGCACCACGAACTGGTGCCAGCAATGGGTGCGGCCGGGCGCCGTGAACGGCAGGACCAGCGGGAGATCCTTCAACCCGGCGAGGTACTGCGCGGCCAGCGCGGCGCGGCGGGCGTTCCCGGACGCAAGCTGGGGCAGCCGGGCGCGCAGGATGGCGGCCTGCAGCTCGTCGAGCCGGCTGTTCCGGCCGGGGGTTTCGCTGACGTAGCGCTTGCGCCAGCCGTACTGGCGCAGCCCCCGGACCTTCTCAACCAGCGCCGGGTCGTGGCTGCTGATGGCGCCGGCGTCGCCGAGCGCGCCCAGGTTCTTCGTCGGATAAAAGCTGAACGCGGCCAGCTGCCCCCACGTGCCGGCCTTGCGCTCCCCGATCGCCGCGCCGTGGGCCTGCGCGCAATCCTCGACCACGACCAGGTTGTAGCGCGCGGCCACGTCCATCAGCCGCGGCATGTCCACCGCCTGGCCGTAGAGGTGCACGGGGACGACCGCTTTGATCTTCGGGTCGCGCAGCGTCGCGAGCGTGGCCTCCAGCGCGGCCACATCGAGCAGCATCGTCGCCGGCTCGATCTCCGCGTAAAAGACCCGCGCCCCGGTGGCGGTGATCGCCGCAATGGTTGCCGTCAGGGTGTTGGCCACCGTGACGACCTTGTCGCCGGGGCCGATGCCGGCGGCGCGCAGCGCCAGCTCGATCGCGTCCGTGCCGTTGGCCACGCCGGCGGTGCCCGCCACGCCGAGCCAGGCGGAAAATTCCCTTTCGAAGGCCTCGCCCTCCGGGCCGAGGATGTACTGGCCGCTCTGCAGGACGCGCTTGATCGCCGCGTCGATTTCCGCCTGGACGGCGAGATAGGAAGCCTTGGGGTCAGCGGGGAGGATGAGCGAGCGAGGAGCGGAGAGCATGGAGCGGGGAGCTATGATTTGAGCGCACGCCAACGAAAACGGGACGCAGTCATGATTTAAATGAGTTAAGGCGACCCGATGCCAAAGAATCACCAGATGCACGCATCACGTCAATTTCGCAGACTGGCTCCGTGCTCCATGCTCCCGGCTTCAGAGATAGTGGCGAAGTTCCTTCCGGTAATACGCCACGGTCTTCTCCAGTGCCCGGCGGATGGTGGTGCGCGGGCGCCAGCCGAGTTCGGCGGCGATCAGGCTGCCGTCGGAGTAGTAATCGCCAATGTCGATCTTGCGCCGGGCGGCCGGGAATTTCCTCACGCGATAACTCCCCTCGCCCGCAACCTCGACCAGCATCTCGGCCAGGTCGCGCAGGCTGATGTTACCCACGCCGCCGAGATTGAACACGCGGCCGACCGCGCGTGGGTGCGTGGCGGCGACCAGGAAGGCCTCAACCGCATCGTCCACGTAGGTAAAGTCGCGTAGCTGCTCGCCGCCCCAGACCTCGATGGATTTGCCCTCGAGCAGCTGGCGGATCCACACGCCGACGAACGTCTGCCGGGCGTCCTTCACGCGCATGCGCGGGCCGATGGTGTTGGTGAGGCGCAACACGGTGCTCGGCACGCCGTACACATCGCTGTACAGCAGGTGATACTCCTCGCCGGCGAGTTTGTTGATGCCGTTCACGTCGACCGGGCGCAGCGGATGCTTCTCGTCCACCGGCAGGTATTCCGGCCGGCCATAGATCTGGCGCGTGCTGGCGAAAACCACCCGCAGCTTCGGGTTGTGCTTCCGGCAGGCCTCCAGGATGGTGAGCTGCGCGCGGCAGTTGATGTCCAGGTCGGTCTCGGGATCGGCCATCGAGTCCATGTGGCTCGTCTGGCCCGCGAGGTTGAACAGGAAATCCTCCTGCTCCACGAGCACGGGCAGGATGAAACGATTGCGGACGTCGGTGAGGTCGACCCGCAGCTTCGATTCGAGCCCGCGGATGTTGCGCCTGTTGCCGCCGTACTCGGGGATGAGGCTGTCCACCAAGGTCACCTTCGCGCCGAGGGCCACCAGCGTCCGGGCGAGGTTCGACCCGATGAAACCCAGGCCGCCGGTGATGAGCACGCGCTTGCCCCGGAAGGCCTTGGCGAATGAAAGAGGGGCGGTCATCGACGAGGCCGGAGGTTTGGGGGCCCGGACCGAACTTTCAACGTTCAACATTGAACATCGAACTTTCAAAGCCCCATCGGATCCGCCGATTGCGCGCGTCTCTGAAAATCGAACGTCCGATGCTTAGCGTTGAATGTTGCGTGACGCAGCCGCGTCAGAAATCCTGCAGCCTCCCCTCGCCCGGGCCGCGGCGGGGTTCCAGCCGCTCCAGCACTTCGCCCAGCAGGTAGAGCGAGCCGGTCACGACCACGGTTTCGCCCGGCGCGCCGAGCGCGCAGGTGCCGGCGTCCGGGAAAATCCGCGCGAGCGTGTCCTCGCGCAGGAGCGGGCGGGCCGCGGGCGGCGTCAGGGCCGCCAAGTCGGCGTAGGCGGTCGCGCGCGTTTGCTGCGGGACGACGACATGGAGGGCGCGGGCGTGGCGGGTCACGACCTCGAGCAAGGCGCGCGCGCGGAATTCGCCCAACACGCCCAGGACGATCACCGGTTTCCTTCCCGTGGCGGCGATGAGCCGCCGCAGGTTCGCGTCCAGGGTCCGGGCGCCCTCGGGGTTGTGCGACGCATCGAGGATCACGTGCCGGCCGCCCACTTCGAGGCGCTGCCAGCGTCCGGGCCAGTTCACGTCGCGCAACCCGCGGTTGACCGCCGCCGCATCGAGCTTCCAGCGGGCCGGGAGCAGGCGCGCCGCGACGGTCGCGGTGGCCGCGTTCCAGCGCTGGTAGTCGCCTTCCAGGTTGGTGGCCGGATAAGCGGCGAGGTCCTCGCCGAAAATCTCACGCACGGCATGCACCGGCGCGCTTTGCGCCGCCGCCACCTCGCGGATGACGCGCTCGGCCCCGACGGGCATGCGCCCGATCACCACCGGGCGGCCGGGCTTGATGATGCCGGCTTTCTCGCGCGCAATCTTCTCCACCGTGTCGCCGAGTTCCGCCACGTGGTCGAGGCCGATGGAGCTGATGATGGTGATCTCGGGCTGGACCACGTTCGTGGCGTCGAGGCGCCCGCCCATGCCGACCTCCACGACGGCGATGTCCACCTGCTTGCGCTGGAACTGCAGGAACGCCATCGCCGTCATGAATTCGAAGAAGGTGGCATGGTCCTCAGGCGCGAAGGCCGCCGCTCGCGCCGCGACCGGCTGCAGTTCGCGCGCGTAGGCCGCGATTTCCGCTTCGGTGAGGATTTCCCGGTTCACCTGCACGCGTTCGCCCAGCTTGACCAGGTGCGGCGACGTGTAGAGCCCGGTGCGCCAGCCGGCGGCCCGCAGGATGGACTCCAGCATGGCCGAAACCGAGCCCTTGCCGTTCGTGCCCGCGACGTGGATGACCGGGTAGCTGCGCTCGGGGTGGCCGAGCTCGGCCGCAAGCCGCCGCATGCGGTCGATGCCGAACTTCACCCCGCCGGCCTTGAGGGCGTAGAGATATTCCTTGACCGATTCGTAGTCGGCAAGGGCCGGTGAACTTCCAACGTTCAACATTGAACGTTCAACGTTCATTGGCTTTCGCAATCAAAGCACGTTTCCGGGCAGTATCGATACTCGCGAAGAAAATCCGGATGAGTTCATCGTTTTCCCGCAGGAGGGGAACGACCGTGTCGGGCAGCTTCACCAGCGGCACTCTTCGAGCCAAAAGCAGCCAACGGCGGGATTCACGAAGTTCTTTCAGGCAAAGGCTCATCTTATGGACAAAATCGGCTCGCGATTCCGCTGCCTGCGCTTCGCCATTATTGGGCAACGCCGCGGTGCCAGATGGTAACAGCTGTCCGGCCACATGAACACCCGCGGGCGAACGATTCATTTCGTCAGTAAAGCGGACAATATCCGCTGCATAATCCAGCAGTCGCACTTCCAAATCGAACTTTGCATTCATTAGTCATGGTCGGCCCGACTGGTTGATTGAACGTTCGATGTTGAACGTTGAAAGTTGAGTGTTCCGCCAGCGCTCAGCTGGCGGCCGCCGCCGCCACCGGCATCGGCGGCGTGCTGTGCACCTTGTGCTCGTGGTACTTGTGGGTGTGCAGCGCCTGCAGCAGGCTGGTAAGGCGGTCCTTCATCTCGAGGCGGCTGACAATCTGGTCCACCAGGCCGTGCTTGAAGAGGAACTCGGCGGTCTGGAAACCGGGCGGCAGCGTCTGCTTGGTGGTTTCCTTGATCACGCGGGCGCCGGCAAAGCCGATGAGCGCGCCCGGTTCGGCGAGGATGACGTCGCCCAGCGTGGCAAAGCTGGCGGAGACGCCGCCGGTCGTCGGGTCGGTGAGGATGGAGATGAAGGGCAGCTTCGCGTCCGCCAGCCGCCCGAGCGCGGCGCTGGTCTTGGCCATCTGCATCAGGCTGAAGATGCCTTCCTGCATGCGCGCGCCCGCCGAGGCGCTGACGATGATGCAGGGCGTCTTCTTCTTCACCGCGCGTTCAATGGCGCGGGTGATCTTCTCGCCGACGGCCGCGCCCATGGCGCCGCCGCAGAACCGGAAATCCATCACGGCGAGCGAAACGGGAATGCCGTTCAGCTTGCCCGTGCCGCAGATGACCGCCTCGGGCAGGCCGCTGGCCTTTTCGTATTTCTTGATGCGGTCGGGATAGGTGGCGGAGTCGACGAACTTCAGCGGGTCGGACGATTTCACGCCGGCGTCAGCCTCCTCGAAGGTCCCCTCGTCGATCATGCTGGCGATGCGGGCGCGGCAATCGATGGGGAAATGGTAGCCGCTCTTCGGTACCACCATCAGGTTGTCCTCGAGGTCCTTGTTGAAGACGATCTCGCCCGAGAGGGGGCACTTCGTCCAGAGGCCCTCGGTGTTGATCTTCTTCTTGGGCGTCTTGGCGCCGCTGGCCTTGGGGGCCGACGGCAGCTTGGGTTTGGAAAAATGTGCCATAGCGGGAGGGAATCAGCCGTGACCGAAGGTGACGACGTCCAGGCTCAGCGCCCCGCCGCGGCGAAGCACGGTTGCGCAGGAATTGAGTGTGGAGCCCGTTGTAAAAACATCATCGACCAGGATATAATGCCGGGCCGGATTAATGGTGGCCCCGGGGGCCAAAGCAAAGGCATTTTTCAGGTTCTCCCGGCGCGCCTCGCGGTCGTAATGCGTCTGCGAGGCGGTGTTAACCACGCGGCAGAGCAGTTCCTGCACCTCCGTCGCCCCGCCGGCCGCCGCCACGCAGCAATCGGCCAGCAGGCGGCTCTGGTTGTATTTGCGATGCTTCAGTTTTTTGGGATGCAGCGGCACGGGCACGAGCACCGCATCCCGCACATAATCGGCGTAGCCCGGCGCCAGCCGCATGATCGCGGTGAAGTCCTCCAGCACGTGCAGCTTCGCGTGGTATTTCAGGGCGTGGACGAGCGAGCGTCCCGGGCCCTGCAGCAGCACCGCGGTTTTCCCCTGGCCGAAGCGCGGCTCGAGCGTCTCGCAGTGTTCGCACAGGCGGTTCTCCTCCATCTCGCCGAAAAACGGATGCCCGCAGGTCGTGCAATGCGGCGCGGCAACCAGGTGCAGCCCCCGCGCGCACACCGGGCACAGGTGCCGGTAGCTGCCCTCCTCCACCACGCCGCCGCAATGCACGCAGGCGCGCGGGAAAACCACGTCGAGCCGGTCGCGCCAGAGCTGGAGAAGGTTCATGGGAAACAGCCCGTTCCCGCCGCGAATCTGCGGATCCCGCCGCCCGTCGCAATCTCCTTCTCTCAGTAACGGACCCGGACGAGGAAAAGTCCCTGCGGCGGCGCGGTCACCACGGCCGCGATGCGCTGGCGGCTTTTCAGCATCGCCGCCACCTCGGCCACCGTGAGCTTGCCGAGGCCGACGTTCACCAGCGCGCCGGCCAGGCTGCGCACCATCTTGTAGAGAAAGCCGTCGGCCTCGAAGGTGAAGGTCACCTTCCGGCCGTGGCGCGCGATCTGCAGCCGGCGCAGGTGGCGCACCGTCGTCTCATAGGTGCGGTCGTTCTCCCCGGAGAAGGCCCAGAAGTCGTGCCGGCCCTTCAGCACCTTCGCCGCGGCGCGCACCTTCGGCCAGTCGAGGTCGCGGTTCAGGATCCAGCAATAGGCCCGCACGAAGGGATCACCTTCGCCGAGGTCGAGATGGTAGCGGTAGATTTTCCCCTTCGCGTCGAACCGGGCGTGGAATTTCGCCCCGGCCGCGCGCACCGCCTTGAGCTGGATGGAACGCGGCAGGCCGGTCTGGATTGCCCGCCGCAGCTTCTCCGCCCCGTGCCGCCAGGCGGCGTCGAAATGGAAAACCTGCGCCAGCGCGTGCACGCCCGAGTCGGTCCGGCCGCTGCCCTCGATGCGGATCGGCTGGCCGAAGATTTTCTTCAACTGCCGTTCGACGAGATCCTGGACCGTGTTGCCGCCCTCCTGGCTCTGCCAGCCGTGCAGGTGCGTGCCGTCGTAGGCGACGACGCATTTCCAACGCTGGCTTTTCTTTGGCGGGGACTTCACGGCAGGAATTCAATCACAACATCGAACGTTCAACGCTCAACGTCCAACGCTCAATTTCCGGGAACCATCGAAAGTTGAACGTTCAATGTTGGATGTTGAACGTTCATTCGGCCGCCGAAGGCGGCGGAATGGTCTGGTCGAGGAAGTCCTGCAGGATCAGGCAGGCGGCGCGGGAGTCCACCAGGCCGGAGTCGCGCACGCCGCGCCGATCCTTCTTCGCGATCGAGGACTCCGCCTCGGCGCTGGTGAGCGTCTCGTCCACGAGATGCACCGGCAGGCCGAACTCGGCCTTCAGCTTCGCCGCGAATGCGTCCACCTCCTTGGCCTTGAAACCGACGGACCCGTCCATGTTGTACGGGTAACCGAGCACGAGATCGGTGATGCGGCGCGCCTTGATGGCTTCGCCGAGCTTCGTCCAGCGCACCGCCGGGTCGGCCTCCACCAGCGCGGGCAGCGGCGTGGCCACGCCGATATCATCGCCCTGGGCCAGGCCCACCCGCTTGGTGCCGTAGTCGATGCCGAGGCAGCGCATCGCTCACAGGTATTTCTTCTTGGCGGCGTCCTCGCCGAGGCGCTTGAGCAGTTCCTTGATTTCCTGGGCGCGGGCCTTGGGCACCACGAGCGTGGCGTCGGGCGTATGGACGACGATCAGGTCGCTGGCTCCGACCACCGCGGTCAGGTGGCCCTCGCAGGAAACGACCAGGTTGTTCGCGCCGTGCTCCACCACGGCGACGCCGCGGAGCACATTGCCGTGGTCGTCCTGCGGGAAATGCTTGGCGATGGCCGGCCATGCGCCGACGTCGTCCCAGTCGAAGGTCGTGGGCACGACGACGACATTGGTCGATTTTTCCATCAGCGCGTAGTCGACGGAAATCCGGGGCAGCGTCGGGTAAAGCTTCGCCAGCGCGGCCTCCCAGCCGGACTTGCCTGCGTGCTCCAGCTGCGCGAGGCCGGCGTACAGGCCCGGCGCGTGCGTCCGGAACGCGGCCTCCACGACCGGCACCTGCCAGACAAACATGCCGGCATTCCAATAATAGTGGTTGGAGGCGAGGTAGGCCTGCGCGGTTTTCGCATCGGGTTTCTCCACGAAGCGCCTGGCCGAGTACACGAGGCGGTTGCCAATCTTCTTCCACTGGTCGCCCACCTCGATGTAGCCGAAGCCCGTCGCCGGCTCGGTGGGCTTGATGCCCAGCGTCACCAGCACGGGCTCGCTCTCCGCCGCGTCGAAGGCGAGCGTGAGCAGCTTGCGGTACTCGGGCTTGTCGTGGATCACGTGGTCCGCCGGCAGCATCGCAAAGGTCGCCCGCGGGCTGCGCCGTTTGACCAGGAGCAGTGCCAGGCCGGTCGCGGCCGCGGTGTCGCGGCCCATCGGCTCGGCCACGATGTTTTCCGGCGGCAGGTCGGCGCAGGCCTGGCGGCAGCCCTCGAGCTGCGCCTGCGTGGTGAGCACGAGGATGTTTTCCTTCGGCACGACGCCCGCGAGCCGCTCCACCGTTTGCGTCAGCATCGACTTCTCGCCGACGATCGGCAGCAGGTGCTTCGGGCGCGTCATCCGGCTCTGGGGCCAGAAACGTTCGCCGCGGCCGCCGGCCATGATGACAACAAAACGATCGGACATGGGCCCGAAGGATTTCGGGCCCTCGAAAGGGGTCAACGGCGAACTGGTGGCAACGGGATTGCTTTTTGCCAATGGGCGGCAAATTTCCCCGTCCACGCCATGGAAGTTCCGCTCGAAATCGATGTCGCCACCGCCGCCCAGCGCCTGGACGAAGGCGCGCTGCTGCTTGACGTTCGCGAGCCGTTCGAGGTCGCGATTTGCTCCGTGCCCGGGAGCATGTGCATCCCGATGCGCCAGATTCCGGAGAATCTAGGGGGTTTGCCCCGGGACCGGCTCATCCTCGCTTTTTGCAAGGTTGGCCAGCGCAGCCTGCGGGTCACCCAGTTTCTCCGGGCCCATGGTTTCACGCAGGTGACCAACGTGGCCGGGGGCATCGACGCTTGGGCGGAACAAATCGACCCCACCCTGGCCCGGTACTAGGAGCAGCGAGCGGGGAACCAGGCCATCGAAGGACTGGCTTGGCTCATGGCTCCTTGCCCCAAGCTCGAGGCTTCATCCGGGCGCTTGACTACCGCGCGGCTTTTGCGGCACAACCTTCCCTCCCTTCCTTAATTTTATGGGTCAACAACTCAACAAACACATCAAGAAGAAACGCCGCGTCGCCTACCACAAGCGCCGCAACGCCCGCCTCAAGGCCGCCATCGCCAAGGCCAAGAAGTAAGCGCTGTCCCCAGCGCTCTTCCTGTAGCGGCGGTCGATGACCGCCGTTTTCATTTTGCGGGCCGGCCGTCGCCGGCCGCCCCCGCCCCCACGCCACCAGGATAAAAGTCAGCCTCATCTCCCTCGGATGCGCCAAGAATCTCGTCGATAGCGAGATCATGGTCGGCCATTTGCACAAGGCGGGCATGGCCGTGATCCCCGAGGCGGAAAAAGCCGACGTCGACATCGTCAACACCTGCTCGTTCATCGACTCGTCCAAGGAGGAGTCCATCGGCCACATCCTCGAGGTGCACCAGCACAAGGGGATGAAGAAACGCCGCAAGGAACAGAAGCTCATCGTCGCCGGCTGCATGAGCCAGCGGTTCGCCAAGGACCTCAAGACCGAGCTGCACGACGAGGTCGACGCCTTCATCGGCCTCGACCAGGTCACCAAGGTCGCGCCGATCATCGAGGAGATCTACGCCAGGGAGCGCGGCCGGGGCGAGCCGAAGGCCGAGCCCGCCGTCTTCATCGAGGGCAGGTCCACCTACATCCCGGACTACAACACGCCCCGCTTCCGGCTCACGCCGAATCATTTTGCCTACATCAAGATCGCCGAGGGCTGCAACCACCCGTGCACCTTCTGCATCATCCCGCAGATCCGCGGCCGCCACCGCAGCCGCACGGTGGACAGCGTCGTCCAGGAAGCCCGCCGGCTCGTGCGGGAAGGCGTGAAGGAACTCAACCTGATCTCCCAGGACACGACCTTCTTCGGCATGGACACGTGGGAACAGCGCCCGAACCCGCGCACGCCGGTCGATTCCTCGCGCGGCACCGCGCTCACCACCCTCCTCCGCGAGCTCAACGCCATCGAGGGCGATTTCTGGATCCGCCTGCTCTACACGCACCCGGCGCACTGGAGCGACGAGCTCATCCGCACGATCGCCGAGTGCCCGAAGGTCGCCCGCTACATCGACATCCCGCTCCAGCACATCTCCGACCACATGCTCGGGCGCATGCAGCGGGAGACGAGCGGCGACTACATCCGCGACCTGATCAAGCGCATCCGCGCCGGCATCCCGGGCATCGCGGTCCGCACCACCTTCATCGTCGGCTTCCCGGGCGAGACCGAAGCCGACATCGCCGAACTCTGCGCGTTCATCGAGGAGACGAAGTTCGAACGCCTCGGCGTGTTCCGCTACTCCCAGGAGGAAGGCACGCGCGGCGCCAAGATGCCCGATCAGATCCTTCCCAAGGTCAAGGAAGCCCGCTGGCACAAGTTGATGGCGCTGCAGCAGCGCATCGCGGGCGAGGTTTCGAAGTCGTACGTCGGCCAGACCCTCAAGGTCCTCGTGGAGGAACCCGGTGTCGCCCGCGGCGAGGCCGACGCCCCCGACATCGACGGCCGCGTCTACGTCCCGCGCGAGCTGCCTGTCGGCGAGTTCGTCGACGTGAAGATCACCGGCTATCAGGATTACGACCTGCTCGCCCTGCCCAAGGGCCAGAAGCCCGCCGAATTCAAGGTCGCCAGGCAGGCGCAGTGACCCCGGCCATGAACCGCGCGTTGACCTGCGGCGGGTTCGGCCTGCTGATTCTCGCTGGTTGCATCCCGAGCGGCCCGCGCGATCCCGATCCGCTGGCCTGGAAGGTCGAGGCCGACGATGGCAACGAACTGCAGGCGTGGTTCGACACCAACCTGCCGCTGATGCCGGAGGAAACCGCGCGCGAACTCGCGGTCTGTTTTTCCAACATCCGGTCGCTGTCCTACGCCGGCCCGAACGCCTCCCCCGTCGCCAAGGCCAACCACCTCGCCCACCAGCTCAACGGCCGCACGGTGCGCGACCTGTTGATCGAGGGCAACGAGATGGGCGTGCGCACGCTCGAGCGCGAGGTGGATGCCAACGCCGACATGCTCCTGCGCATGGTCAACGCCACCGATGGTACCGAACCCCGCGTGGAAGCCATGATCAAGCGGCAGCGTGACCGGCTCGACGCCCTCAAGGAACGGCTGGCCAAGGCGCATGCGCACCTGATGGAACTCCACGCCGGGGCCGGCGCGCCCTGAGCACCCGACGCGCTCAGCGGCTTGCGGCCACGAACTTCTCGATGATGCCGTCGAAGGAACCGTTCGTGAAGAACACCACGAGCTGCGGCTCCTTTGCCGCCTGCGTGTTTGCCCGCAGTTTTTCCAACAGCGCCGCGTTCGTGTCCGCGGTGAAGGCGTGTACGCCCTGCGTCTCGAGGTGCTGGATCACCGCCTCGACGTCGAAACGCTCGTCCTCCTTCAGCCGGTCGGCGCGGCTGACCGCGCCGATGTAAACCTCGTCCGCCCCGCCCAGCGCGCGGGTGAAGCCGGCCTGCAGCACCTTCGTGCGGGCCGTGTTGCTGCGCGGTTCGAACACCGCGCTGAGCACCGCGCCGGGATGGCGCGCGCGCAGGGATTGTAGCGTCTCCGCCAGCGCCGTCGGGTGGTGGCCGAAGTCCTCGATCACCTTCAGCCGCGGCGTGTCGACCAGCAGCTCCTGCCGGCGCTTTACGCCGCGGAAACGGGCCAGCGCGCCGAGCTTGAGCTGCGCGGGATCGTCGGGAAAAAGCGCCAGCGCCGCGGCGACCGCCGCCATCGCGGCGTTGCGGGCGTTGAAGATGCCGGGCTGCGCCCACCTCACCGCCGTCGGCTCCTCGCCGCGCCATTCGAGCCGGAACTCCACGCCGGCCGGGCTTTCCTTGAAATCGGTGATGCGCACGTCGTTCCCCTCGCCCGTGCCGACCTTCACGACGCGGGTCCACGGGAAGGCGCCGAGCGCGCGCAGGTTGTCGTCGTCACCATTGAGCACGATCCAGCCGTTGCGCGGCACGATGCGCGCGAGGTGCAGGAACGTTCGCTGCACGTCGGCGAGGTCGCGGAAGATGTCGGCGTGGTCGAACTCGAGGTTGTTCAGCACCGCCACGTGCGGCGCGTAATGGATGAATTTGCTGCGCTTGTCGAAGAACGCGCTGTCGTACTCGTCGCCCTCGATCACGAAAGGATCGTTTGCCGCGCCGAGATGGCTGCCCGTCGGCGGATCCTGCGGCACACCGCCGATCAGGAAACCCGGGTCGCGGCCGTTCTCGCGCAGCAGGAACGCCGTGAGCGCCGTGGTCGTGGTCTTCCCGTGCGTGCCGGCAATGACGATGTTCTTGCGGCCCTTCAGGACAAAATCCGCGAGCAGCGCCGGCAGCGACGAGAATGGAATGGCCCGGGTGTCGAGCAGCCACTCGACCTCGGGATTGCCGCGCGACATGGCGTTGCCGATGACGACGAGGTCGGGCTTGAGCTTTTCGAGCCGCGCCGGGTCGTAGCCCTCGTGGAGCGTGATGCCGGCCGACGCCAGCACCGTGCTCATCGGCGGATAAACCCCCGCGTCGGCGCCGAGCACCTCATGCCCGGCCGCGCGCGCCAGCAGCGCCGCCTGCCCCATTGCCGTCCCGCAGATGCCCATGAAATAAATCCGCATGGGAGTCATCAGGGAATGTCCGTAGGAGCGGGGGCGGGCAACATCATGCCGCCAGAGGGTGCAGAAAAAAATCGCGCGGGAAAGCCCTTTTGCCCGCCCGCACAAAAGGGCGAACCCACCCGGGACCCGGCGGTCCAAACCGGCATGAGAGCAATCTGGACCGGATCGATCAGCTTTGGCCTCGTCACCATCCCCGTCGCGCTGCAAAATGCCAGCCGCACCGAGGAATTGAAATTCCGCCTGTTGCGCAGCAAGGACCTCAGCCCCGTGAACTACAAGCGCGTCGCGGAAGTCGACGGCAAGGAGGTGCCGTGGTCCGAGATCGTGAAGGGCTATGAATACGAAAAAGGGAAATTCGTCGTGCTGAAGGACGAGGACTTCAAGCGCGTGGACCTCGAGGCCACCGAA
Organism: uncultured Oleiharenicola sp.; assembly: GCA_964481095.1. GTDB lineage: Bacteria > Verrucomicrobiota > Verrucomicrobiia > Opitutales > Opitutaceae > Lacunisphaera. Next base: position 5,697 of record CAYZSN010000062.1, on the reverse strand, counting down.
ACCATCGACATCGTGGACTTCGTTTCCCTCGCGCAGATCAACCCGGTCTTCTTCTACAAGCCATATTACCTCGAGCCGCAGAAAGGGGGCGCCGGCGCCTACCATCTCCTGCGCCAGGTGCTGGCCGACACCAACAAGGCCGGCATCGCCAAGGTCATCATCCGCACGCGCCAGCATCTCGCGGCCGTCAAGGCCAACGGCAACCTGCTCGTGCTGGAACTCATGCGCTTCGAGGACGAGCTGATCCCGCCCGCCAGCATCCGCGTGCCCGCCGCGCCGGCTCCCGCCGGCAAGGCTGCCAAAATGGCCGCGACGCTGGTGGACCAGATGACGGAGAAATGGAATCCGCGCCGCTATACCGACGAATACAAGTCGGCCCTGATGAAACTGATCGACCGCAAGATCGAGAGCGGGGGCAGGAGCCTTCCCGCCAAGCCCGGCAAGGCCAGGGCCGCCACCAATGTGATCGACCTGGTCGAGGTGCTGGAACGCAGCCTGCGGGATTCGGGAAAAGCCAAACCCGCGGCCACCAAGGCCCGCTCGCCCGCTCGCAAACGCGCCGCCTGAGCCATGCCCCGGAAGTCCATCGCCCACGAGGTGAAGTTCACGAACCCCGACAAGGTCTTCTTTCCCCGGACCGGGTTCACGAAGGGCGACCTCGTCCGCTACTACCTCACGGTCGCGCCCTGGCTTCTGCCCCACCTGCGCGGCCGGCCCGTCACCCTGATCCGTTTTCCCGACGGCGTGCAGGGCGAGAAGTTCTACGAGAAAAACGCGCCAAAGTTCGCGCCGGCCTGGCTCGAGACGACCGAGGTCGCCCGCCGGCACGGCGAAGGTTCGACGCGCTACATCGTGATCAATGACGCGGCGGCGCTGGCCTGGTGCGCCAACCTCGCCGCGATCGAGCTCCATCCGTTCCTGCACCGGGCCGCGGCGCCCCAATGCCCCACGCACGTCGCCTTTGACCTCGACCCGGGCGAGGGCGCGGACCTGCTCTCCTGCATCCAGGTCGCCTTCAAGCTCAGGGCGGTGACGGACAAGCTCGGCCTCGAACTCTTCGCCAAGGTGTCCGGCTCCAAGGGCCTCCAGCTTTACCTGCCGCTGAACACCAAGGTCACCTACGCCGCCACGGGCGCCTTCGCCAAGGCCATGGCCGACCTGCTCGTGAAGGAAAATCCGTCGCTCGTGGTCAGCAACATGTCGAAGGCCCTGCGCCGGGAAAAAGTTCTGATCGACTGGAGCCAGAACAACGCCAACAAAACCACGGTCGCCGCCTACTCGGTGCGCGGGAAGCGGGAGGAGCCGTTCGTCTCCACGCCCGTCACGTGGGCGGAGCTGACCCGGGCGTGGCGCACCAGGAAACCCGCGCGCCTCTTCTTTTCGCCGGCCGCCGTGCTCAAGCGCCTGAAGAAATCCGGCGATCTCTTCGCCCCGATCCTGAAATTGAAGCAGAAGCTGCCGCGCGCCTTCACCGCCGCCGCCGCGGACGACGAGGCGCCTTCCTCGCTGAAGGAATACCGCGCCAAGCGGGATTTCACCAAGACCCGCGAGCCGGCGCCGGCGAAGGTCCGGGCGAAACCGGGCGCGACCGGCGGCCGCTTTGTCATCCAGAAGCACGCGGCCTCCCACCTCCACTACGATTTCCGGCTCGAGATGGACGGCACGCTCAAGTCGTGGGCCGTGCCCAAGGGCCTCTCGACCGAGCAGGGCGTGAAGCGCGCGGCCTTCGAGGTCGAGGACCACCCGCTCGATTACCTGCGCTTCGAAGGCACGATCCCGCAGGGCCAGTATGGCGGCGGCACCGTCATGGTGTGGGACATCGGCACCTACGAGCTGACTGGCGGCAGCCATGCCTCCGGCGATCTCAAGCTGGAGCTGCACGGGAAAAAGCTCCGGGGCGCCTGGCACCTGTTCCGCATCCGCGGCGAGGAGAAGAAGCCGGTCTGGCTCATCATGAAGTCCGGGACCGACGCCCGGCCCGTCAGCGCGCGGCAGGACGACAGTTCGGTGCTGACCCGGCGCTCCATGGCGCGCATCGCGAAGGAAAACACGAAGCAGTGGCGCTGATCGAAAACGGCCGCCCCCGGCCGCCCGTCGGGAAAGCCGCCTCAAAGGGCGATTTGCTTCCCCCCTCCGATCCCGGGCATAAGTAGTTTAATAGACTACTTGTTGCCGGATTTCCGAGGTGGACCGGGACGAGCCGCAAGGCCGACCAAGTAGTTTAATAGACTACTTAATTCTGCGAACTGCGCGGGGAGCCGGTTCGAACTTTTTGGGCCGCCGCCTCGCGGCGCACCTGTCGCGCGGGCTTGTCCGTTCGCAACCCGAGGAACACCGGCTGGCGCAGGAGTCCGTCGTGGGTCCACTCCGTGAATTTTATCTGCGCCACCAGCTCCGGCTTCACCCACGTGACCCGGCGCATTTCGGCCGGCGTCATGCCGGTGCCGAAGCGCGGCCTTTTCGCCCGCGGCAAATCGGTGAAGGGACAGGCCTCGCGCCGGCGGGAAAGGAAAGCCGCGTGGAGCGAATGCAGCAGCGCGGTGTTGAAGCCGCTGCCGACCTTGCCCGCGTAAATGAGCCGGCCGCTGCGGTAGTAACCCACCAAGATCGCCCCGAAGCCCAGGCGGCTGCGCTGCGGCGGCGTGAAGCCGCCGATGACAAATTCCTGCTCGTTGAGGTTCTTCACCTTCAGCCACGCGCCGGAGCGGCGGTCGGGCTCATACGGCGAGCCGCGGCGCTTGAGCACGATGCCCTCGAGGCCGCTGCGCCGGGCTTCCTCGAGCAGGGTTGCGGGCGCCACGTCGAAGACCGGCGACAGCCGCACCGGGCCCTTCGCCTTGCCCAGCAGTTTTTCGAGCGCCCGCCGCCGTTCCTCGAGCGGCGCGTCCAGCAGCCACCGGCCGTTGAGGTGCAGCAGGTCGAAGACGTAGTACACGACCGCCCCGCCGCCGTCCTCGCGGTTTTGCAGCAGCTGGAAGCGGGAATGCCCGGCGGCGTCGAGCGCGACGATCTCGCCGTCGAGCACGACGCTGGCGCAACGGAGCCTGGCGAGCGCCGGCGGCAAGGAGGGAAAATCCAGCGGCTTCCGGTTGCGCGACACGAGCGACACGTCGGGGCCGTTGCGGATGGCGATGGCCCGGTAGCCGTCGAATTTGATTTCGCTTCGCCAGGCCGCGGCATCGGCCGGAAGCACGGGCACGCCCAGCGCCTTCATCGGCGGGATGAAACGGGCGGGTTCGGAACCTGGGCGGACGCGCGGCATCCATACATAGTAGCCGCGTCTTCCCGGCGGTTCCTTTCCCCGTGCCCTCTTCTTCGGCCCGCGCCTTCCTCCTCTCCCCCGCCTTCGCCGGCGGGATGCGCGCGCGTTTCCTGCTGAACCCCAAGGCGCCCTTCCCGCTGGCGCGCCAGTTCCACGCCGAGGGCCTGCCGCTGGCCGAGGCCTTCGCGTTCATGAGCGGGCTCTATTTCCGCGGGAAAATCACCTACGCGCGACACTTCGAGCGCGACCCCGGCCTGGTGCGGGTCATTACCGCCAACGGGGGCCTCTGGGCGCCGGAACGTCTCGTGTGGCCCGGGGAGGTTGCGGCGTTCGGCCGGACGGAGATCGAAGCCGGTGACCGCGAATTCCTCGAACCACTCGAACGCGACCTCGCGGTGCTGGCGAAAAGGCTCGGTCGGAAGGGATCGGTCGTCCTGCTGGGCAGCATCGCGACGCCCAAATACCGGGAGGCGCTCACCGCGGTGTTCGGCCCGCGCGCGTTGTTCCCGTCCGACTTCGTGGGTCGCGGGGACATGAGCCGCGGCGCGCTGCTGCTGCGCGCGGTGCGCGAGGACCGGGAATTGCCCTATGCCCCGCTCGCCGGCGCCACCCTGACGGGCCAGCGGGCCCGCCCCGCGGCCGTGACCGGGAATTTTCCCCCGCACCAAGCGGCCGCCAGGCGTTCCAAGTCGTGAGTCGCTCCCTCCAACCCTTCCTCCGTCATGAGAAAAAAATCACCCACCCTCGCCGGCAAGAAAATCGCCATCCTCGTCGCCGATGGCTTCGAAGAGGTCGAACTCACGCAGCCGCGCGCGGCCTTGCAAAAGGCCGGCGCCGACGCATCGATCATCTCCCCGGCCGGGTCCCGCGTCCAGGGCGTGCGGCACGGCCGCCCCACGAAATCGCTGGCGGTGCAGACCGCGCTGGCCCGCGCCAAGGCTGCGGCTTACGACGCCCTGCTGCTGCCGGGCGGCGTGATGAATCCGGATGCGCTGCGGCAGGAACCCGGCGCCGTCCGCTTCGTGCAGGCGTTCTTCAAGGCGGGCAAACCCGTGGCGGCGATCTGCCACGGGCCGCAGTTGCTGATCGAGGCCAAGGCGGTGCGCGGCCGCCGGCTCACCTCCTTCCCCTCGGTGCAGACTGACCTCAAGAACGCCGGCGCCAGGTGGACCGACCGGAAGGTGGTCGTCGACCGCAACCTGGTCACCAGTCGCAAGCCCGCGGACATCCCGGCCTTCAACCGCGAAATGGTCCGGTTGTTCGCGAACGGGGCTAAAGGTTCATAAGCGTCGCCGCTCCGCTTCGAGGATTCCCGCCACCCGCCGGGCGGCCTGCCGCCCGCTGTCGAGCGCGCCGTGCACGGTGCCGTATTCCTCCGCCAGCGCCTCGCCGGCAAAAAACAGCGTGTCCTGCACGGGCTCGGCCAGCCGCTCCGGAATATCTCCGCCCCCGGCCACCGGATAACTGTAGGCCCCGAGCGCGAATGGATCGTGCCGCCAGTCGTGCACGAGGAAATCCGCCACCCAGGCATCGACGGCCCGGCGCGTGGTCCCGAAGATGTGGGCGAGCGAAGCCACGGCCGCCCGGCGCAGTTCGCGGCGCGAGGCATCCCGGAACCTTTCCGCAATCTCGCCGCCGGCCCAACCCGTGAGCACGGGCGCCGGGGCGTCCAGCGCCCACCACACCGGCAGGAGTTCGCCGGGAGCGTTGACGAACCCGAAATTGCGCCCGTTGCGCGATGCGAGGCCGCGCGGCAGGAAGGGCGCGGACCAGAAACCGCGGCGAAAACGGATCACGACCCGCACCACCTGGCCCCAGCCGGCCCGCCGGAACAGGCGCTGCCGCGCCGCCAGGGGCGGCGAAAATTTCACGCGGTTCGCGCGCAGCACACCCAGCGGCAGGGTCACCACCACGGCCCGCGCCTGGTAGGTCGCGAACCGTTTCCCCTGGCCGCCGACGCGCACGCTGACCCCGCCGCAACGCCATTGGATGCCGTGGACGACCGCCTTGAGGCGGAGCTCGACCCGCCGCGCCGGCCATTCGCGGACCATCGCGCGCAGGATCGCGTCGTAACGGCCCCGCAATTTTTGATCGGTCGTATCGGCCCCGGCGTGGTGGGCGCGGACGGCATGCGCGCTGATCCGCGCGATGGGCGCGGCGTTGAAGCTTCCGACGTACGCGGCCACCAGCTGCCGGTCCGCCGCGGGAATTTTCCGGTGTTCACGCCGGAGAAACTGCGCGAACGACCAGCCGCGATCCCGGCGCGGGATGCGGCCCGCGACCCGGGCGATCCGGTCCCAGTAGTCCGCCCGCCGCCCCAGCCGTCCGTTTTCGCGGAACCACATGGCCGGCGCGAGGGCGCGCGTTTTCCGGCCCGCCCGCTTGAGCAGCCGGCGGATGAGGCGGTTGCCGCCGTGCACGAATTCCGCGCCGAG
>CAYZSN010000061.1:0-46182 GCA_964481095.1 uncultured Oleiharenicola sp. | reverse complement strand
GACGTCACCGGGTCGAGGCCGGCCGACGGCTCGTCGAGGAACACGATCGAGGGGTCCAGCGCCAGGGCGCGGGCGAGGCCGGCGCGTTTCCGCATGCCGCCGCTGATTTCCGCCGGGTAGTAATCCTCGAAGCCGGTGAGGCCGACCTGCGCCAGCTTCAGGCACGACAGCTCGGCGATCTCGCGGCCCGAAAGTGCGGTGTGCTCCTCCATCGGCAGCGCCACGTTCTGCCGCAGCGTGAGCGAACTCCAGAGCGCGCCGCCCTGGTAGAGCACGCCGAAGGTCTTCAGCATCCGGCGCCGCGCCGCGAGGTCGGCGTCGGTGAACGATTTGCCGAGGAACCTCACCTTGCCCGCCATCGGGTTGTTCAGGCCGATCAAATTGCGCAGCAGCGTGCTCTTGCCGCAGCCGCTGCCGCCGATGATGAAGAAGATCTCCCCGCGCGGCACGGTGAAGGACACGTCCTTCAGCACGACGTTGCCGTCGTAGCCGCAGGTCAGGCCGGCGGCTTCGATGGCGGGGGGAACGGTGCGTTCGGCCATGGTCAGAGCCCGAGGATGTTGAAGATCACCGCGAAGATCGCGTCGGCGATGATGATGATCAGGATCGCGGTCACCACGGCCGAGGTGGCGGCCCGGCCCACGCCGGCGGCGCTGCGCTCCGCCTCGATGCCGCGCAGGCAGCCCGACAGCCCGACGATGAAGCCGAAGGTCACGGCCTTGACCAGGCCGACCAGCACGTCCGAGAGGTCGACGATGGTGAGCATCTCCACCCAGTAGGCCGCCGGCGGGATCTTCAGGACGCTGAGCGACACCGCCATGCCGCCGACAATGCCGAGGGCGTTGGCGTACAGGGCAAGCAGCGGCGTCATCACGCCGAGTGCGAGCAGGCGCGGCAGCACGAGGAAATCGACCGCGGAAATGCCCAGCGTCTCGAGCGCGTCGATCTCCTCGCTGGCCTTCATGTTGCCAAGGGTGGCGGCGAAGGCCGCGCCGGTGCGGCCGGCCAGCACGACGCCGGTCATCACCGCGCCCATTTCGCGGACCATCGACAGGCCGATGAGGTCCGCCACGTAGATGTCGCCGCCGTACTGGCGCAGCACGATGGCGCCGGTGTAGGCCAGCGTGACGCCGACGAGGAAGCTCACCAAGCCGACGATCGGCAGCGCCATCGCGCCGCAGAGCTGCATCTCCTCGATGCAGTCGGCCCAGCGGAACTTCCGCGGGCGCTTCGCCAGCCGCCCGGCGCCGAGCACGCATTCGCCGATGAAGGAGGCGAAGACGCGCACCTTGCGCCAGACATCGAGCGTCGCGTGGCCGAGGACCTCGATGAAATTGTGCGAGCGGTCGAAGGGCACGCTGGTCTCGTGTGACGCCGACATCTGGCCCAGCAGGGTCCGGATCCTGTCGGGCAGTTCCCGTGTGTCGCAATATGCCCCGGTGAGCTTGCACCATTGCTGCACCTCGAACACGAACAGCAGGAGGGAACTGTCCCACTGCCCGAGGCCGTCATCGCGCAGCACCACGCGCTTCGGCGCGCGGCCGGCGCGCACGGTTTCCCAACCGGGCCGGGCCCCGGCGGTGATCGACCAGTCGCCGCCAAGCCCGACCGACAGCCCGTCGCCGGCGAGCGTCGCATCGGCGCGGGCATTGGAGGCGGGTTCGGTCATGCGAAGGGCGGGCGAAAGATCCTACCGGCTCTCCGCGGGCGGCCAGGGCGCCGCGGTGACCGGGCGCGCGCGCGCCCGCTCGACCTGGAGTTTCAACGCGTGCAGGGAGACGAAGATGTCCCGCAGGAAATCCACCAGCGACGCGGTCAGCAGCAGGATGCTGGCGACGAACAGGCCGAGCACCACCGTGCCGAGCGGCAGCTGGAATTTGGCCGCGCCGAGGATCGCGACGACCATGAGGCAGGAAAGCAGCATGCTCAGGCCGGCGCTGGTCACCGCGCGCCGGATCATCAGCGCCCGCCCCCACATGATGTGGAGCTGGTCGTCAAGGTGCGTCCGGTCGGCCGCTTCCGCCGCCGGCATCGCCTCGGCCACCACGCGCGCCCGGTCGACGATGCGCGCCATGCGGTTGGTCAGCGTGATCATCAGCGCGCCCATGCCGGAGATCAAAATGACGGGGGTGATGGCCAGCTGGATGATCGGGAGCAGCGACGAAAGCGTTTCCATGCCCAGCCAGGGTGGTTGAATCCGCGCGGGAGCGCAATCCCGTGGATACTGAAAATTCCAAACGCCAGCTTTCAAACGCCAAAAAAAGTTCCCGACTAAAACGTCGAAATTCGAATTCCGAGCTGTTTGGAGCTTGGCCACCGGCCTTTGGCGTTTTGGCGGCTGACTTTTGCCTCGCCCGCATGAAGGCACCTCAGCGATGCTCGCCGCTTCATGCGTCCCACCTGCGTCCTGTTCGACCTCGACGGCACCCTGATCGACCACTTCCAGGCGATCCACCGCTGCCATGCGTACGCCATGCGGAAGCTCGGGCTGCCCGAGCCGACGCTGGCGCAGGTGCGCGCCGCGGTGGGCGGCGGCCTCGAGGAGGCCATCGCGAAGCTCGCCGGCGCCGGGCACGTCGCGGCGCTGCGCCCGCTGTTCCTCGAGCACTGGCAGGCGACCAATCTCGACGACGCCGCGCTCCTGCCGGGCGCGCGCGAGCTCCTCGGCGCGTTGCGCGCCGCCGGCGTGCCCCGCGCGGTGCTGACCAACAAGCGCGGCCCCGCGGCCCGCGAGGTCTGCACCCACCTCGGCCTCACGCCGCTGCTCGACGGCATCTTCGGCGCGGAGGACACCCGGTGGATCAAGCCGCACCCGGAATTCACGCGGCATGCGCTCGCCCAATTGAAGGTTGGCGCGGCCGGCACGACCCTCGTCGGCGATTCGCCCTTCGACGTGGCGACCGCCGCGAATGCGCAGCTCGCCTTCATCGGCGTCACCACCGGCACGCACACCGCGGCGGAACTCACGGCCGCCGGCGCCCGGGTCGTGGTCGGCGGCCTTGCGGCCGTGACGCGCGAACTGGGTTTTCAGCTATAGCCTGGACAGGTAAGTGAGGGCCACGGCCACGACCGCGGGCAGGGCCTGGACATAGAGGATTTTCCGGCTCACGGTGAGCGCGCCGAAAATCCCGGCGACGATGACGCAACCGAGGAAAAAAAGCCGCAGGTTGATTCCGCCGGGCGCACTGGCCATGCCCCAAAAAAGCCCTGCCGCCAGGAATCCATTGTAGAGGCCTTGATTGGCCGCGAGCGACTTGGTCAGCTGCGCCTTCTCTTCCGTCAGGCCGAATACGCGTCGCCCATACGGTTTGGTCCACAGGAACATTTCCAGCCCAAGGAACCAGAGGTGCAAGAGGGCGACGAAGAGGGTGGCAACCTGTGCAGCGAAGAAGACGGGCTTCATGGGTTTAAGCGTTGCGCCGGGTAACCAGCAGGCGCGCCGTCATCTCCTGCACGACGACGTCTTCCTGATTGAGCGTGCGGCAGTGCAGCCCGACCCTGCCGCGCCCGGTGCGCGACGGCTGCGGATCCAGCGCGGTGATTTCCATCACGACGCGCAGGCGGTCGCCGGGCAACACCGGCCGCGGCCAGCGGAGTTCGTCCACCCCCTGCCCGATGACCCCGCCGTCGAGCGCCATCTCGCCGCGCACCATGAGGCCCATGGTGACGGCGGCCGTGTGCCAGCCGCTGGCGACGAGCCGGCCGAAGAGCGAGGCCTTGGCCGCCGCCGCGTCGGTGTGGAACGGCTGCGGGTCGTATTGCCGGCCGAAGGCGATGATCTCCTCCGCCGTCACCGTGTGCTCCGGCGTGCGGAAGGTGTCGCCCAGCTTCAGGTCTTCGAAGTAAATCATGGCGGCGGCAGGATGCGCCCGAGGTTGCTTCGCACCGCAACTCCGTGCAACCCTCGGTTTCCGTGGCAGCTCCTCCCGCAGTCTCCCTGACCGGCGTCCTCGAACGCATCATCTTCTTCAACGAGGAGAACCACTACACGATCGCGGAGCTGAAGCCGGAGGCGGGCACGGAGGCGGTCACCATCACCGGCCCGCTGCCCGGCGTGCAGTGCGGCGAGACACTCCAGCTCACCGGCGAGTGGACCAGGCACGCGCAGCACGGGGCGCAGTTCAAGGTCGCCTCCTTCAGGAGCGAGCTCCCCTCCTCCGTCTACGGCATCCGCAAGTACCTCGGCAGCGGCCTCGTGCCCGGCATCGGCAAGGTCTACGCCAACAAGATCGTCGATGCCTTTGGCACCGACACCTTCCGCGTGCTCAGCGAGGAATCCGGCAAGCTGCGCAAGGTGCCCGGCATCGGCAAGGTCCGCGCCACCTCGATCAAGTCCGCGTGGGAGGAGCAGAAGACGCTGCGCGAGGTGCACATCTTCCTCCAAACCTACGGCGTCACCACCGCGCAGTGCGTGCGCATCGTGAAGAAATGGGACGCCCAGGCGCAAAAGATCATCCAGTCCGAGCCCTACCGGCTGGCGCGCGAAATCGACGGCATCGGCTTCAAGACCGCCGACCGGCTCGCCATCAACCTCGGCTTCGCCAACGACGCCCCGCCTCGCCTCGACGCCGGCCTGATCTACGCGCTGCAGACGCTCGAGGAGGAGGGCCACACGGCATTTCCGCGCGGTGCCTTGGTTGAACATGCCGCCACCATGCTCGAAACCTCCGCCACGCTCCTCGAGGCCCGCATCGACGCGCTGATCAAGGCGAAGGACCTGGTGCAACATCTGCCGCCGGGCTCTCAGCTCTCAGCTCTCAACTCTCAGCTGCTGGCCTCCGCCTTCATCCAGCTGCCCAACAACGACCGCGCCGAAAGGAAGATCGCCGAGGTGGTCCACCGCCTCAACGCCGTGCCCTCGGGCCTTGCGGCCATCAAGATCGACGCCGCCGTCAAGTGGGCGCAGGACAAGGCCGGCTTCGAGTTCCACCCGCTGCAGTCCGCCGCGATCTCGCACGCGCTCGCGCACAAGTTCACCATCCTCACCGGCGGCCCCGGCACGGGCAAGACGACCATCCTCCGCGCGCTCGTCGAGATCCTGAAGGCGAAGAAGGCGCGCATCACGCTCGCCGCGCCGACCGGCCGCGCGGCGCAGCGCCTGGCCGAGACAACCGGCGGCTTCGCGTCGACGATCCACCGCCTGCTCGCGTTCGATCACGCGCGCGGCGGCTTCGCCCACAACGAGTCCAAGCCGCTCGCGACGGATTTCCTCATCGTCGACGAGTCCTCGATGCTCGACGTCCGCCTCGCCGCCGCGCTGCTGCAGGCCGTGCCGGCCCGCGCGCACCTGCTGCTCGTCGGCGACATCGACCAGCTGCCCAGCGTCGGCGCCGGCAACGTGCTGAAGGACCTCATCGCGGTCGCCGCGACCGCGAACGTTCAACGTTCAACGTCCAACATCCAACGTCCAAACTCCAGCGGTTCGGTCTCTCAACCCTCAGCTCTCAACTCTCAACTCGAGTCACTGATCCCAGTGACTCGCCTACAATTCGTCTACCGCCAGCAGAAGGAGAGCGCGATCGTCACCACCGCCCACGCGATCAACGAGGGCGTCAACTCCCCGCCGCCCGTCGCCGGCGAGGTCGCGCAGGCGCAGGCGTGGAGCGACCTCAACTTCATCGCCGCCAGCGGCGCCGAGGACTGCCTGGCCAAGGTCATCGAGCTGTGCACGAAGTTCATCCCGGCGCATTTCAAGTGGCTCGATCCCGTGGCCGACGTGCAGGTGCTCGCACCGATGCACCGGGGCGTGGCCGGCGTCGCCAATTTCAACACGCAGCTGCAGGCTGCGCTCAACGGCCACGCCCGCGGCCTCAAGACCGTCAGCGGCGAGTACCGGCCGGGCGACAAGCTCATCCAGCTGCGCAACAACTACGACAAAAACCTCTTCAACGGCGACATCGGCACGGTCGCGAGCGTCGACCTGGCGAAGGGCACGCTCGTCGCGGACTTCGACGGCGAGAAGCACACGTTCGATCGCGGCGAGTTCGGCGAGGTCGCCCTCGCCTACGCCATCAGCATCCACAAGAGCCAGGGCTCGGAGTATCCCGTCGTCATCATCCCGCTGCTCAAGGCGCATTTCATGATGCTGCAGCGCAACCTCGTCTACACCGCCATCACGCGCGGCCGGAAGAAGGTTTTCCTCGTCGGCGAACCGGCGGCCTATGGCATGGCCGTGCGCAACGCCGAGTCGAAAACCCGTTGCACACACCTCCGCGAGAAAATTCTCGCCGGCGCCGCGTGACACCGACCCCTCGCCGCGGCCACCGGGCCGGGCGCGCCGGAAAGTCCCGGCCCGGTTGTCCCGGATTCGGGACCAACCCGTTCTGGCCTTTGAAACGAAAAGTGGTTTGCTGGACCCATGCTCAAGCGAATTACCCTCGTGCTTTTTCTCCTCGTCGGTGGTGCGCCGCTGGCGCTCCGGGCCCAGGCGCCCGCGGATGTCCCGCCCCGCCCGCAGGTCCCCAACGACACCGCGGAATACCGCCGCTTCATCCTCGATAACGGCCTGAAGGTCCTCCTCGTCTCCGACCCGAAGCTCAACAAGTCCTCCGCGTCGCTCGCCGTCGCCGCCGGCTCCTTCAGCGACCCCGCCGGCCGGCAGGGGCTCGCGCACTTCCTCGAGCACATGCTCTTCCTCGGCACGGAAAAATATCCGTCCGAGACGGAGTACGGCACCTACCTGAAGGCGAACGGCGGCTACAACAACGCCTACACCGCCGGCGACCACACCAACTACCACTTCGAGATCCGGCACGAGGCCTTCGAGGGCGCGCTCGACCGCATGGCGCAGTTCTTCATTGCGCCGCTCTTCACGCCAAAATTCACCGAGCGCGAGATGAACGCCGTCAACTCCGAGAACCAGAAGAACCTCGAGAACGACCTCTGGCGCGAATACCAGCTCGGCAACACGCTCTACCGGCCCGGCCACCCGGCGAACCACTTCAGCACCGGCAACCGCGACACCCTCGCCGGCACGACGCACGACGAGCTCGTCGCCTTCTACCGCGCGCACTACAGCGCCAACCAGATGACCCTCGCGATCGTCGGCAAGGCCGGGCTCGACCAGCTCGAGCAGTGGGCGCGCACTTATTTCTCGCCGATCAAGAACCAGAACCTGCCGGCGATCCGCTACCCCGCCGACTACCTGCCGCCCAAGGCCGCCCTCCGGCTCGCGCGGATGGAGCCGATCAAGGACCTCCGCACGCTCAGCCTCGAGTTCCCGCTGCCCGGCACGTACCAGTATTATGCGAGCAAGCCGGATCCGCTGCTCGGCTTCATCCTCGGCCACGAGGGCGAAGGCAGCCTGCTGTCCACCCTGAAGGCCGAGGGCCTCGCCACCGGCATCAGCGCCGGCGCCGAAAACTCCTCACCCGACTTCGGCTCGTTCAACATCAACGTCAGCCTCACGCCCGCCGGCCTGGAAAAATACCCGCGCGTCATGGAGCTGGTCTTCTCCGCCATCGCCCGGCTCAAGTCCGCCGGCTACCCGTCCTATCTTTTCCACGAGCGCCAGGCGCTCGCGCGGCTCAACGAGGCCTACCAGGACAAGGGCGAGGGTGCCGCGCGTGCCGTCTTTCTCGCCAACCAGCTGCGCAACTTCCCCCTCGAGATCGCCGAACGCGAACCGTACCTCTGGCTGAAGGAGGACCCGGCGGCCTATGCGGCCGTGCTCGACCAGCTCCGGCCCGACAACCTGCTCGTCATCCTCACCGCCAAGGGCGTCAAGACCGACAAGGTCGAGCCCTACTACGGCACGCACTACAGCTACAGCGAGGACGCCGGCCCGGCCTACGCGGCCCTGCTGCATCCGCCCGAGGTCGCCACGATCCAGCTGCCCAAGGCGAATCCCTTCATTCCGGCGCAGGTGGCGATCCTGCCGACCCAGCCGGTCCACGTGATCGACGAGCCCGCCCTCAGCCTGTACTATGCGCAGGACACGGAATTCCTGCGCCCGATGGTGGCGGAGGTCTACCGCTTCCGCCTGCCCCGCGCGCTCGGCTCGCTCGAGCACGCCGTCCTGCTCAAGTTCTACGAGGCCTGCGTGCGGGAAGCGCTGAACGAAACCTCCTACACCGCGGGCGAGGCCGGGCTCCAGTTCACGCTGAACGCCTCGCTCGACGGCGTGCAGGTCACGGTCGACGGCTACGACGCCTCCGCCGGGCGCCTCCTCGACGTCGTGGCCGCGAACCTCGTGAACTTCCAGCTGCCGGAGGACCGCTTCCGGGCCATCAAGGACCGGCTGCTGCGCGAGTACGCCAACTTCCCGCGGGCCGACGCGTGGCAGATCGTGCGCGAAACCAGCCGGGCCAACGCCCGGGAATTCTACTACCGCCCCGACGAGCAGCTGCCGGTGGCCCAGGGCGTGACGCTCGCCGCGGTGCAGGATTTCGCGCGCAAGCTCTATGCCCGCGGCAAGATCGAGGCGCTCGTCCACGGCAACGTCAGCGCGGCCACCGCCACGGCCCACGCCCGCCAGTTCGGCCGCGCGCTTGCGCCGCAGGCCGTGCCGGCCGCGGAACTGCTGCGGCCCCGCCGGCTGGTCATGAAGCCGGGCGAAACGGTGCGCACGAACGAAAAGCTCGCCGTGAACAACTCCGCCTTCCGCCGCGAATACATCCTCGGCGACACCACGCCCGAGCTGCGCGCGGCCACGCTCGTGCTCGGCAACTTCATCGCCGAACCCTTCTACGGCGAACTCCGCACCCGGCAGCAGCTGGGCTACATCGTGCAGGCCGGCACGCTGGAGGACGAGAACACCAGCCTCGCCACCTTCATCGTCCAGTCCGGCGACCATCCCGCCGACGACGTCGAGGGCCGCGCCGACACGTTCATCTTCAACCTGCCGGAGATGCTCGGCAGCCTGTCCGACGAGGACTGGGCCACGATTGTCGGCGGCGTGCGCGCCGAGCTCGAGGAAAAGGACAAGGCCATCGCCGACCGCGCCGGCCGCCTGTTCAACCTCGCCTACGACCGCGACGGCGACTGGGGCCGCCGCGACGAGACGCTCGCCGCGCTCGACAAGCTCACCAAGGCCCGCACCCGCGAAATCCTCGCGACCGCGCTGGCCCCCGCCACGCGCGAGTCGCGCACCTACCTCGGCTTCGCCCGCCAGCACGAGGCCAAGACGCCGCCGGCGGAAACCTACACCGACCGCGCCGCCTGGAAGAAAACCCAACAGTACAAGTAAGCGGAGCCCTTCCGGCCCGACGCCCGTCCTCGCCGGCGGGCGTTTTTATTTGTGGCCTGTCATTGCGAGCCGTTCCGCTTGGCGGAACGGCGAAGCAATCCAGCTGGATCGCCACGGCGCGCTTCGCGCATCTCGCGATGACAAACACGGCCGCGCGTTCCCTTCCGCAATCCACCGGTCGACCTCCTGCCCGAGCACCTCGAGCGGCATCGAGCCGCCGCCGAGCACGAGGTTGTGGAATTCCTTGAGCGAAAATTTCGGGCCGAGCGCGGCCTTCGCCTTCTCCCGCAGCTCGAGGATGCGCAGCTGGCCGATCATGTAGGCGCAGGCCTGGCCCGGCCACACGCAGTAACGCTCGATCTCCTGCGGCGTGAACCCGTAGTCGATCGCCTGCTGGCGCGTCCACTTCATCGAGTGGATACCGGTGTCGGCCACGAGGCGGCGCGCACGCAGGAGCTGCAGCTGCAGGAAGCCGAGCCGGCCGGGCAGGTCGCCCTCGTACCAGCCGTTCTCGTCGGCCAGCCGCTCCGCGTAGAGCGCCCAGCCCTCGACGTAGGCGGAGTTGAAGCCGAAGATGCCGAGCTTCAGGTAGCGCGGCAGGTCGGTCGATTCCTGCTGGAGCGCGAGCTGGAAGTGGTGGCCCGGAATCGCCTCGTGGTAGGCGGTGGACTTCAGGCCGGTGCCGAGCCAGGTCACGCGCGGCCCGAGGTCCGCCAGCGGCAGCCAGTAGGTGCCGGGCTGCGAGCCGTCGGGCGCCGGGTTGGCATAGTGCGCGGCGGCGCTGCCCTCCGAGAAGGCCGGCTCGCGGCGCACGATGACCGGCGCCTTGGGCCGCAGGTCGAAGACCTCGGCGGAGCGGCGCTCGGCATCGCGCACCACTTCGGTGACCTTCGCCAGCAGCGCCGGCCGGGGGTCGGGCTCCGGCGGCGGGTTGATCTTCGCGTTCAATTGCTCGATCCGGGACTGGAGGGTGCCGTCCCGGTACCCGAGCTGGCGCAGGATCGCGTCCATGTCGCCCTCGATGCGCGCGACCTCGCGCAGGCCGAGCGCGTGGATTTCCTCCGGCGTCTTGGCCGTGGTGGTGAGCGAGGCGAGGTTGCTGGTGTAATATTCCGCGCCGTGCGGCAGGCGCCACGCGCCGGCGTCGTCGGTCGCCGCCGGGAGCTGCGCGGCCAGCAGCGCGCGCACGCGGCCATAGGCGGGCAGCACCGTCGTGCGCACCTCCGCCTCCGCCGCGGCCAGGAGCTTCGCTCGGTCCTCCGCGCCGATGGCGCCTTTGAGCTGGTCGATGCGCTCGCCGAGGGTTTCCACCAGGGGGTTCTTCGCCGCGGGGTCGGCGAGGAAACCGTCCAGCTGGCGGAGCACGCGCTCGATCACAAACCGTGGCGGCAGCACGCCGGCCGCGGCCGCCGCCTTGGCGTCCGCGATGCCCTCGTCGATCCGCGGCGCGACGAGCGCCAGGCGCGCGAGGTAGTTCTCGATGTCGCGCCGGTTGCGGATGGGGTGGGTGCCGGTGAGGAATGAAACCAGGCCGAGGTGCAGGCCGTTGAACTGGTCGAAGATGAACCGGTTCTGCGCGAACTTGGCGCCGCTGATGGCGTCCTCCAGGGTCCAGCGGATGATGGCCGCGGACGTCCGCTGCCGGGACGAAAGCGTTCCGGCCGGGAACTTGTCCAGCGCCGCGAGTCCCTCGCGTGCGAGCGTGGCGTTCGCCTGCGCGGCGCGCAGCCCGAGCGTGTCGGTGTAGACGCCGGTCAGGTTGAGCTGCCGGTCGAGCGCGTCCTGCTCGGCGCCGCTGAAATACTGCGCGGCGGTGGCGGCATTCGGGTTCTGCCGGACCCAGCGGGCGGCGAAGTCGTCGGCCCAGGTGTCGAACCCGGCGTTGGCCGCGCGGGCCAGCGTCGCGGCGGCGGTGAAGGTGAGCAGGACCCCGAGCGAGCGCAGTGTCGTCATGAAGATGGCGTGCCATGCGCGGGCGGTTGATTCAACGCCGGAGATGCCGGCCGCGAAAAAACCGGGATAAATGGCGCCCATTAGCTGCCATGGAGCCTCGCGTACCGGCCGTTTCCGGGCCGCGCTGCACCGGTCTTCGCTCTTGGCCCGCGGTGGAACCTGCGTAGGCTGTTCCATCATGGCCGAGATCCTTTATACCGTCCGCGTCACCTGCCCGACCGTCCAAGTCCGCGGCCGCTTCCTCGCCTGTCCCGTGCAAACGGGACTGGACGAGCCGGCCGTAGGCCCGGCGAAGGCTGGCTAAGCAATCCATGCCTGCCATACTATATACCGTGCGGGTCTCGTGTCCCTCCGTCCAGGTCCGCGGCCGCTTCCTGTCCTGGCTTTCGCCCCGGCACATCATGCAGGTGAAGGCTGGGGGCGCGACCGCGGCCCGCGTGGTGCTGCCGGACCCGGCCGGCGAGAACGCGCCGGCCCTCGTGGCGACGCAGTACGTGTTCCCGTCGCGCAAGGCGCTGGAGACTTATCTCCGGGACCATGCGCCCGCGCTGCGGTCTGATGGCTTGAGCCATTTCCCGCCCGAAAGCGGCGTCACCTGGGCCCGCGAGGTCGCCGAGATCGCCATCGAACTTTGACCATGAATCCCAACCTGCCGCACATCGTTGTCCTCGGCGCCGGCTTCGGCGGGCTCGCCTTCGCGAAGGAGTTCCCGTCCGACGCCGCGCGCCTCACCGTCGTGGACCGGCAGAACCACCACCTCTTCCAGCCCCTGCTCTACCAGGTGGCCACCGCCGGGCTGGCCGCGCCCGACATCGCCCAGCCGATCCGCAGCATCCTGCGCACGAAGCCCAACCTGACGGTCCTGCTGGCCGACGTGCAGGGCATCGACCTCGCGGCGAAGGAGGTGCGGCTCGATTCCGGCAAGCTGAACTACGACTACCTCGTCATCGCGCTCGGCGGCCAGACCAGCTACTTCGGCAAAAACGAATGGGCGCAGTTCGCCCCCGGCCTCAAGACGCTCGACGACGCGATGCGGCTGCGGCGCAACATGCTCCTCGCCTACGAAAAGGCGGAGAAGGAACCCGACGCGCAGCGCCGCCAGGAACTGATGACGACCGTCGTGGTCGGCGGCGGCCCGACCGGCGTGGAGCTGGCCGGCACGTTCGCCGAGCTCGCCCGCACCGTGCTCTACCGCGACTTCGACAACATCGACCCGCGCCAGGCGCGCATCGTCCTCGTCGAGGGCGCGCCGCGCGTGCTGATGGCCTTCGACGAAAAACTCTCGGCCAGCGCCAAGTCCCAGCTCGAGGAAATCGGCGTCGAGGTGCGGCTGAACACCCGCGTCACCGCCATCCGCGACGGCGAGGTCGACCTGAACGGCGAGACAATCCGCGCCGGCAACATCGTCTGGGCCGCAGGCGTTGCCGCCGTGCCGCTCACCAAGAGCCTCGGCGTCGAACTCGACCGCGCCGGCCGCATCAAGGTGCAGCCCGATTTCAGCCTGCCGGGCCACCCGCACGTGTTCGCGATCGGCGACATCGCCGCGCTCACCGACGCGAACGGCGTCGCCGTGCCGGGCGTGGCGCAGGGCGCCATCCAGCCCGGCGCCTACGTGGCGAAGGTGATCGCCGACGAGGTGTGCGAGGGCCCGGCCGTGCGGGCGAAGCGCCCGGCGTTCGCGTATTTCGACAAGGGCAACATGGCCACCATCGGCCGCACGCACGCCATCGCCCAGATCGGCGCGCTGCAGCTCAAGGGCCTCCCGGCGTGGCTGGCGTGGCTGGCGCTGCACCTGTTTTTTCTCATCGGTTTCCGCAACCGGATCTCGGTCCTGATCTCGTGGATGTATTCCTATTTCGCGTATCGCCGCGGCGCGCGGATCATCATGGGCCTGGGCGACGAGCCGGGGCCTGCCCCAAGCTCAACGTCGAACGTTCAACATTGAACATCCAACGTCCAGGGCCGAGCCTGCGATCCCGATCCCTGAACGTTGAGCGTTCAACGTCGAAGGGCCAACCCTCGCTGGGGTCATCCTGAGCCGTGCGAAGGATCCAAGGGAAGGCGTGAGCGACGTCCCACACTTGGATCCTTCGCACGGCTCAGGATGACGGTGGCAAAGGATTTTTCTTAATCGATCGCCTAAACACCTGGCACCCTCGGTCGTTCAATGTCCAACGTTCCGCAGGTCGCAGACCTGCGCTACTTCTTTTGCAGCAGCTCCAGCGCGGCGGCGGACATCGACGTCACCGCGGCCTTCAGCGTCGGCGCGGGCACGGGCGCGAACAGCGGCGAGTGGTTCGACGGCGCCGGCACGCCGGTGCGCTTCGCCTCTTCGAGCTTCGCCGGTTCCATCCCGCCCACCCACCAGATGCACGTCGGGACGTGGTCCAGCGTGCGGCCATACAGGCCGAAATCCTCCGCACCCGTGACCGGCGTCGCGACGGTCGCGTTGTCCCCGAACCAGGTCGTGAACACCCCGCCCAACCGGCGGGCGAGCTGGGCCTCGTTGCTCGTGACCGGCACGCCTTCCGGCGCCAGCACGGTGACCACCGGCAGCCGGTCCGCCGGCAGGCCCGCGGTCGCGCCCAGGCCGGCGCAAATGCGGCGGATCGCGGCGATCATCTGCTCCATCACCTTGTCGTCGAACGAGCGCAGGGTGAGTTCCAGCTTCACTTCCTCCGAGATGATGTTGCGCTTCAGGCCGCCATGGATCGTGCCGACCGTCAGCACCGCGGTCTCGCCCGGCTTCACCTCGCGGCTCACGACCGTTTGCAGGGCGAGGACGATCTCGGCGGCCAGCACGACGGGGTCCTTCGTCAGGTGTGGCGTCGAGCCGTGGCCGCCGACGCCGCGCACCGTGATGTCGAGGGAGTTCGAGCTCGCGAGGAACGGCCCCTCCCGGTAGCCGATGGTGCCCGCCGGCAGTTGCGCCCAGGTGTGCAGCGCGAGCGCAAAGTCGGGCTTCGGGAAGCGCGTGTAGAGGCCGTCGGACAACATGGCCCGCGCGCCGCCGACGATTTCCTCGGCGGGCTGGCCGATGAGCACCAGCGTGCCGCTCCACTGCCCTTTCAGCGCGGCGAGCACGCGCGCCGTGCCGATCAGGCCGGTCACGTGCGTATCGTGGGCGCAGGCGTGCATGGCCGGCAGGTCCTGGCCGGCGAGGTTCTTCACCACCGCGGTGCTCGCGTACGGCACGCCCGTCAGCTCCTTCAGCGGCAGCGCGTCCATGTCGGCGCGGATGAGCACCGTCGGGCCGGGGCCGTTCTTCAGCACGGCGACGACGCCGGTGTTGCCGACCTTCTCGGTCACCTCGTAGCCGGCGGCGCGCAACTCCCTCGCGAGGATGCCGGCGGTGCGGGTCTCCATGAACGACAGCTCGGGATTCGCGTGCAGGTCCTTGTAGATGGCCTCGAGCGAGGGATACTCGGCGTCCACCTTCGCCGCGACGACGGGCTGCAGTTCGGGCTCGGCCGCATGGGCCGGAGACCACAGCGTGAGCGAAACCGAGACGAGGACGGAGAATCGGACGCGGGTAAATTGCATGCATTCACCTTGTTGGTTCCCCGGTCCGGGGCGAGCCGGAAGCGGGCGGACGGCTCCCGGCTCAGAACCGGATCTTCACGTAGCCCTCGATGCGGAAGGGTTGTTCCTGGAACACGAGGATGCTGCCGGAGAAGGCGTCGCCGTTGTGATACCAGTTGCGCTGGTTCGTCACGTTGAGGAGGTCGACGTTCACGATCCAGTTCTTCGTCTCGTAGAAGAGCGAGGCGTTGAGCAGGTATTGCGGCGGGATGTGCCACTGGTCGTCGAGGTTGCCGACCTGCCGGCCGGTCCACTGCGCGTTGCCCCCGACGCCGAAGCCGTTGGCGAACCGGTAGCGCACGCTGCCGTTCAGGATCGTGTCGGGGAAGCCGAGCAGCGGCCAGTCGCCGACGGGGACCTGGTTGCCGTAGGGATTGAACGTGCCGTCCGAGGTGCCGAGGCCGCCCGGGCCCTGGCCGGAAAGGTACGCGGCGTAGATGTCGCGCCCGCCCATCTGGAACGGCGCCGCCTGCAGGTAGTGGCCCTGCTGGAACGTGGCGTTGAAGGTGGCATTGAGGTGCGTGTCGGGCTGGTAGACGGCCTCGAACTCGAGGCCGCGCACGAGGATGTTGTTCTTCCTGCCCTCGAGCGAAACGCGCGAGCGGCGCTGCTCAAAGGCCGACGCGCCGGCGAAGAGCTTGTTGTCGAGGAAGGAGAACTTCGCGCCAATTTCCTTCAGGTCGCTCAGGTTGCGGAAGTCGTCGTCGTTGATCCTCCCGTCGGGCGTGTTGAGGATGATGCCGCCGCCGGTCACGTTGCCATTGGCCGCGCGCATGCGCTGGATGGTGGCGTAGTACGAGGACTTCGGCGTCGGTTTCCAGACGAGGTTCACGTTGTTGGAAAACGAGGCGACCGAGGTCTCGTCGCGGAACGGAATGCCGGCCGCGGCCTCGAGCGGGTCGCGCGCCTTCGCCTTGAACCAATCCTCGCGCAGGCCGACGAACAGGCTGACCGTGTCGGTGAGTTTCGTCTCCTGCTGCCAGAACAACGCCGGGTTCAGGAGGTTCGAGACGACGGTCTCGGGGGTGTCGTAGGACGCCGGGAAAAACAGGTGGCCGTCGGGCCCGGGAAAGCCGGGGAAATACGAATTGGGGTACTGCGCGGCCTCGTCGAACGTGCGCGACGGGTCGGTGACGTCGAAGTTGTAGAGGTATTCGTTGAAGTAGTTCGTGAAGGACTTGCGGTGCTCGTAGCGCACCGTGGCGCCGGCGATCGTCGTCTGCGGCCGGCCAAAGAGGGAATACTTCCAGTGCACCTCGGTGCGGTTCTCGGCGGTGTCCTGCCAGACGTACTCGAAATATTCCGAGGCGTTGACGCGGTGGCGCTCGATGGTCTCGAGCAGCGTGCGGTTGACGACGGTGACCGCGGGCGAGAGTTCGAACGTGGCGATCAGCTGCGCGTGGCCGGCGTTGGAGTTCGAGAGGTCGCCCTTCGAGAAAAGCACGTCGTCGCGGCCGATGGTCGTCGTGCCGGTGACGTTGATCGGGCCCGGGCCGCCCGGGAGGTCGGCGGAGACGCCGGTGAAGTAGGTGCCGTGGTCGATGAGCTCCTGGTTGACGCGGTTGACGCCGAGGATCTCGGGCCAGTTCTGCCATTCCCACTGCGCGTTGAAGGCGAACGTGCGGCCCGGCGCCGGCTTCCAGGTGAGCGCGGCGAAGAGGTCCTCGCGGTCGTCCTTCACGCCGTTCTTCCGGTAGAACGTGTCGCCGGCCTTGCCCTCCCAGCTGACGCGCCAAGCCAGTTTATCGGAGATCGGCGCGGTCGTGTCGATTTGCAGCGAGGAATTGAGGTAGGACGAGCCGTCGCCGCCCGGCACCCACGTGCCGAAGCGCGCCGTGACCGTGGTCTCGGGTCCGGAGAACTTCGGCGCCTTGGTGACGTAGTTGACGTACCCGCCGCTGAAAAAGCCCGCGCCGTAGACGGCCGAGCCCGGGCCGCGCACGATGTCGACGGCCTCGATGCCGTTCCAGCTCGGGAGGAAGCCGTACAGGTTGTAGCTGCGGCGCTGGCCGTTGATGTAGGTCTCGGCGACGTCGCCGCGGATGTTGGGCGTGGTGGCCAGGCCGTAACTGGCCGGCGCGTAGGCGCCCGGCGAATAGGCGACGAACTCCCGCACGCCGTGGATGCCGCGCTCGTTGAGCAGCTTCTCGGTGATCGAGCTGACGGCGCGCGGCGTGTCGAGGATGCCGCGCGAGTCGCCCATCACCGTCGACAGGTCGCGCGTGAGCGGATTGACGGAGTCCTCGACCGCGATGCCGGTGACGACGAGCTTGTCGAGCTCCACCGGCTGGTCGTCCGCGGCGCGGAGCGAGGCGGCGCCGAGGGCGGAGAGGAACGTGAGGGCGATAAGGCGGGAGGGACGATTCATGGCGGTTGGGCGCCCGATCCCTGAAAACAAATCCCGCCGGGAAGAAAGTGACGGCGCCGGGGCGCCAGTCGTGCTTGTTTCCTTCGCCGGTATGATCCGTTTCAGGTTCAGAGGGTTTAGCGGGCGTGCGAACCGCAATCTCAGCCCTCCGCGGAGGACACCCCTACGAGCAAGTCCGGACGAAAGGCCGCGCCGCCGCCGACACAAGCAAAACTTTTCCAGCCGGGCCGGCGGGCCCTGTCATACCCCGTAGGTTTGTCATTGCGAGGAGCCCGCGAAGCGGACGACGAAGCAATCCATCGAACTGGATCGCCACGCTCGGACTGCGCCGGGCTCGCGATGACAACGTACAGTATTATCCGGCAGCGGGCCCGTTTGACGTAGGTCGGGCTTTATGCCCGACAACCCACGCGCAATGTCGGGGATAAACCCCGACCTACAATCAAGCGCAGGCTTTCGCGTCGGACCCCGCCCGCACCGTGCCGCCCTCGCGCCACTGGCAATGCACGAGCAGGCTGCGGCGAACCTTGGGGATGCCGCGCTCGCCGGCGCGGACCTTGGAGAGGAGCAGGTCGACGGCGGCCTTGCCGATCTCGTCGGAATTCTGGTCGATGCCGGCCCAAGAGGCGGTCGCGCCGGTGACGTCGAGGGACACGAGGCCGATGTCGCGCGGGCAGTTCATGCCCGCCTCGGCCAGCCATTCGCGCATGCGATTGGGCTCGTTGCGGAAGGTCGACAGCGTCAGCACGCAATCCACGCGGTGCTTCCGCACCCAGTCGGTGAAGGCGCGGGGCGTGATCTTTTCCGGCAGGAAGGGCGGGATGGCGGCGAGCTCGGGATTTTCCGCGGGGAGCGCGGCGTAGCCGTTGGCCCAGCCGTGGTTCGTGATCGAGTTCTGGTAATTCTCCATCGCGAGGCCGATCCGGCGGTAGCCCCGCGCGGCGAGCACACGGCCCGACAGCAGCACGGCCTGCGTGTGGTCGCTCACCACGCAGTCGAGCTGCGGGTTCTGCACCATGTGGCCCACCGGCACCGTCGCGAAATGCTCCCACGGCAGCACGAGCTCGAAGGGATCCTTGGGAAACGCCGCCAGCAGGATGCCCGCGATGCCGCGCGCCTTGAGGATCTCCGCGAGGCGGCGCGCCGTCATGCCATGCGACGTGAGCGCGAACTCCGTGACGCTGAAACCGAACAGCGCCGCCTGGTCGCGGGCCGCGGACCAATGGCGGCACAGCGTGGGGGTCGCGCGCCATTCCTCCACGTCGTCGTACGGCGTGATGTAGGCCACCGTGCCGAGGTAATGGTTCGGCATGCCGCGCCGCGTGGACCGCATCACTTCGCCGAGCAGCGGATTGTAGCGGTAGCCCAGCTCCTCCGCCGCGGCCAGCACGCGGGCCTGCGTGTCCTTGGAAACGGTCACGGCCCCGGTCAGGCTTCGCGAAGCCGTCGACACGGAGACGCCGGCCTTCATGGCCACATCGTACAGCGTAACATGTCCGGCAGGGGTAACCGAAAGCATGCCTTTTTAGTGCGCCCGGAGCCGGGAGGGGTCAAGCCCGCTGGCGGGTTTTTGCAACGTTTGCAAAAGATGGCGCTCCCGAACTGCGATGGCCGGCAACCGTGCGTTACTCCATGCGGATCTTGAAGTTGGACGACTCGTTCCGGACGTCGCCAACGGAGGAGCGGCGCAGGCTCAGGCCGCCGTTTGCATCGTTGCGAATCCACAGCCCCGGGCGACCAGGCGCGCCGAGTCCGGGGTGGGCGATGACGACATCCTCCAATAAAGTGTCAGACAAAGTCCCCTCGCCTTTCGCCCCGCCGGGAGCGACGACCGTGAGACCGTCGGAAAGGCTGTCGCGGATCTCGAGCTGGCTGAGGCGGAGACCGGAGATGCTGCGGCGGTCGAGGCAGAGCTGCACCGAGCCGCGCCACGCCCAGCTGTGGTCGTAGCCCCCGCAGCGGACGAGCCGGTTGTTTTTCACCACGGTCGTGCCGCGGAAGTTGTTGTCGACCTGGCGCGCCTCGTCGGACGTCGGGAACGTCGTGCTGATGAGGATGCCGCAGCCGGCGGTGATGTCGGTGAACAGGCAGTCCTCGACGCGGTTGTTTGCGCCGCCGTAGAGCGCCGCGCCGTTGGCGAGGAACGGCAGCTGGCCGGTCGAGCGGCGGATGACGTTGTCGCCCGGCTTGGCCGCGTGCTCGTCGTGCCCCTGGTCCGACGCCACCGGCCAGATGGCGAAGCAGTCGTCGCCCGCGCCGCGCGCGGTGCAGTTCTGGACCACCGAATGGTTGGTCCCGACGCAGAAGTTGACGCCGTCGGCGAGCAGGTTGCGGAACCGGCAGCCGTCGATCACGAGACGGGTGCCGTTGTAGATCCACGCGCCGGCTTTGGTGTGCTCCACCCAGACGCGCGAGATCGAGGCGTCGGTGCAGTCCGTACCGACGATGCCATCGTTGGGCTCCTGGTCGTTGCGGTAGTTGAGCCGGCCGACGATGGCGAAGTCCGCGAGATGCACGTTGGCGCCGGCGAGTTTGAACCGCACGCGCCGCGCGGCATCGCCGTAGAGCGCCGCGTCACCCACGAACGTCGTGTGCCACAGGCCCGCGCCCTGGATGGTGACGCCGGACGGTACGACGATATCGCCGGTGATCAGGTAATCGCCCGCGGGCACCCAGACGATGCCGCCCTGCTTTTGCGCGGCGGCGATGGCGCGGCGCAGCGCCTTGGTGGCGTCGGCCCTGCCCTGCGGGTCGGCGCCGAAATCGAGGACCGAAAGCGCGCCGGCCGGCGCGGCGAGCGGCGCCGGCATCAATTCCAAGTCCACAAGGTCGAGCGTGCAGGCGACGCCGTCGTTGGCTGTTTTCTCGAGCCGCACGACGTCACCTGCGGCGATCTTCACGTGCTTCACCCTCAGTTCGTCGTAGAAGTTCCGCGGCTTGCCCTGCGCGGGATCGTTCGAGAACGGATACGCGCCGTACAGCCACATGTTGCGCGACGTCAGCGAGAGCGTTTGGACCGACTGCCCGTTGATGCGCAGCGCCAGCTCGGAAGTCCTGCCGCCGCCCTTGGGCGCGTCGGGCAGGTTGAAGCGGATCACCAGCGAGTCGCAGTTCGCCGCCGCCGTAAACTCGACCTGCTCGCCGGCCCGGCGAAGCTGCACGCACCTCTGACCGGAGGATTCCGTTTCCAGCCGGTGCGGCCCGTACTGCGGCCCGAGGATCGCGCCGGTGGTGCGCATGTCCTCGGCCTCGATCGTCGTCCAAGGGAGGTCGGCGCCCACCGGGGCGGGAGTCGCGCAGGCGGTGGCGCACCCGAGGAGAAGGGGGGCGAGCAGGGCCAGGGCGTTTCGCGCAGGCTTCATGCAGGCGGGAGCGCTAAACCGCCTTCGGCACGGCGGCGGGGCGGTAGGCGACCGTGCGCGGCTGGCCCGGGACGCAGGTGACGGCTTCGCCGGCGACCACGAACGGGTGCTCACGCGTGTTGCCTGGTTGCGGGGTGATGGTCACGGCGTCGGGAGTGACGCGGATGAGGAAGCGATCGCCGTGATACGCCAAGCTGAATTCCAAGCCGCGCCACTTGCGGTACAGCCGCGGGTTGATGACGACCTGCCCGTCCGCGGCGTGCACGCCGCCGAAGCCGAAGACCGCGGTCATCCACGCGCCCCCGTTGGCCGCCGGGTGCGAGCCGCCGATGAAGATCGTGCCGGCATACACCTTGTATTTGGCCTTGAGGTCGATCTCGGCGGTCCGGCGGAAATACTCGTACGCGGCGTCGAGCTCGCCGAATTCCGTCGCGACCAGCGCGTAGGCGCTTGCGCTGAGGCTGGAGCCGTGCTCGGTGCGCGGCTCGTAGTAGCGCCAGTTGGCCTGCTTGGCCTCGGCGGAATAGTGCGCCCTGAACAGGTTGAGCATCATCACCACGTCGGCCTGCTTGATGAGCTTGGTGGGCACGGCGAGCCCCTGCCCGCCGCCGAGGTATTCGTTCGGGTGCAGCATCTGCGCCTTGAGTTCCTCCACGCTGGCGTCGCGCAGGCCGAAGTAGCCCTCGAACTGCTCGATCACGCCGGTGTCCGGATCGGGCGGCGGCACGAACACGCGCGCCGCGGCGTCGACGAAGCCCGGCAGCTCGGCCGCGATGTCGAGTTTCTTGAGCAAGGACTGCCACTTCGCCGGGTGCCGTTCCGCGAGGAGCGCGGCGACGGCGTTGGCAATGGCAAAGGTTTCCTGCACCACCCGGTTCGTGAAGGCGTTGTTGTTGACGCGCTCGTGGTACTCGTCGGGGCCGACGACATCGAGGATCTCGTACCGGCCGCGGGCCTTCTTGAAATAGGCGAACGAATAGAAGAAGCGCGCGCACTCCAGGATGACCTCCGCCCCACCCTCGAGCAGCAGCGTGTCGTCGCCCGTGACCCGGAAGTACTGCCACAGCGCGATCGCCACGTCGCCGCTGATGTGGATCTGCTTGTCGCGAAAATAGGTCCGGATCTCGCGGCCCGTCGTGGGATCGCCGATGTTGAAATAGGTGCAGGCGTCGTCCCCGGTTTCCTGGCTTTCCCACGCGTAGAACGCGCCGCGGTAACCCGGGCCCTCCGTCCGCGCCTTCCGCCGCGCGCCGTCCAGCGTCCGGATGCGGTAGCGCAGCAGCTCCACCGCCTTCGCCGGGTCGGTGTGCAGGAAGAACGGCAGCATGAAGAGTTCGGTGTCCCAGAAAACCGCGCCCTTGTAGACCTGGCCCGAGAGGGCGCGGGCCGGGATCGAGTTCGCGCTGCCGGCGACCGGAGCGACCATCAGCAGCTGCAGGATGCTGTAGCGCAGCGCGTGCTGCGCCTCGTCGTCGCCCTCGATGACCACGTCGCTGCGGGCCCAGCGCTGCCGCCATTCCGCCTCGTGCGCTTCAAGCGCGGCGGCGTAACCCTGCCGCCGCGCCTGTTGCACCGCCTCGCCCGCCGCCTGAGCAGGCGGGGCCGTCACGGTGTCGTTCTCCGTGAAGACCGCGAAATACTTGGTGATCGCGTAGGTTTGGCCGGCCTCCGCGCGGAAGGTGAACACGCGCAGGTTGCGGTTCGCCTGGGCCGCGTGCCGTTCGCCGCCGAGCCCCGCCTCGACGGCCTCGGCCACGACGACGCGCTTGCCGGCCTCGTGGGTGCGGCCTTCCGACCACAGCACGCCGTCCCGGCAATGCGCGGCGAGGTGGCGCAGGTGCGGACCGTTGAGGTCCCAGATGTTGCCGTCGATGCCGGTGCTGAGCGTCAGCTCGGCCGCGCGGTCGCACGAGACGGAGAACTGCACGACGCCGAGGTGGGGCTGCGCGACGCTGAGGAAGCGCGACGACCGGACCGTGAGTCTTTTGCCATCCACCGCGAAGACCGTCTCGCGCTCGAACCGCGCATTGGCGAAATGCAGCGCCTGGCGGTGAGCCACCACGCTCTGCTCCTCGAGCGCGGAAACCTCCCGGCCGTCGACCGCCACGCGGGTGTAGGCGCCGTTGGGCGCGTTGACCGGCTCGCGCCACGCCGCGCCCACCTGGTCGAACAGCCCGGCCAGCGTGATGCCCACGGACTCGCCGGGCCCGAACTCGTCGAGCGTCCCGCGATAGCCCATGTAGCCGTTGGCAATTTGGTACACGTTGCCCCGGCGCATCAGGTCTTCCCTGCTGCCGGCGCATTCCGTGGTGCTGATTTCCCCCAGGTGTTTCATTCGAAGTTCAGGCGGGCGCGGGGGTGTCCTTCACCCGCAGCATCAGGCCGGCGGCGACGATCATCGCCGCGCCGCCGAGCAGGAGGGCGTTGATCGTGTGGCCCGCAAACACCGTGCGGACCAGCAGGCCGAGCAGGGCCGCGGCGACGATCTGCGGGATGACGAGGAAGAAATTGAACATGCCCATGTACACGCCCATCTTCCGGTACGGCACGACGCTGCTCAGGATCGCGTACGGCATCGTGAGCAGGCTCGCCCAGGCAATGCCGAGCCCCGTCATGGAAACCACCAGCCAGTGCGGGTCCGTGATCCAGCGGAGCGACATCAAGCCCAGGCCGCCGATGCAGAGGCAAATCACATGCGTGGTCACCCGGCTGGTCTTGCGCGCGATGACCGGAAGAATGAACGCGACCAACGCCGCCACGCCGTTGTAGACGCCGTTCAGGACGCCCACCCAGTCGGCGCCGTCGTTGTAGGCCTGCGTCAGCGGATCGCTGGTGCCGTAGTGGAAACTGGTGATGGCCGGCGTGCAGTAGATGAACCACGAGAACATGGCGACCCACGTGAACATCGTGACCACCGCGAGCTGCCGCATGGTCCCGGGCATGTTGTTCAGGTCGTAGACAATCTCCACCAACCCGCGCCGCATGCCGGCGGCGAAGAGCTGGGCGGCGAGCAGTTGCAGCGCGCCGCAAGCGCCGATCCCGATCGACAGGATATAAAGCGCCTTGTCCCACGCGAAATGGCGCACCGCAAAGGTGAAGAACAGGCCGACGACCACCAGGACGACGCCCGAGAGATAATATTTCCCGGTATCGAGGGTCAGCTCGCCGCGCTCGCCCGCCGCCGCATCGGATTTATGCGCGTGGTACGCCTCGAACTCCGCCGGAGGATATTCCTTGGTCGAAAAAATCGTCCACAGGACCGCGGCAAGGTAGATGAGGCCGCCGGAGTAGAAGGCCCAGCGCACCGAAAGGGGAATCACGCCCGCCTCCGCCGTGTTCGGAATCCGGAACAAGTTCGTCAGGATCCACGGCAGCAACGAGCCGATGATCGAAGCCGCGCCGATGAAGAAGGTCTGGACGGCAAAACCCTGCGTGCGTTGCTCGTCGGACAGCATGTCCCCGACGAAGGCGCGCATCGGCTCCATGGTGATGTTGATGGACGCATCGAGCATCCACAACATGCCGGCGGCCACCCACAGGGTCGGCGAGTTGGGCAGGACCAACAGCGCCAGCGAGGCCAGGATGGCGCCCGTCAGGAAATAGGGCTTCCGGCGGCCGAGCCGGTTCCAAGTCCGGTCGCTCAGGTAGCCGATGATCGGCTGCACAATCAACCCGGACAAAGGCGCGGCGATCCAGAGCGCGGGAATGTCGTCCTGCCTTGCGCCCAGGGTTTCGAAAATCCGGCTCAAGTTGGAGTTTTGCAGCGCGAAGCCGAACTGGATGCCGACATAGCCGAAGCTCATGTTCCAGAGCTGCCAGAAACTGAGGAGGGGTTTTTTCATCGGCCCGATCCTCCGTGAACCGGCCACGCCCGCAACGTCATCCTGCACCGCGTTCATGGGCGGGCCTCCCGTTTCGCGCGGATGGCGCCGTTGATCTTTTCCAGGTTCATCCCGGCCAGGTCGTCCACCACCACGTCGGCGCCGTGGGCGCGCAGTTCCGCCGCGTTGTGCTCCCGCGCCACGCCGACCACCAGGCCGAAGCCGCCGGCCGCGCCCGCGCGCACGCCGGTGACGGCGTCCTCGACCACGACGGCCCGGGCGCAGGGCACGCCGAGGTTGGCCGCGGCCGCGACGAAAATATCCGGCGCCGGCTTGCCCTTCAGGCCGAGCCGCTCGGAAACGATGCCGTCCACGATGGTGGCGAAGAGCGGCGCCGTTTGCGTGCGGTCGAGGATCAGCGCCGAGTTCCGGCTCGAGGTCGCGAGGCCGACCTTGACCCCGGCGCCGAGCAGCTCGCGGATCAGCGTGAGCGTGGAGGCGTACACCTTGACGCCATCCTGCGCGATGATCCCGTTGAAGAGCTCGTTCTTGCGATTGCCCAGCCCGCAGACTGTCCCGAGTCCGGCCGCATGCGCGGGCGAACCCGCCGGCAGGTGGAGGCCGCGCGATTCCAGGAAAGTCGCCACGCCCTGGTAGCGCGGCCGTCCGTCCACGTAACGGAGGTAATCCTCATGGGTGAATTCGCGGAACGCCTCGTGCCCCCCTTCCGCCCGGCCCCGCAGGTATTCGTCGAACATCTGCTTCCACGCGCGGGAATGAACCGCGGCGGTGTCCGTGATCACCCCGTCCAGGTCGAAGATCGCCGCGTCGAACGCCCGCGCCGGCGCCGGCGCGGCGCCGGGCGAACGGAAGACGGTGGGTTCTTGGGAGGATGTCACGGCGTGGAGGAAGAAAGGAGATACCGACAGGGGGGAGAAACTGAGGCGGTGCAGGACGGAGCGGCTCACCCGCGTGGGTCGCCCTGCCCTGCACCGCCTCCGGAAAGCGCCCGCCGCCCCCCTCGGCGGCGGACACGATATCCGGAATCCGATCAACCCTGGGCCGCGCCCGACCCCTAAAAACCAGGCGCGGCCTTCGGGACTGGGAGATCAGAAGCTAAACGTAGTCCTGAGCGTGAACTGTTGCGTCGGCCCGATACGGTAGAAGGCGGGTTGCGCCACACCGTTGATCGGCGCCTGGTAGGTGACCGGAATCAGATAGTCGCCTTTGCCGACGTTGGCGACGTTGAGCTGAATGTTCCAATCGATCTTCTTGGTGAGCTTACGGTGATATCCCACCCAAAGATCGAAGTAGATTTCACTCGGGCTCTTTTCCGGCTTGGATAGGTCGGCGAGGAACGGGGGGGCCGCCAGCGTGCCATCCGGATTCAGCCCGGTGCCGGCCGGAGCATAGCCGATGGTCTCGGCCGACGAATAACGCACGCCACCGCCGACATTGAACCCCTTGAGGAAGGATTGATCGAAGTCGTAGTTCGTCGTCAGGTTGTAGCGCCACTTGGCGAGCTGCGGAACCGCCACGCCCTGCTGCTGCTGGAGTCCGGCATAAGTGGTGCCGAGCGGGGGAAAGCCGTTGTAGTTGTTGTAGTAGGCATCCTTGACCGCAGGAACGCCCGGGCTGATGGAATTGCCCCAGAACCACTGCGTATTGCCGCCCGGGCCTTTAACATAGGCCGTCGTCTCCGCCATGAATTTGGCCAACGCCGCGTCACCGACCGCCGAGATGACCGCATCGGTTCTCGTCGCGTTGAACGAAATGCGCCAATTTCTCGTGGGGTTGGCGTTGAGCTCGATCTCCCAGCCCTTGGACTCGGAGTCTTCGGTCAGCGCGAAGTTGGTTTCGCCCGGGGCGCCCGTCAGCTGGGCCCGCAGGACCGTGCCGGCCTGCACCTCAGCCAGACTGTTGAATCCCCATTTCTTAAAGAAGTTCGGGAAAAGCTTATCAATCTGGGTTTCCCAAGCCCGCGTGGCGGCGGTGGAGGCATTCTGCAGATCCTCCATCGCCTGGGTGTGGTAGCCGGTGGCATCGTAGTAGTAGCCCGCGGCGTTGGCCCCATTGTCATACTGACCGGCCGTGCCAGGTGCGCTGCCGATGCCCGGGTTGTTCACCATATGGGCCGGGTCTGATTGGGCGAAGTTGCCGTTCTGGTCGTTATGATAATAGAAGGCGTTCGCGAAGTAGAAGGTGTTACCCACGAAATTGGCGAGGGCACCGGCGAACGCGGTGCCGCCGGCGTACTCGCCGTTCTTGATCCGGGTCACATAACGATTGATCTTGAGGGAGTACTTGCCGTCACGGGTCTCGAGCAGCACGCCACGATCGATGGTCTTGCCGGCGGGAGCCGCGAGGGGATCCCCGTTGATGTCGACGCGGGCCGAGTCCGGCTGGAAGTTGCTCGAGACGTTGTAGGCCAGGCTGATTTTGATCGGAAGCTTGCTGGCGAATTTTGCCACGCCCGGGAGTTCATCCAGGTGCGCCACCAGGCTGTAGGAGCGGGATTGAACTTCCACGCGTCCCTGCGTCGCGCCGGAATCGTCCAAGCTGACCTTCGAGAAGTTGATGCTTTGCGGGTCGTTCGCATCGCCGAGCGAGGCGGAATCAGCCAGGCTCTTGTTGATATCCTTGCGCCAGCCGTAGATTCCCACCAGCGCGCCATTCAGCCAATTGCCTTCATAGACCAATGACTGCGAGGTGGTCGTCGAGCGGGTTTTGCCATAGGCCGTCGCCAGGAGCTCGCGGTTGCCCGCGGCGGCTTCGGAATCGGTGACGGTCAGGGTCCCCTTGCCCGCCCAGCCAACGTAGTAAGCCGGGTTGGTCGGCCCGAGGGCGGCGTTCGCCGGGTTCGGAGTGAGGTCGAAGTACTGGATCGAGTTGCTGCCGATCGTCGGTTTGCCGGTGATCCCGGAAATATTGGCGCCGGTGATCGACTTGCCCGTCAAGGTGGGCCCGAGATAAATGACCTGCTGCGGATTCAGCTGGGAGAAGTTGCTCAGCGCGGATCCCCCGTTGAAAGTATTGGCGAGGGCGAGGTTGTTGCCGAGATAACCATACTGCTGCCAGCTCATGCTGGAGGTTTCCAGCTTCGCCTTATCCGCCAGGCCGGTCAGGGTTTGGCGGCCGAGCAGCGTTTGCCACCAGGCATTGCCGTCGTTCTTGAAGTCGTGGGTGACGAAGGCCGTGGCGCGCGTGTCCTCGCGATCCCGGTTTTGCTCGAAGTTGGTCGGGTTGTTATTGTTGACGACGAAAGGACGACCGTAGTTCGGATTCTTGCTCGCGGTCGCGAGCGAGGTGCCGTCGTTGTTGGTCGCCATGACGTCAACGTACAGCGGGACCGCCCCGCCGAACGGGTTCAACGAGCCGTCCTTGTAGTTCTGCTTGTTGTAATCAACGGAGAAGCCGACCTGGTCATGAAGGAAGGTTTGCGTGAGATTCACCGTGAACGTGTGGAACTTCTGCCATTCCGACTTCATGGGGCCGTCGATCAAATTTTCGTAGAAATTGAAGATCGAAGGATCGGTAATCGAAGTATCCGTGAAGAGGCCGCCGTTGGAGAAAGGCAGACCCGCAAAGACCGCTTGCTTGGCTTTGCCGTTCAGGGTGAGCCAGGAGCTGGGATAGCTGCCGTACGGGAGCGTGACCAATGTTCCGGCCGTGCTGTTCTGATTAATGGACGTGAAACGGTACTGGCCCCCGGCACCGGAGGAGTTGCCTTCCTGGATAACGTTCAACGGAAAACCGGCATTGCCGAGCTGGCCGTTCGTGAACCACGGATCGGGGTTCTTGGCGCCCTCGGCGCGGCCGGCATCGGAATAACCGTTGGCGGCGGTCGAGAAGCCACCCGCAACGCCGCTGTTCCACGACTGCGCTCCGTTCAATGCCGCCTGATAAGCTCCGGAGTTGGGGACCGGGTTGCCGCTCGCATCGGTGACGAGGGCCTTGGGATCGAACCACGGAGTAATGTGGTCCGTCGGAGGCAGGGCGCGCGGATTGTTGGAATCGACGTGGCCAGACTCGAAGTTCGCTTTGAGGATGGTGCGATTGCCGTTCTTGTTCAGGAAAGCAGGTTCGATGCGGATCGCACCGGAGATGCGCTTGTCCTTACTAAAGGCCTGATCCTGTTTAAATTTCTGGTCATTGTCCAAAAGGTCGAGGCGGACGGCGACCTGGCCGGGCACGATCACCTGATTGATATCCGCGGTCGCGCGGACGCTGCCAAAGCTGGCAACGCGGAACTCGACGTTTCCGGAATTTTTGAATGAGGCACCCCGGGTGGTGGCATTGATGATGCCGGCGGGACTGCCTTGGCCAAAGAGAATCGCATTCGGTCCGCGGGAGATATCGATGCGGTCGACGTTATAGGAGTCCCAGGGGATGTCCGAGAGGAAGAAATCGCGGGTATTGTCGGCCGCCGCGAGACCACGGATACGGGTGCCCTCGCTCGGCTTGATGGTGTCTTCGGTCAGGAGCGTGGCGGAAGAACCGCCGCCGGCGCTGGCATAATTGCCATTGACGCCACCCACTTCCGTGCCGCCGAGGCGCTGGAGCAGCGAGGTGTTGTCGGTCGCGCCGGTGTCCTGGAGGAACTGCGAGGTGACCACCGTGATGGAGCTGCCCAGGTCGCGCAGCTGGGTGCTGAGCCGGTTGCCGGCCAGCGTGGCGTCTGCAGTATAGGTGTTTGATTCGCTGGTGGAGGTTACCTCAAAGGGGGAGAGGACGAGGGTCTCTTCCTTGTCTGCGGGTGCGGCGGCCGGCGCCGCGGCGGTCTGGGCGTGCATCAACGCGCAGGGAACGAGCAATGCGGCCAGCACGGCGGCTCGCCGGGAAAGCCTGGGGGCAGTCTTCATGGGGGGGAAACAACAGGTTGCTTGGTTATGATCAGGTGACACTTCAAAACGGTTTCCCCCGGCGGGGGAAGACGTGGCAGGTACAGTCTGGGATGCTATGGGGTTCATTAGGGTGACAGGTACGCACCATGACGCAGCTCTGGGGATTAAACCGGGGTACGTCGCCGCAGTGCGGGCTGACTCTGTGCTTGTCGGCGAGGGCCGGCGCGGAAGCGATGACCACGGATTGCAAACGTTGCGCCCTTTGCCGGCGGGGCGGTGATATTGCCGCTACCGCGCAGCGTCCGGCGCCCGCAAAACCAAGGCCGGGCTGCCGGCGGAAAACGCGTGGCGTGTCGTCACGCCCGAGGGCCAGCGCACCCGGATCTCGCGCGGGGGATTGGCGTCAGGGTAGCCGAAGAAGCCGGCCGCGGTGGACTGGCTGTAGTAGCCGGAACCGGCATATACCTCGCTGCTCCCGGTTGAGCCGTCCGCCAGTTCGACCGTGATGGCCGCGCCCACCGCCGTGGGGTTGCCGGCCGGGCCGCGCAACTCGAGGCGCACGGATTTGCGGCCGGCGACGCCGCGGTTGCGAAACACCCGCGTCTCGTCGTTGTTGCGCGAGACGACAAAGTCGGGCCAGCCGTCCTGGTCGAGGTCGAGCACCACCAGCGCCTTCGCATCGCCGGTCACGAGCAAGCCGCTGTCCGCCACCGCCGCCGCGGTGAAGCGCCCGCGGCCGTCGCCGCGCAGCAGCTGGCTGAGGCCGCCGTCGAAGCGGCCGATCGGGGCGATGGGGGCAAAGGAATTCTGCACGGCGTAGATGTCGGCGTGGCCGTCGCCATCGAAATCGCCGGCCACGATCCCTTGCAACGGGGCAATCTGTGCCATCCGCGGCAACGGGTCGAAATGGTACGTGCCGTCGCCCTGGCTGAGAAACACCCCGCTGCGCAATTCCGTGGCGGCGAACCGCTGGGCTTTCGCCAGCTTATCCTCGCCGAAAATCTCCCCCAGCGTCGCGTGGGCATAATTGTCGTTCAGGGGAAAGCGCTTCATAATGGATGGAAGCACGGCCCCCAGGTCGCGCCGGGCGCGCCAGGGATAAACGCGCTCGCCCTCGTAGCAGGCCTCGACGAGCTGCGACGAGCCGTCGCCCTTGAAGTCACCCGAGAAAAGCAACGCCGGGTGCGCCGGATCCGCGCGGTATTGCGTGTTCAATCCCGCGTTGCCGGCGACGTAGTCGGGCCGGCCGTCGCCGTTGAAATCCGCGGCGGCGAGTGAAGTCCACCACCCCGTGCCCGCCGCGGCAAAACCCGCCCGCTCCGTCCAGTCCTCGAATTTTTTGCCCTGCTGGTTGTGGAAATATTTCACGTGGCCCCATTCCAGCGTCACGAGGAGGTCCAGCCAGCCGTCGCCATCCACGTCGGTCCACAGCGCGGCGGTGACCATCCCGACTTCCCGCAGCCCGGGCGCCACCGTGTCGGTGACGTCCTCAAAATTCCCCCCCCGATTGGCCAGCAGCGCACTTTGCGGGGCCAGCGGGTACTGGCCGGGCAGGAGCCGGGCGCCGATAAACACGTCGAGCCGGCCGTCGCGATCGAAGTCCCCGGCCACCACCGCCCCGGCGTTGATCGGCAGCGGCGGCAGGGCCGCGTCGCCCGCGGCGCGGAAACCACCGTGGCCGTCACCCAGATATAGCGCGGGCTGATAGTCCGGCATTCCCGCCGGCAAACTGTTGCCCCCCCTGGTCACCAGCAGGTCGTCGTGCCCGTCGCCATCGGCGTCGAACGCCAGCAGCGGGCCATCGTTGACGGCACCCGGTGTCGTCCCGGACAGGCCGGAGACGGCAAACCGCCCTGATCCCGAGGAACGAACGAGGCGTGACGCGTCCAGCGTCGTGCCGCCGACCACGAGGTCGTCCCGGGCCGCGTCGGAAAATCTTCCCACCGCGAGGGCCGGCCCGCGCCGGTTGAATCGGAATGGAATCAACGCCTGCGCGGCCGTCTCGTTGATCGATTCCTCGCGCGCACGGAGATCCAAACCCAAGCTGCGGCTGACTTCGGAAAATTGTCCGGCCGGCGCGGAACTGGCGGGCCGGCCAGCCACAGGCTCGGCGCCGGCTGGTTCCGTGATGGTGTATCGCCGGTCGACGGCGAGGTTTTCCCACGTCTGCTCGTGACCGCTGGGCCAGGTCACCGCCATGCGCTTGATCACGGTGTCTTCGCCCAAGCCAAAGTGAACGGCCGGTTCGCTGCTGGACAGGTAGCCGCGCGCCAGCCCCAGGGTGCGCACCTGCACCCCCAGCGCACTCTCGATCCTGACCGTCGCCCCCACCCCAAAGCGGTTGGAAACCGTCCCGCGCAAATCGATCATGACGCGGTGCCCGGCAGCACAGTCGTTGCGCAAAACACTCACGCTTTCCTGATAGTTGGCGCAGACCAGGTCCAGGTCGCCGTCGCCATCAAGGTCACCGAAGGCCGCGCCGAAGCTCACGCCCTTGTGGTCAAGCCCCCAGGCCGCGCCGACGTTTTCAAACTGCAAGTCCCCGCGATTGCGCAGGGCGATGTTGTTTTCCGCCTGGACTGGCGTGGCAAACATGATGCGGATGCGCTCGGCCACGGACTCGGCGCTCATCTGGCGCTTGGCGACGTCGACGCCCGAATCCCGCAGGAATCCATTGGTCAGAAACAGGTCGAGGCGGCCGTCGTTGTCCAAATCCTCCAACCGCGCCGACCACGTCCAATCCGTCGCGGCTACTCCGGCGAGGAAACCCGCCTCCAGATAGCGGCCGGTCCCGGTGCCAAGCAGCAGCGCGTTGCGGTCATACTTCGGGGCTCCCGTGGCACCGTCCGGCGGATCCGCGCGCCGTGAGCGCGCGTCGGCCATCATGTGCTGGTCTTTCTCATGGCTGGTTGCGGCCATGTCGGTGACGAAGAAGTCGGTCAATCCATCGTTGTTCACGTCGCCAAAATCCGCGCCCATCGAGGAGAAAGAAGTATGGGGCAGGCATTGTCCTGCCGTGTCGGTGAAGGTGCCATTCCGGTTGTTGTGGTAGAGCACATCCGGGACGCCGTAGTCGTTGGCCACATATAGGTCCGGCCAACCATCGTCATCATAGTCCCACCAGGTTGCGGAATGACTCCGCGTCTCGCCCTTGATGCCCGCGGGCCCGGTTACGTTAGCGAAAGTGCCGTCGCGTTGGTTGCGAAACAGGTAGCCGCGCCGCCCCGTTGGACCGGCCGCCTCGCTCAACAGGTTGGTCGTGATATAAACGTCGAGCCAGCCGTCGCGATCATAGTCAGAGAAAGCCGCCATGACCGAGGCATCCTTCACATCCAGCCCGTAGGCGTGCGCCTGCTCCTTGAAGGTGCCGTCACCCTGGTTGATGTAGAGCAGGTTCGGCGCGTCGAACCGGCAGACATAGATGTCCAGCCGCCCGTCGTTGTTCACGTCGGCAAACGTCACGCCCGACTTCCACACCTTGGCGGCCCCGCCTTTGTCACCGACCCCGGCTTTCTCCGTCACGTCCTCGAACCTGAAGTCGCCGAGATTGCGAAACAGCCGGCAACTCTCCGTTTTGCTGGCCACAAAAATATCGGGCCGGCCGTCGCCGTCGTAATCGCCGATCGCCACGCCGGTGCCGACCGAGCCGGCATCGAATTCTTGGTAGAGTTCGCCGTGCATCCGCGGGTCGTTGTAGCGATTCTCCGTCCGGACGCCGGTGGCTTCAGGGGCAAGCTGGACAAACATGGTCTTGGCCCGGGGACCGGAAGACGGAACCAGGGCCCGCGCTTCAATGCTGCCGGCCGCATCCGCGGCCCGGGTTGCCATCGGGACAAACAGCAGGACGGCCACCAGCGTGCTGCGGGCGGTGAGCCTGGCGGCGCCCGGCAAACCGGCGCCGGCGCGATGGTCGACGACGCGCTCGGTCAAGGCAACAGGGGGACGGGCCATGGCGCAGTGAATCGAATCGAACCCGGCGGAAAGCAAACTCAAACCTTGCCAGCCTGATTGTTCTCCGCCCGATTGTGCGCGCGTTACGAAAACCCCGATCTCCGCCGCACCCGTGATCAAGCCGGTCCGCCTTTCTTCTTTCGCCTGGCTGGCGGCGCTGTGCGTGGCGGCGGGATTTCTCCTCTGGATGAATGTCGTCCGCGTCCGGCACATTGCGTCCGTGTCCGCGCTCGGCGGCTGGGGCAGGAATCCGCCGGGCGCGGTCCCGGCTCCCGCGTCAGTCGCTCCCGAGCTGGCAGCCGGCAACGGATTGATCGTACCCGGGCAGCTCAGCGAAAGTTATCACTGGCTCGCGCAGACGCAGCGCATGTTCAACCGCAGGGAATGGCGGGTGCGGCATATCGACTACGAGAATGCGCCGTCGGGCCGCGCGGTGAATTCCCCTTCACCCTACCGTTGGTGGCTCGGTGCGCTCGCGTGGTGCGATCACCTCCGGTCGGGCCGATCGCCTGCGCAAGCCGTGGAGCGCGCCGCGCTCGTCGCGGATCCGCTCCTGCATTTTTTGCTCCTGCTCGGAGCCACCCTCCTGGTCGCATGGCGCTTTGGCGTTTTTCCGGCTGCGCTGATTTCCCTCGGTCTGGTCGGCATCTTTCCCTTCGCCGCGGGATATCTCCCCGGCGCGCCTGACGACCGCGGCCTGGCCCAGGTTTTCGCGGTCGGCAGTGTTCTGCTGCTTGCCACCGGGGTTAGAAGGGCTTCCGGGTCGAGCGACCACGGGAGTTCGGCCCAACGCTGGTTCATGCTCGCGGGCGTGGCCGGCGGTCTCGGGCTGTGGGTCAGCGTGTCTGTGCAGATTCCGATTCTGATCGGCGTCGCCGCGGGCGCATTGCTCGCCGCTTGGGTGCTGCGCCCTCATCGCCAAGGTGAAGCCGGAGCGAAATTGCCGTGGCGATCCTGGGCGGCGGCCGGCGCCGTCACGAGTCTCGGCGCCTATCTGATCGAATTTGCCCCCACCTACCTCGGGGACTGGCAACTGTCCTCCATCCATCCGCTCTACGCTTTGGCCTGGCTCGGTGGCGGCGAAATTCTGTCGCAGACGACGGAATGGATTCAGGGCAAAAAACCGGCAAAAACCGTACGTAACTTCACCGCGCTCGCTTTCGCCCTGGCCGCGATCATCGCGGTGCCGGTGGTCAACTGGAAGATCCACGGCTTCGAATTCCTGCTGCCGGACACTCCGTCCCTCCGGCTGACGAAACTGCCGGCAGGCGTCACCGCCCCAAACCTCGCCGCGTGGATTTCACACGATGGACTGACTCCAGCCGTCTGGGCGACCTTGCTGCCTCTCGTCCTGGTCGTTCCGGCCCTTTGGCTTCTTTTGCGCCAACCGGCGGCCCGGGAGCGCCGCCTGGCCGTGGCGCTCACGTTGGGCCCGGTGCTCGTGGCGTTCGGATTCGCCTGCCAGCAACTCGCCTGGTGGAACACCCTCGATGGGCTTTTGCTGGCAATGCTGGTGGCGATGACCACCGGGTTGCCGGACGTCACCCACACGGGCTATCGCCGCCTCGCTTGGGCCAGCGGCGGCCTGCTGTTCCTGCTGCCGGGCATTTTGCTGGTGGCCCCTCGGTTCAAAGCCGGCATGGAAAATGACCCCACGCGCGCAGAGGTGTTGGGTTTGATCGAGCGGGACCTGGCGGGCTGGCTGGCCCTTCACGCCGATCCGGCCGGGGTCGTGTTGCTGGCGCCGCCCAATGAGTCCACCGCGCTCTGCTACTATGGCGGCATGCGCGGCCTGGGCTCGCTCTCGCGGGAAAACAAGGCCGGCGTGGCGGCCGCCGTGCTCATCCTGGGGAACCAAAAACTCCCGGAGGCAAAGGCGCTGATCGACCGGCATCAGATCACCCACATCGTTCTGCTCTCCTGGGACTCCGAGTTTGACCAGTATACCCGCACGAGTACGGGACAAAGCTCAGGCACCTTGCGCGACCAGCTCCAGCTGCCCACGCTGCCGCTCTGGCTGCGGCCACTGGCCTACCCGCTGCCGACGATCGCCGGTTTCGACGGGCTGGCGGTGAATGTATTTGAAGTCGTCGACGAGCAGGAACCGGCGACCGCCGTGGCCCGGATTGCGGAACATTTGCTCGCCATCAACGACCTTGACAATGCCGCCGCCGCGGCCGAGGGGTTGCGGCTTTTCCCGACGAATTTCGGGGCCTGGGTGGCGCGGGCCGAAGTCGAATTGGCCCGGGGCGACGAGGCTAACTTTGCCAGGTCCCTCAAAACGCTCCAAGCGCGGCTGGCCGTCAAGGCGCCCCTGGTCCTGCCGTGGGACCAGCGCGTGAGTCTCGCCGTGGTTCTCGCCAAGGCGAAACAGGAGAAGCTCGCTCGTGAGCAGGTGACCGCGTGCCTGGCGGTCGCGGACGAGGGAAAACTGCGCTCCCTCTCCCCTGGTTCGCTTTATCGGCTGCTCGTCTTGAGCCGGGCCTTTGACCTCCGCCTTGATCCCAAACTGCACGAATTCGCGCTCACCCTGGTGCCGGTCGAATTGCGCGATCGCCTGAAGTGACGTGTTCGCGGCCAGCGACGCTTTATCGGGCCGCACCCTCCGGCGGGGGTGCAGCAACGACGATCGTGGTGGACTGCGGCGGAACTGGCTGCGTGCTGGTTGCGCCGGAGGGCCAGCGCACGCGGATTTGACGGGGCGGGTTGACGGGCAAGTAACCGAAGAAACAAGCGCCGGTGGACTGACTGAAATAACCGGAGCCGGCGTAAACTTCGCCGGTCTGCAGGGTGCCGTCGGCGAGTTCGAGGGTGACGCGCGCGCCAATTGCCGTGGGATTGCCCGCCGGGCCGCGCAATTGGATTCGAAGCGAATGCCTTCCTGTCACGCCCTGGTTGCGGAAGGCCAGGCTGGTCGAGTTGTTGCGCGTCACGACAAAGTCCGGCCAGCCATCCTGGTCGAGAGCCGCCACGGCCAAGCCCTTGGCATCGCCGGTTACGATCAGGCCGCTTTCGCTCGGTGGAGCGCAGGCAAAATGTCCCTGCCCGTCTCCGCACAGCAACTGGCTGAGGCCGCCGTCGAAACGACCGGCCACCGGCGCGGGCGCATAGGAATTTTGCACCGCATAAATATCGGCGTGGCCATCGCCGTCAAAATCGCCGGCGACGATTCCCTGCAAGGGCGCGATCTGGGCGAGATGCGGCAGCGGCTCGAAACGATAGGTGCCGTCCGGCTGGCTCAGGAATACCCCGCTCCGGAATTCCGTGGCGGCATGGCGCTGGGCGGCCGCCAGTTTTTCCTCGCCCAAAATCTCACCCAAGGTGGCCCGCGCATAGGTGTCGTTGCGGGGATAGCGTTTCAACACCGAGGGAATGGCGGCGCCGAGATCCTTGCGGGTTCGCCACGGATAGAGCCGGCCGCCTTCGTAGTAGGCTTCGATCAATTGCTGGGTTCCGTCGCCCTTGAAATCGCCGTCGAACAGCAGGGCGGGATGGTTGGCATCGGCCCGATACTGGGTGTTCAGGCCGAGATTGCCCGCGACATAATCGATCCGGCCGTCGCCGTTGAAATCGGCCGCGGCGAGCGAGGTCCACCACCCGCGGCCCCCGGAGGCGAAGCCGGCCTTTTCCGTCCAGTCCTCGAAGCCCCGGCCCTGGCGATTGTGGAAATATTCAACCTGGCCCCATTCGAGGGCCACGAGCAGGTCGGGCCAGCCGTCACCGTCGACGTCGCTCCACAAGGCCGAGGTGACCATGCCAACTTCGCGCAAACCGGGCGCGAGGGTGTCAGTCACGTCCTCAAACCGGCCGCCACGATTGATGAGCAAAGCGCTGCTCGGGGCGCGGGGATAGAGCCCGGGCAGGACTTTCGCTCCCAGGAAAACATCCAGCTGTCCGTCGCGATTGAAATCGGCCGCGGCCACCGCGCCGGCGCTGGGGGCCAGCGGCGGCAGGGCGCCGGCCGGAGCCGGGCGCAAATTTCCCCGACCGTCGTTGAGATAGAGCCGGGGTTGATAGTCGGGGGAACCCAGGGGCTGGCCGACGCCGGAAGCGGTGAGCAAAACATCGTTCGTGCCGTCGCCGTCGGCATCGAAAACAAGCGAGGGTCCGTCGTTGACCGGGATGCCGCCGGCGAGGGCCGGGGCGGGACCGCCATCGAATTGCTGGTTCGGACCGGCCATTCGCACCTGCGCCGGGTCGAGCGGGGTGCCGCCGAAAACCAGGTCGTCTTTCCCGTCGCCGTTCAAATCCCCGACCGCGACCCCGGGCCCGCGCCGGTTCTGGCGAACCGGGAGCA
Source organism: uncultured Oleiharenicola sp. (assembly GCA_964481095.1). GTDB lineage: Bacteria > Verrucomicrobiota > Verrucomicrobiia > Opitutales > Opitutaceae > Lacunisphaera. The sequence continues at coordinate 8,817 of CAYZSN010000061.1, read as the reverse complement.
GCGTATTCGAACCCAACTCATCCACCGCATTTTCCCGGGCGACCAGGGAGAGATTCATCGCCTGGCTCACCTCGGTGAACTGTCCCCCCGGCCGCCCGGGTGGATTGCCCGGAGACGCCGCGGGGGCGACCGGTTCGGTGATGGTGAACTTGCGGTCCACGGCGAGATTGGCAAACGACTGGACCTGGCCGCTGGGCCACGAGACCGTGACCCGCTTGATGCGCGTGGATGCGCCCAGGCCGAAATGCAGCACGGGTTCGGAACTCGAAAGGAGACCCCGGGCCAGCACCAGCGAGCGGACCTGGCTGCCGGCTTCGGTTTCAAGGCGGATCACGGCTCCGACCCCGCCGCGGTTCGATTGCGTGCCCCGCAGGGCGAAAATCACCCGATGACCGGTGTCGGAATCGTTGCGCAGCACGGTCACCCCTTTCTTGTAGTTGGTGTAGACGAGATCGAGATCGCCGTCACCGTCGAGATCACCGAAGGCCGCGCCGAAGCTCACCCCGTTTTCATCGAGACCCCAGGCGGCGCTGACGTTTTCGAATTTCAGATCGCCGAGATTGCGGAAGGCGAGGTTGTGTTCCGCGAGCACCGGGGCGCTGCGTTGGATCTGCTGCCTTTCCGCCAGGGATTGGGCGGAGGCAAGCCGGTTGAGCAGGTCGGCGTTGTGCAATTCCCGGTGCATGCCGTTGGTCACGTGCAGGTCGAGCTGGCCGTCATTGTCGAGGTCCTCCAAACGCACGGACCAGGTCCAGTCGGTGGCGTCCACGCCCGCGAGAAAAGCCGCTTCCAGGCAGCGGCCCGTGCCGGTATTCAAGTACAGCGCGTTGCGGAAGTATTGCGGCGCCGCCGTGAAATTATCCGGAGGATCCTGCGCCTGGGCGCGGGTGGGCGCCATGGTGCGCTGGTCTTTCTGATGGGTGGTGGCGGCCATTTCCGTGGCCAGCAGGTCGATGAGGCCGTCGTTGTTCACATCGCCCAGATCCGAGCCCATGGAGGAATACGGCATGTGCGGCACCACTTGATCGATGACGTTGGTGAAGGTGCCGTCGCGGTTGTTGTGATAGAGGGTGTCAGGCGTGCCGAAATCGTTCGCGACATAAATATCCGACCAGCCGTCGCCGTCGTAATCCCACCAGAGGATCGAGTGGCCCTGGGTTTCCCCGCTGATCCCCGCGCGATCCGTGACGTTGGTGAAGGTGCCATTGCGGTTGTTGTGGAAAAGATAATCGCGTTGTCCGTTCGGATGCCTGGCCGCATCGAGCAGGTTGGTCTGGATGTAGACGTCGAGCCATCCGTCGCGGTCGTAGTCGCAAAACGCCGCCATGACCGAGGCGTCGACCACGGCCAGCCCCCGGGCGGCGGCCTCTTCCTTGAAGGTGCCATCACCCTGGTTGACGTAGAGCAGATTGGGGGCGTTGAACCGGCAGACATGGATATCCAGCAGCCCGTCATTGTTCACGTCGACAAACGTTGCCCCCTGCTTCCAGATGGCCGCAGCCTCGCCCTTGTCTTCCACCCCGGCTTTCGCCGTGACATCTGCAAACTTCCAGTTGCCGAGATTGCGAAACAGGCGGCAACTCTCCGTCTTGCTGACCACAAAGATGTCCGGCCGGCCGTCGCCATCATAGTCGCCGATCGCGACACCCGTACCAATTGCGCCAACGGCGAATTCGTCATAGTGTCCTTGGCCCATGCGGGGATCTTTGGCGTCGGTCTTGCTATCCCGGGGATCAGCGTAGTTGTTTTCGGTCATGATGCCGGTGTCGGCGGGGGGCAGCGTGGCAAACATCGTATTGCCCCTGGGACCGGAGCTGGCGGCCAGCGGTGATTCACTCAGCTCCGGAGCCGATACCCCCGCGCGGAGGCTCAAAGCGGCGAGGAGTGCGCCGGTGAAAATGAAACAGGGCAGGATGTGCCGACGGGCACTACTCGCCGGCGTAATGGGGGTGGGCTCGACCGGTGGCATGCAGCGGACAAAGCCAACGAACCGCCGACAGGAGCGTCAATGATTGGCTGTTGGTGGCCGTTGCAGCCAGAGAAGCCCGGGGCGCCGAGGCGGAATTCGCGCCGTTCCTCGAACTGCGCGGGCCTCCGCAGTAAGGTGCGGGCGCTCCGCGAACCCCGTAAATCATGAAAGGCGCCCCTTGCGGGACGCCTTTCATGACCTAACACCAAGCAAACCGTAAGAACTAAGAACAAAGGGATAGATGCGCCTGCCGCCAAAACGTTGAATCTTTCTGAAAGTTTTTTTGGGGCGGCCGCGGGGGCCCGGATCGCGGAACCTGTAAATCATGAAGGGCGCCCCTTGCGGGACGCCCTGCATGACCTAACACCAAGCAAACCGTAAGAACTACAAACAATGGCCGCTTCCTAGAAACGACGCACTGATGTCACTAGGATAGATGCGCCTGCCGCCAAAACGTTGAATCTTTGTGCGGCTTTTTTTGTGAATAAGTTGTTTAGGAAATGGCTCGCTCTTGGCGTTGGCGCCCAATTGTTTACGCGGGAGGTGAGGTTCCAAAGCCCCGGGTTCAGCCACAGGACCCGCGGGTATTTATCCGTGGATATCAATGAACCCGCCCCGTCCTCATCTCTTCGGCCTGCTCGCAGGCCTGTTCCTCGCCTCCGGCATCGCCTTCGCGTCCGTCACCCTCGCCAGCGCCTGGACGCGCATCGCTGAAAACAACACCATCAACGTCACCGGCTCCGCGCGCAAAAACGTGCGCTCCGACCTCGCCATCTGGCACGCGAGTTTTTCCGTCGAGGCACCCACGCTGCTCGACGCGCAGAAGCGCCTGCAGGATGACCATGGCAAGGTCACGACCTGGCTCGCCGTGAACGGCCTTAATGAATTTTCCGTGGCGCCCGCGCAGATCCAGGAAATCACCACGCGCCGCAAGCGCGAGGGCGACGACACGTACGAGATCGTGCGCACCGGCTTCCGCCTCACGGAATGCCTCGCGATCCGCTCCGCGGACGTCGAGCGCCTGCCGCAGCTCGCCGGCGGCTCGAGCGCGCTGCTGCTGCAGGACATCGCGTTCGAGTCGGGCGGGTTCAATTTCATCTACACGAAGGCGGGCGAGGCCAAGGTCGAGATGATGGCCGAGGCCACGCGCGATGCGCGCGTCCGCGCCGAGCAGATCGCCGCGAATGGCGGCGGCCAGGTGCGCGAGCTCCGGTCCGCGCGCATGGGCGTCGTGCAGATCAACCCGCTCTATTCCGCGGCCACGAGCTGGGAGGGCAACAACGACATGTCCAGCATCGACAAGACGATCACGGCCACGGTGGCCGCCACGTTCGCGGTGCGCTGAACGTTACAGGTGAATCTCCGCCGGCATCACCACGCCGGCGGATTTTTCCGGCAGCGGCTGCGCCTTCAGCGGGTAGCGGAACTGCTTGCCCTCGAAGTTGCGGAAGACCACCTCGTCGTCGGTGATCTGCTCCACGTAGTCGGGATTGACCGGCACCTTGCCGCCGCCGCCGGGCGCATCGATCACGTACTGCGGCACCGCGTAGCCCGTTGTGTGGCCGCGCAGCGCCCGGATGATCTCGATGCCCTTGCGCACATCCACCTTGAAGTGGGCGCCGCCGGTGATGAGGTCCATCTGGTAGATGTAGTACGGCCGCACGCGCATCCGCAGCAGGCGGTGGACGAGCGCCTTCATCACGTCCGCGTCGTCGTTCACGCCCTTCAGCAGCACGCTCTGGTTGCCGAGCGGCACGCCGGCGAACGCGAGGCGTTCGCACGCGTCCTTCAACTCCTGCGTGGCCTCCCTCGGATGGTTGACGTGGATGCTCATCCAGACCGGCCCGTGCTTCTTGAAAATCTCGGCGAGTTCCGGCGTGATGCGCTGCGGCAGGAACACCGGGATGCGCGAGCCGATGCGGATGAACTCGACGTGCTTGATCGCGCGCAGGCGGCCGAGCAGGTGGTCGAGCTTCTTGTCCGAGAGGAGCAGCGGGTCCCCGCCGGAGAGGAGGACGTCACGGATTTCGGGATGGCCCTCGATGTAGCGGAGCGCCTGTTCGTACTCGGGATGGAAGTTGTAGTCCTGTGCGTTGCTCACCAGCCGGCTCCGCGTGCAGTAGCGGCAGTACGCGGCGCAACGGTCCGTCACCAGGAAAAGCACGCGATCGGGATAGCGGTGCACGAGACCCGGGACCGGCGAGTGCTCGTCCTCGCCCAGCGAATCCAGCATCTCGCCGGAAGAGATGACCATCTCGTCACTGCGCGGGATGACCTGCTTGCGGATCGGGCAGTTCGGGTCGTCGCGGTCGATCAGGTTGAAAAAATACGGGGTGATCGCGAGGGCCAGCTTCTGGTTGGCGAAAAGGCAACCGGCCTTTTCCTCCGGCGTGAGCGTCATGTAGCGTTCCAGCTGCTCGACGGTCGTGATCCGGTTCTTCAGCTGCCATACCCAGTCCTTCCAGTCGCTCTCGGGGACATGCGACCACAGGCCTTGGCCGGCAAACCACACCGAACGGTCTTCTTGGTAGGGCATCTTGGGAGGGGGCAGAGGTAACTGGTTTGGCTGGGCTGTCAAACGGACCCCGGGCTGCGAAGGCACGCCGATTTTCCCCGGGGACGTCCCTACTCTGCTGGCGTGGACCAAGTTAGCCCATGCTAATTTCCATCCGCCGGCGGCACGCCCGACAGTTTCCGGGTAAGTAAACCGGGGATTGTGCCGATGGAAGGAGGCTTTCCGCCCTGCCGTACCCCATGCCGCCCCTGTCTCCTTCCGCCCCCAAAAAACTTCCGGTCCGTCCCGCCATCGTCAGCGCCGTCGGGACCGCGGCGTTGGGCGGCTTGGGGGCGGGATTGGCCTTGGTCTGGCCGCGCGTTACCGGCGCGGTCTTCGCCTACCTCACCGCCTGCAGCGCGCTCGCGGCGGGTGCGCTCGCCTACGCCGCCTGGCTATCCCTGCAGTTCCGGCGCCAGGCGCAAGCCAGCCACGTGCTGCACACGACGCTCGCGCAGCTCCAGGCCGTGTGGGATCGCGCCCCGCTCGGCATGATGCTGCTCGACCCGTGTCCGGGCGCGATCCCGGTGCGGATCCTGGACTGCAATCCCAAGCAGTGCGAGATGCACGGTTATCGTCCCGGCGAACTGGTCGGGCAGTCCATCGACGTGCTGGAGGCCAACCCGTGGGCATTCCGCATCAACGCGGAGGAGTGGATCACCAGTTTCCGCCGCCAATCCCGGGCCGTCGGCGAGAGCGTCCACAAACGCAAGGACGGCTCGCAGTTCCACACCCAGTATTTCACCAGCCTGATCAACGTGGACGGCCGGGAGTACGTGCTCGGCATGGATCGCGACATCTCCGCCGAAAAAGCCGCGGAACACGCCCTGCGCGAAAGCGAGGAGCGCTGGCACCTCGCCGTGGCCGGCAGCAACGAGGGCGTGTGGGACTGGAACATCGAGGACGACACCATGTGGTTCTCGCCGCGCTGGAAGAGCATGCTCGGTTTCGTCGACGACGAGCTGCCCAACCGGCGCGAAGCGTGGATGGGCCGCATCCATCCCGACGACCGCGCGGACGTCGAGACGGCGTTCACCACCCACCTCATGCAGAACACGCAGATCCTGCATTGCGAATACCGCATCGTGCACAAGGACGGCTCGTGGATCTGGGCGCTCGTGCGCGGCAAGGCGCTGTTCGGCGACGACGGTCATCCGCGCCGCATGGTCGGCACCCACACCGACATCACCCGCCAGAAGGAGGTCGAGGCCGAGTTGCGCCAGGCCAAGGAGTCCGCGGAATCCGCCGACCGGGCCAAGAGCGAATTCCTCGCCGTGATGAGCCACGAGATCCGCACGCCGATGAACGGCGTGCTCGGCTTCACCAACCTGCTGCTCGACACGCCGCTCAACGCCGAGCAGCGCGACTGGCTCAGCACCATCCGCTCCAGCGGCGAGTCGCTGCTGACCCTCATCAACGACATCCTGGATTTTTCCAAGATCGAGTCGGGCCACATGGAGTTCGACCAGCATCCCGTCTCGGTCCGCCGCTGCATCGAGGAGGTGCTCGACCTTTTGTGGAGCAAGGCCAGCGAGAAGAAGATCGAGCTCCTGCACTGGATCGACAGCGACGTGCCGGAGTGGATCCTCACCGACGGCACTCGCCTGCGCCAGGTGCTGGTCAACCTGATCGGCAACGCCATCAAGTTCACCACCAAGGGCGAGGTCGAGGTCCGCCTCGGCCTGCGCGCCGCGCCCGGCGCGGAAGCCCCGCCGCAGCTGGTCATCAACATCCGCGACACCGGCGAAGGCATCCCGTCCGACCGCGTGAACCGCCTCTTCAAGCCCTTCAGCCAGGTGGACTCGTCCACCACCCGCAAATACGGCGGCACCGGCCTCGGCCTCGCGATCAGCCGCAACCTCGCCCACCTGCTCGGCGGCGACATTCATCTCGCCGCGTCGTCCCCTGCCGGCTCGTGCTTCTGCTTCACGCTTGCGGCCCATCCCGCCGACGCGCCCGCCGACGCGGCCTTCGGTCCCGTGGCGCCGCAACCCGCCGTCGCCCTCGAGGGCCGCCGCGCCCTCGTCGTGGATGACAACGAGGCCAACCGTCGCATCCTCACCAGCCTCCTGCAGCGCTGGGGCATCAGCTGCCTCGGCTTCGAGCATCCCGCCGCCGCCATCGAGTACACCCGCACCCATGGCGATTTCGACCTCGCCGTGCTGGACATGATGATGCCCGACATGAATGGCGTCGAACTCGCCGCCCGCCTCCACCAGCTGCCGGGGCGGGAAAATCTCCCGCTTATCCTGCTTTCGTCCATCAGCCGCGAGGACCTGCGCGCCTTCAAGCCCATGGATCACTTCACCGTCGTGCTCACGAAGCCGCTGCGCCAGGCCCAGCTGCTCGAGGCCCTGAACAAAACGATGGCTGACGCCGGCCAGGTTTCCGCCCCGGCGCCCGCGCCGGTGGAGACGCCGCGCAGCGTCCCGCAGCTCGACCCCACCCTCGGCAAGCTCGCGCCGCTGCGCATCCTTGTCGCCGAGGACAACGCCGTGAACCAGAAATTGATCGCCGGCTTGCTGCGCCGCCTCGGCTACCAGCCGCAGATCGTCGGCAACGGCCTGGCCTGCCTCGAGGCCCTGCGCCGGGACGTCTACGACCTGGTCCTGATGGACTGCCAGATGCCGGAAATGGACGGCTACGAGGCCACCGGCCGGATCCGCCGCGGCGAGGCCGGCCCGCACCACCGCGACCTCCGCATCATCGCCCTCACGGCCGCCGCCATGGCCGGCGACCGCGAGCGTTGCCTCGCCGCGGGGATGACCGACTACCTGACCAAGCCCATCCAGGCCCCGGAAATCATCCGGGTCATCATGGCCACGCCGGCCGGCGCCCCATCCGCCCCCTAGCCCGCATTTGCCGGGCGGTTCAAGTATTCCTCGGAAACCGCTTGGCAGCGGCGCACGAACTCCTTTTCGTGCGTCTTTAATGCCTGCTGCCCAGCCCGCCATCCTTGCCCTCGAAGACGGTAGTGTTTTCCGGGGCATCGCCTTCGGCGCTCCCGCCACGATCGCCGGGGAGTGCGTGTTCAACACCTCGATGACGGGCTACCAGGAAATCCTGACCGACCCGTCCTATTTCGGCCAGATCGTCACGATGACGGCCGTGCAGATCGGCAACTACGGCATCAACGCCGAGGACGAGGAGTCGAGCGCCCCGAAGTGCTCCGGCTTCGTGGTGCGCGAACTTTCCCCCGTCGTGAGCAACTGGCGCGCCACGCTCTCCGTCGACGCCTACCTGAAGAAATACGGCATCCCGGGCATCAGCGAGGTCGACACCCGCGCGCTCACCAAGAAACTGCGCGTCGACGGCGCGATGAAGTGCTGCCTCTCCACCCTGCCGCTCAGCGACGCCGACGCGATCGCGCGCGCGCGCGGCTGGCGCGACATGGCCGGCAGCGATTACGTCAAGGACACCACCTGCAAGGCCCCGTATATTTGGGGCGCCGACGACGCCTCGCGCCACAACGCGCAGTACCTGCCCGTCGGCACCACCGGCGGCGCCACGCGCACGCCGGCGAAAAAGTTCAAGGTCGCCGCCTTCGACTACGGCGCCAAGTACACGATCTTCCGCAAGCTCGTCCGCCACGGCTTCGAGGTGCACGTCTTCCCCGCCACCGCCACGCACGAGCAGGTGCGGGAAGCCGGCGTCGACTGCCTGTTTCTTTCCAACGGCCCCGGCGACCCGTCCGCCCTGCCCTACATCCACCAGACCGTCACCGCGCTGCTGCCCGACTACCCGACCTTCGGGATCTGCCTCGGGCACCAGATGGTGACGCACGCGCTCGGCGGCTCGACCTACAAGCTGAAGTTCGGCCACCGCGGCGGCAACCAGCCGGTCAAGAACCTCGAGACCGGCCGGGTTTCCATCACGGCGCAGAACCATGGCTTCGCCACGGACCCGAAGTCGCTCGAGTCGCGCGGCGCGATCGTCACGGAGATCAACCTGAACGACCACACGGTCGAGGGCCTCCGCCACAAGGAGCTGCCGGTCTTCTCCGTGCAGTACCATCCCGAGGCCGCGCCGGGCCCGAACGACGCCGATCCGCTCTTCGAGGATTTCTACCGGATGGTCGAGAAGCGGAAGGCGGGGCGGATTTAAGTTCCAAGTACCAAGTATCAGGTAACAAGAACCCTTGTTACCTGCTACTTTGGTTCGAGCAGTTGCTCGAACCGTTTCGCGTCTTCGGGCGTGTCCACGCCGATGGTCGGGTCGTCGGTTGACTCGATCGCGATCGGGTAGCCGTTCTCCAGCACGCGCAGCTGCTCGAGCTTTTCGATCTGCTCGAGCC
>CAYZSN010000060.1:0-17154 GCA_964481095.1 uncultured Oleiharenicola sp. | reverse complement strand
CGGCGCGACGCGCGCGGCCGACATCCAGCCGCGGGTCGTGTCGGATTCCGGCAGGATGTTCACGACATGGTCGGCCGCCGCGAACGCGGCCGCCAGTCCCGCCTCGCCCACCATCGGGATGCCCTCGTCGCCCCGCGGGGTGCGCCGGTAGGCAGTGACCGTCGTGCCGAAGGGTTTCAGCAAATCGGCCATGCGCCGGCCGATGGTGCCGTAGCCGAGCAGGAGCACGTGGCGGTGCGTCAGGGTCCCGTTGGTGAACCGGTCGTTCAGGTAGCGCCACTCGCGCGGGCCGTCCTGGTTGCGCAGCTGGGTCGGGAGGTTGCGCTCGAGCGCGAGCATCTGCGCGAGCACATGCTGGGCGCACGGATCGGCGAACACCTGCGAGGCGTTCGTCACCGGCACGCCGGCCTTTTTCATGGCGGCCCGGAAATCGTCGCGGTCGTAGCGCGTGAAGCCGGCGGAACTCAGCTCGATGAACTTCAGGCGCGGGTGCTGCATGCTCTGCGCCACGTCCGGCTGGCCGAAGGCAACCTCAGCCTCCAGCAGCGTGCGGTCCTCCTTGCCGGCCGCCAGCACATGCGGGCTGGCCGCGGGCGAAACCAGCAGGCGGTGCCCCATGGCCCGGAGCTCGCGCTCGAAAACCGCCAGCGCTTCGGGGCGGAAAACATGGTTGGTCCAGACGGTGAGGCTCATATTCCACCATCTCGCCGGGCCGGCGGGCGGGCGGCAAGCCAACTTAATCGGCGGCAAAAAAACTCCTACGCCCTCCCTTGCTATTCGTTTCAAGTGACCTAGTTTGCCCCGCTCATGCTGCCCCGTCACCCCCGCCCCGCCCTCCAGGTCGCCGCGCCCGCCACGCTGCTCGCCCTGGCCCTCGTCATCCTGCCCGCCGGCATCTTCGCCGCCACGACCAGTGCGAACCCCTCGCCCGGCCGGGGCCAGCTCAAGGCCGAGCCGCGCCTCGCCGCGCCCGAAATCGACCCGGCGTCCGACGAGGGCAAGGACGCCCTCACGCGCATGAAGCTGCCCCCGGGCCTCAAGGCCGCGCTGTGGGCCGCCGAGCCGATGTTCGCCAACCCCGTCGCCTTCAACCTCGACGAGCAGGGCCGCGTGTTCGTCTCCGAGACCTACCGCTACCGCACCAGCACCCTCGATATCCGCGATTACATGTGGATGCTCGAGGACGACCTCGCCGACCGGAACCAGGACGACTTCCTGGCCAGCATCCGCCGCAACTTCGGCGACAAGGGCGTGGCCGAGCTTTCCCGGGAATCCGAGCGCATCACCCTGCTCGAGGACACCAACGGCGACGGGGTGGCCGACAAGTCCTCCGTCTATGCGGACAATTTCCGCACGCCGCTCGACGGCATCGCCTCGGGCGTGCTGGTCCACCGCGGCGACGTCTGGTTCACCAACATCCCCTCGCTTTGGAAGTTCACCGGCAAGGACAAGGCCGCGACCCGCACCGAGCTGTTCAGGGGCTTCGGCATCCGCTTCAGCTACACCGGCCACGATTTCCACGGCCTCGTGCTCGGGCCCGACGGCCGCATCTATTTCTCCATCGGCGACCGCGCCGCGAGCGTCACCACCAAGGAGGGCAACCTGATCTCGAATCCCGACTGCGGCGGCGTCTTCCGCTGCTGGCCCGACGGCTCCGGCCTCGAGCTCTTCGCCACGGGCCTGCGCAATCCGCAGTCGCTGCTCTTCAATGAATATGGCGACCTCTTCACCGGCGACAACGACTCCGACCTCGGCGACCAGGAACGCCTCGTCCATGTGGTCGAGGGCGGCGACAGCGGCTGGCGCATCGGCTACCAGCACGCCCCGCGCGGCAACACCGGCCCTTGGAACGCCGAGAAGGTCTGGTGGCCGCGCCACGCCGGGCAGCCGGCCTACATCATCCCACCGGTCTGCAACATCGAGGACGGCCCCTCCGGCATCGCTTACTATCCCGGCACCGGCCTTACCCCGGCTTGGGCCCAGACCATCTTCATCACCCACTTCAAGGGCTCGATCACGACCTCCGGCATCTATGCCTACAAGGTTAAGCCGGCCGGCTCGACCTACGCCATCGACACCGCCGTGCCCTTCCTCACCGGCGCGCTGCCGACCGACGTCCGCTTCGGCCCCGACGGCAAAATGTACTACTCCGACTGGGCCGAGGGCTGGCCGAAGTCCAAGCGCGGCCGCATCTACACGATCTTCGACCCGAAATTTGTCGACGACCCCGCGCTGAAGGTGGTCAAGGATATCATCGGCTCCGACTTCACCAAAAAATCCGACGACGAGCTCGCCGGCCTCCTGCGGCACGCCGACTGGCGCATCCGCCTCGAGGCCCAGTACACGCTCGCTGAACGCGGCGCCGCCAGCATCCCCAGGTTCGTGGCGGCCGCGCAGGGCGACAACGAACTCGCCCGCCGCCACGCCGTCTGGGGCCTGGGCCAGGTCGCCCGCAAGGATCCCGCCGCTGTCGCGGCCCTCCGCCCCCTGCTCAGGCACGCCGACGCCGAGGTTCGCGCCCAGGCTGCCAACACGCTGGGCGATTTGCGCGACGGCGCTTCCGCCGACGCGTTCGTCGCCGGCCTCACTGACAGCTCCAACCGCGTGAAATTCTTCTCCGCCCAGGCGCTCGGCAAGATCAAGCACACCGCCGCCACGCCGGCGCTGCTCGCCGCCGTGCGCGCCAACGACAGTGTCGACGGCCACCTCCGCCACGCGCTCGTCATGGGCCTCGTGGGCTGCGCCACGCCGGAACAACTGGCCGCGAACGCCAAGGACTCTTCCGCCGCCGTGCGCCTCGCCAGCGTCCTCGCGCTCCGCCATTTCGCCGACGCCAGCGTCACCGCCTATCTCGCGGACCCCGACCCGCTGATCGTCCGCGAGGCCGTCGAGGTCATCAACGACGTGCCGGTCGTGTCCGCCTATCCCGCGATCGCCGCCTTCGTGGCGAAGCCGGTGCCGAGCGAGCCGGTCATGCTCCGTGCCCTCAACGCCACGTTCCGCCTGGGCGGCGACGCCCATGCGGCCGCGCTCGCCGCCTTCGCTGCGAGCGACGCCTCGCCCGTCCTGCGCCAGGAGGCCCTCGCCCTGCTCGCCCTCTGGCCCGCGCCGCCGGCCCGCGACCGCATCGTGGGCGTCTATCGCCCGCTCGCCGACAAGAGCCGGCCGGCTGAAAACGTGGCCGCCGTGCTGGCGCCGAGGCTCGGCGGCCTGTTCGCCGCGCACACGCCCGACACCGTCCAGTCCGCGGCGCTCGATGCCATCGTGAGCCTCAAGCTCACCGCCGCGCTGCCCGCCGTGCGCGCGGTCGTCGCCGACGCCGCCGAATCGACCAGCGTCCGCACCGCCGCGCTCAAGGCCCTCGACAAGCTCGAGGACCCCGAGCTCGCCGCCAGCGCCGCCGCCGCCGCGAAATCGGATTCGCCCGACCTGCGCCTGGCCGCCCTGCCCATCAACACCCGCCTGGCGCCCGACGCGGCCGTGGCCACCCTCACCTCGCTGCTGGAACGCGGCACCGCGAAGGAGCAGCAGACCGCCTTCCGCGCGCTCGGCGCCGCCAAGGATCCGGCCGCGGATGACGTGATCCTTGTCCAACTGGCGAAGCTGTCCGCCGGTTCGGTGCCCGCGGCCGCCCAGCTCGACCTGCTCGAGGCCGCCGCGCAGCGCACCGATGCCCGCGTGAAACAGGCGCTGGCCGCCCGCGACGCCGCGCTCGCCATGGACCCCGACCCGCTCGCCCCGTTCCGCGTCGCCCTCGAGGGCGGCAACATCGGCGCGGGCATGGGCAACTTCATGCGCAACCCGGTCATCCAGTGCATCCGCTGCCACCGCATCGGCGACAACCCCGGCGGCGAGGCCGGCCCGAACCTCGGCGGCATCGGCGCCCGCGAGTCGCGCGAATACATCCTCCAGTCCATCATCAAGCCGAGCGCGAAGATCGCCAAGGGCTTCGAGATCGTCACGGTCACGAAGAAAACCGGCGCCTCCGTCGTCGGCACCCTGGTGGAGCGCAGCGAGCAGGGCGTGCGCCTGAAGACCGGTGACGCCGACTTCACCGACATCCCGGCCGCCGACATCAAGGGCGTCGAAACCGCCCCGTCCGCGATGCCCGAGGTCGCCGCCCTCGTCCTGACCAAGTCCGAGATCCGCGACCTGGTGGAGGCCGTCGCCTCGTTCAAGACCCCGCCGCAGTCTTCGGAGAAGAAGATCCGCGCCCTGCAGGGTTTCCCGGACGGCTCGGTCAACGCCGCCAGCGGCCACTGAACAACCTTTCCTCCTCCGGCCCGCGCCTTCCCGGGCGCGGGCCTTTTTATTCAGGCGAGCGACTCCGCAAGCTCGCGACCGTTTGTCATATAATATATGACAAACGGCGGGCGGTGGCGATGCGGTTTAAAATGCCCCCGTGTTCGCGAACCTTGCCAAGCTTCCCTCATCCCGCTTGGCTCCCGCGCGCAACGGGCCTCGCACACCCCCCATGCTCTCCCATCCGGCCGGTCATCGTTCTGGTCGATGCCCCGCATCAAGTTATTCGACTAACGGCGGCGGGCCGGGCTGAGCTATCCTCCGCGCCATGGAATTCATGCTCGTCCTGCTCGCCCTCTACCTCTTCCTCGCGCTGGTCGTGTTTCCCATCTGGGCGATCGCCACCATCCGCGAACTGTCCCGGAAGGCCGACGACCTGCGCCATCGTTACGAGGACTTGAAATCCCTGCGCCTCCGCCAGGAGGACCTGAAGGAAACGGTGGCCGGGCTGGCCGGCAAACTGGCCTCCCTCGCGCCGGCGCCCGCCAGGCCGGCCGCCCCGGAAGCGCCGCGCGCCGTGGTGGCCGCGAGCGCGCCACCACCACCGGTCGTCGCCGAACCGGCCGAGCCGGAATTTGTCCCGCCGCCCGAACCCGCGCCGGTCATCCTCGGCGGCCTCGCCGTCGAGCCCGGCCCGGCGCTCCCGGAGGCTGCGCCGGCCGAGCCGGAATGGCCGCCCTTGATGCCGCCGGTCGCGCCCCGGCCCGCCTTCACGCCGCCGCAGCGCCAGCCGGGCTGGCTGGAGACGATCAACTGGGAGCAGTTCATGGGCGCCAAGCTCTTCGCGTGGCTCGGCGGCCTCGCGCTGTTCCTCGGCGTGGCGTTCTTCGTCAAATACTCCTTCGACCACGGGTGGATCCCGCCGGAGGCGCGCGCGGCGCTCGGCTTCCTGTTCAGCGCCGGGCTCGTCGCGGGCGGGCTCCGGCTCGACCGCTCGCGCTACAAGATCACTTCCCAAACGCTCATCGGCGCCGGCGTGGTCTCGCTGTACGCCGTCACCTTCGCCTGCCGCTCCATCTATCATTTTGAATTCTTCGGGGTGGTGCCGACCTTCGTGGTGATGGCGCTCGTCACCGCGATGGCGTTCATCACCGCCGTGCGGCTCGAGGCGCCGGCCATCGCCATCCTCGGCCTGCTGGGCGGGTTCCTCACGCCCAAGCTGCTCTCGACCGGCGTCGACAATCCCGGCGGGCTTTTCGGCTACCTCGCGCTGCTCGACGTCGGCCTCGTCGCCGTGGCGCTCCACCGCCGGTGGTTCTACCTCGTGCCGCTGGGCGCGGCCGGCACGGTCCTCATGATGATCGGGTGGACCGACGCCTTCTACCTGCCGGAGAAGACCCCGATCATCATGGGCGTGTGCCTGGGTTTCAGCGCGCTGTTCTACGCCGCCGCGGCGATCGGCCGCCGCCGCGGGCATGACCACCCGCTGCTGCCCCAAACGGCCATCGCGCTGCCGGGCGTGGCGCTGTGCTTCGCGTGGTTCTTCCTGGACCACGCGTCGGTCGCCGCGCAGACCGGGCTGTTCTTCGGCTTCGTGTTTCTCACCAGCCTCCTCCTCTTCGCGCTCGCGTGGGGGGAGGGCCGCGCCGAGCTGGTCGCCGTCGCGGCCGGCGCCACGGCCGTGCTGCTGGCCCGCTGGGCGGTGGCGATCTTCACGCCCGCCCAAGCGCCGGTCATTGTCACCGTCTGCCTCATTTTCAGCGGCATCTATTTCGCCGCGTACCTGCTGGCGCGGCGGTTTGACCGCGCCTCGGCGCCCGTCCTGTGGTCGGCGCTGGGCCTGCCGGCGGTGTCGCTGGGGTTTGCCCTGGCCCTCCTGCAGCACGCCGCGATCGGCGCGCAGCCGGGATTGATCTTCGGGTTCATCTTCGCGGCCGACGCGCTGCTGCTCGCGCTGGCCTGGCTCGACGAACGCGCGTCGCCGGTGCACCTCGGCGCCGGCGTGGCGGTCTTCGGCCTGCTCTCGGTCTGGACCCTGTCGCACCTGACGGACGGCCTGCTGGCGTGGGCGCTCGCGGTCTACCTGGGCTTTGCCGCCCTGCACACGGCGTTCCCGCTGCTGCTCCAGCGCCGACGGCCGGCGGCGGCCCCCGGCGCCTGGGGGCAGATTTTCCCGCCGCTCGCCCTGCTGCTGATGGTGTTCCCGCTGTTCAAGCTCGAGGCCGTGTCGTTCCTGCTCTGGCCCGCGATCCTCGTGGTGGACCTGCTGGCCATCGTGCTCGCGCTGGCGACAGCCTCGCTCCTGTCGGTCGTCGCCGTGCTGGTGCTGACGCTCGCCGCCACCGGACTGTCCATCTTCAAGGTCCCCGCCGCGCTGGTCCTGCCGCCGTCGCTCCTGCTGGTCATCGGCTTCTTCGCGATCTTCTTCTTCGCGGCGTGCCTCTGGCTGGCGCGCCGGCTGGGCGCGCGGCTCCCGTCCGGGAACCCGGCCGCCGCACCGCTCGCCGCCGTGTTCGGCGACGTCCGCGCGCAACTGCCGGCGTTCGCCTCACTGCTGCCCTTCCTGCTGTTGCTGATGGCCTGCGGCCGGCTGGCCGTGCCCGACCCGTCCGCGGTCTTCGGCCTCGGCCTGCTGCTCGTCGTGCTCACGCTCGGGCTGGCGCGGCTGCTCGTCATCGAGTGGCTGCCCGCCTGCGCCCTCGCCGGCATCGCCGCGGTCGAGTTCGTCTGGCACCGCGGCCACTTCGCGCCGGCCAACGCCGCGCTGCCGCTGGCGTGGTACGTCGGCTTCTATGCGATCTTCGCGATCTATCCCTTTGTGTTCCGGCGCAAGTTCGCCGGGCTGACCGGCCCGTGGTGCGTGGCGGCGCTCAGCGGCCTCGCGCACTTCTGGATGTCGTACCAGGCGATCAAGGCCGGCTGGCCGGGGCTGAGGGACTTCCCCGGCGCCGTGCCCGCGCTCTTCGCCCTCGCGCCGCTCGGCAGCCTGGTGGCGATCCTGAAGCTGCACCCGGCGGAAAATCCGCGCCGGCTCAACCAGCTCGCGTGGCTGGGCGGCATGGCGCTATTCTTCATCACGCTCATCTTCCCGATCCAGTTCGAGCGCCAGTGGCTGACCGTGGCGTGGGCCCTGGAGGGCGCGGCGTTGCTATGGCTGTTCCATCGCGTGCCGCACCCGGGGCTGCGCGCGACCGGCGCGGTGTTGCTGGGCGTCGCCTTCGTGCGCCTCGCGCTCAATCCCGCGGTCCTCGGCTACCACGTGCGCGGCGGCGCGGTCCTCAACTGGTACCTCTACGCCTACGGCCTGGCCATCGCCGCGCTGTTCGCCGCCGCGCGCCTGACCGCCCCGCCGCGCGAACGCGTGTTCGGGCTCAACGTCCCGCCGGTGTTCAACACCCTCGGCACCATCCTCGCCTTCCTCCTGCTCAACCTCGAGATCGCCGACTTCTTCACCGCGCCCGGCACGCGCGCGCTCACGTTCCAGTTCACCGCCAACTTCGCCCGCGACATGTCCTACACCATCGGCTGGTCGCTCTTCGCGCTCGGCCTGCTCGTGGCGGGACTCCTCAACCGGCAAAAGGCGCCGCGCTACGCCGCGATCACGCTGCTGAGCGTCGCGCTGCTGAAGCTCTTCTTCCACGACCTCGCGGCCCTCGAGGCGCTCTACCGCATCGGGGCGCTCTTCGGGGTTGCTGTCATCGCCATCGTCGCCTCCGCCGCCTACCAGCGCTTCCTTCCCGGCAATGAAAAATCCTCTTCGCGCTAAGCTCCTCCTCGCCGTCCCCGGCCTGCTGGCCGCCGCCGGCGCCTCCGCCGCCCTCGTGCCCACGGAATGGGCCTCCCGCCAGGCGTTCACCGTGCCGGCGCCCGGCATCGTGCAACTGACCCTGCCGCCCGCGGTGCACGACACCGCGCAGCCCGACCTCGCCGACGTGCGCCTGGTGGACGCCGATGGCCGTGAGATTCCCTTCCTGCTCTCGGAAAACGGCGGCCGTAGCGCCGGAGTCGGCACCCCGCCGCCGTTCCGGCCGAAACTGTTCACGCTCGTGCTGACGAACGAGCCGGAGCTGACCACGCTCCGCCTCGAAACGGGCACGGCGAACAAGCTCGACTCCATCCAGCTCGAGACGCCCGCGCCGTTCTTCCTCAAGGCCGCGCACGTGGAGATCTCCGATGACGGCGTGACGTGGGAGTCGGTCGGCCAGACGGCGCCGGTGTTCCGCCAGTTCGGCGCCGAGCAGCTGAGCCTGTCGCTGGGCCGCCAGGCCGCCGCGTTCGTGCGCGTGACGGTGGACAACCACCGCAGCCGCCCGGTCCAGTTCAGCGGGGCGCGGCTCACCTATGCGCCGTTCCAACCCGCCCCGCCGGTCGCGGCCCCGGCCGGCGCCCGCATCCTCCGGCGCGAGGAGTTCGCCAACGAAACCGTACTGACCGTCGGGCTCGACGCCCGCAACCTCTCCCTCGCCACGCTCGGGCTCGAGGTGACGGACCCGCTCTTCATGCGCCGCGTCACGGTCGCCGTCCGCGAGGCCGACGGCACGGTCGCGCGCGAGCGCACCGTGGCCACCGGCACGCTCTACCGGGTGGAGCTCGAGGGCGCCGAGACCCGCAGCCAGCTCAAGCTGCCCTTCCCCGGGGGTTTCACCGCGCCGGTGCGCGAGCTGCTGGTGCACATCAGCAACGGCGACTCGCCGCCGCTCACGCTGACCGGCGCCACCGCGGAGCAGTTCACCACCGACCTGATCTTCAACGCCCCGGCCGCCGGCACCTACCGCGTGCTGACGGGCAACCCGCAGGCCGGTTTCCCGCATTATGACCTGGCGGCGTTCAGCCGCGAGCTGCGCCAGGTGCACGCGACGACGGTTACCGCCGGACCGATCGAGGCCACGCCCGGCTACCACCCGCGCGAATCGCTGGCGGCCGCGCCGCTGCCGGACGTGCCCCTCGCCGGCGCGCCGCTCGACACCTATGACTGGGCCGTTCACCGCCCGCTGCACCTCGACCAGGCCGGCGTGCAGGAATTGGAACTCGATCCCGCCGCGCTCGCCGGCGCACAGGCAGGCTATGGCGACCTGCGCGTCCTCCACGGCGGCAACCAGATTCCCTACGTGCTCGAACACACGGCACTGTTCCGCGCGCTGGCGATCGCGCCGGTGGCGGAAGCGGATCCCAAGCGCCCGAACCTCAGCCGCTGGCGCGTCACACTGCCGCAACCCGGCCTGCCGCTCAGCCGCCTCACGCTCACCTCGGCCACGCCGCTGTTCTCGCGGCAGTTCCGCGTCTACGAAAAAATCACCACCCCGGAAGGCCGCGCGTACGAACAGGTGGTGGCCGCGGGCGACTGGAGCCGGCGGCCTGAGCCGGGCGTCCCCGAGACGCGCGCCTTTGCACTGAACGGACGCCTGCACACCGACACGCTCTGGATCGAAACGGACAACGGCGACAACCCGGCCATCGCGCTCGGCGCGGTGCAGGCGGCCTACCCGGTGGTCCGCCTGATCTTCAAGACCGGCGACACCGGCGGCTTCGAACTGGCCTACGGCCACGCCGGGGCCGCCGCCCCGAGCTACGACCTCAGCCTCGTCGCGCCGCGGCTGCTGACCGCACCGCGGCTCGCGGCCCGCTTCGACGCCCCCGGGATCGCGGCCCGCCGCGGCGGCATCGGCGGCCTTTCCGGCGGCGTGGTTTTCTGGACCGTGCTTTCGCTCGTGGTCGCCGGGCTGCTGCTGGCGGTCGCCAAGCTGCTGCCGAAGTCATCCGCCCCATAAAAAAAGCCCGCGCGGTCGGCGCGGGCTGGTGTTTTGCGGGGGCGGCCTTGGTCGCGACGGTCGCGGGCCAGCACGCTCCCGCCATGGGCATCCTCACCAGATCTTGGCGCGCAGCTCGGGCTTCCGCCACATCGGGTCGCCCTCCTTGATCCCGAACGCGTCGTAGAACTCCTGCAGGTTCTGGAACGTCGCGAAGGACCGGAAGTAGCCCGGTGCGTGCGGGTCGATGCTGGCGAGGCGCCTCATCTCGCTCTCGCGCGCGTTGGTGCGCCACACCTGCGACCAGGCGATGAAGAACCGCTGCTCGGGCGTGAGGCCGTCGATGAGCTTCCGCTCCTTGCCCTTGAGCGAGCGCTCGAGCGCCTCGTAGGCGATGCTGATGCCGCCGAGGTCGGCGATGTTTTCGCCAAGCGTGAGCTGGCCGTTCACGTGGGTGCCGGGCAGGATCTCGAGGGCATTGAACTGGTCGACGAGCTTCTGCGCACGCTCCTTGAAGGCCTTGGCGTCGGCCTCGGTCCACCAGTCGGACAGGTTGCCGTCGGCGTCGTACTGCCGGCCCCGGTCGTCGAAGCCGTGGGTGATCTCGTGGCCGATGACCGCGCCGATGCTGCCGTAATTCACCGCGTCATCGAGGGTGAAGTCGAAGAACGGCGGCTGCAGGATGCCGGCCGGGAAGTTGATGGTGTTCGCCGTCGGGTCGAAGTAGGCGTTCACCGTCGGCGGCGTCATGGCCCACTCCGCCTTGTCCACCGGCTGGCCGAGCTGGGCGAGCGTGCGCTTGGTCTCGAACTCGATCGCGGCGCGGACGTTGCCGTAGTAGTTGTCGCGCTTCACGTTCACCGTCGAGTAGTCGCGCCACTTCTCCGGGTGGCCGATCTTGGCGTAGTAGCGGTCGAACTTGGCCAGCGCCTTCTGCTTGGTGGCGTCGGTCATCCAGTCGAGCTTCTGGATGCGGTCGTGGAGCACCGCCATGATGTTGGCGATCATCTCCTTCATGCGCGCCTCGGCCTCGGGCGGGTAGTACCGGGCCACGTAGAGCTGGCCGAGGGCCTCGCCGATCTGGGCGTCGATGACGCGGGCCGAGCGCTGCCAGCGCGGCTGCATGGCCGGGGCGCCGGTCAGCACCGTGCCGTTGAAGTGGAACGACTCCTCCTCGAAGGGCGCGGCGAGGTACGGCGCGGCCGCGCGCAGGACCTTGAAGCGCAGGTAGGTCTTCCAGTCGGACAGCGGGCGCGAGGTCAGCTGGACCTGCAGGCCCTCGAAGAACTTCGGCACGCCGACGTCGATCTCGGCCGCGGCCGGCCCGCCGATGCCGCGCTCGGCCAGGTAGGTCGCGAGCGGGAACGCGGGGAACTTCGCCGCGAGCTCGGTCGTCGGCATCTTGTTGTAGTTGGCGATCGGGTCGCGCAGCTCGACCGGCGTGCGGGCCTTCTCGGCAAGGCCCTTCTCGGCCTCGAAGACGACCTTGGCGTTCGCGGCCGCCACGTCGGGGGCGTCGCCGGCGAGTGTGAACATCTTCGTCACGTGCTCGATGAACGCGGCGCGCTGCGGCGCGAACTCCTCCTCGAAGTAATAGTCGCGGCTCGGCAGGCTCATGCCGTCCTGGCCGGCGCCGAGGATGTTCATCGAGCTGTTCTTTTCGTCCGGCTCCGTGATCACCACGAAGAATCCGCCCACGCCGGCGTTGTGCAGCGCGGCCAGCGTTTTCGCGAGGTCGTCCATCGTCTTGATCGCGGCGACCTGGGCGAGGTCGGTCTCGACCGGCTTGAGGCCCGCGGCGTTGATCGCGGCGGTGTCCATGGCGGACGTGTAGAAATCGCCGACCTTCTGCTCGAGCGAGCCGGGCTCGTGCGGCTTCGCGGCGACGGTCTCGAGGATGCCCTTCAGGCCGTTCTGGTTGTACTGGTCGAGCTCGTTGAAGGAACTCCAGCGCGCACGGTCCGCCGGCACGGGATTGGCCTGGCGCCACGTGCCCCAGGCGTAGCGGGCGAAGTCGACCGCGGGCGACACCGTGGTGTCCATGTTGGCGGCGCTGAAGCGCGGCACGGCCTGCGGCTTGGCGGGCTCGTCGGCGAAGCTGGAAATAACGGCGGCACAGGAGACCGCCCCGATAAGGAAACCCCGGGTGAGCGAATGCATGGGTTGACTGGACCCGATTATGACACAACGGCAACCCCGCATTGACGAGCGGTCGGAAAACGCGACGAAGCGCATCTCCCGGGCGGCCGGGCCGCCCGGGAACATCCACCGTTCAACCTTCAACGTTCAACGTCCAAGTCTGACGCTTTCCTGAACGTTGAATGCTCAATGTTGGATGTTCGACGTTGCGGCCGGTCCCTCAGGCCGGCCGCTGGATCGTGAACAAATCCCGCGTCCGCGCGTAGTAGTTGCCGCCGAAGCGGCCGATGGTGTCGAGCTTGTGCGGGTCCACCATGCCGTCGGCGCCGAGCACGGCGTCGGCGACGTGCATCTGGACGACGCGGCCGAAGACGACGTTGGCGCCCGCGGGGCCCTCGCCGACGTCGATGATGCGGTCGACGCGGCACTCGAAGGCCACGGGGGCGGCGGCCACGCGGGGCGGCTTCACCTTGAGCGACGGCGCGGAGACGATGCCGAACTTCTCGAACTCGCTCTCGCCGTGCGGCAGCGGCGTGGCGGTGTGGTTCATCGGCTCGGCCAGCGCATACGGCACGAGGTTGACGACGAACTCGGGCACGGCGCGGACGTTGAGCACGGTGTCCTTCGGCTTGCCGTTGCGGTCGATGGTGCCCGTGAACAGGAGCGTCGGCGGCTTGGAGCAGATGGCCTGGAAATAGGAGAACGGCGCGAGGTTGGTCTTCCCGTCGGCGGAAATGGACGAGACCCAGGCGATCGGGCGCGGCGTGATCGTGTTGGACATCCACGCGTAGACGTCGCGCGCCGCCAGGGTTTCAAAATCGAGGGTCATGGGGGAGGAAGAAAGCAGGCCCGAACTCAACGCTCAACATCCAACATTCAACGCTCAACGTCCCTGTCGGTCCCCGCGGATGATTTCGCTCAATTCCTTGGCCGCGGGCTGTTCAACGTTGCGCGTTGGACGTTGCGCCTGAGAACAGGCGCTTTCCCTTCGCCTCCGGCGGCAGGGTGACCCCCAGCAATTCGGCCAGCGTCGGCGCCAGGCTCTCCTGCGCCACGCGCTCGCGGTGGATGCCGGGCGGCACGCCGGCGCCGAACCAGACCTGCGGCACGTGGGTGTCGTATTCGTACGGCGTGCCGTGGGTCGCGCCGGTGGGCGAACGCTCGATGAAATACGGCTTGGGAATGTAGACCACGTCGGTGCTGCGCGGCGCGTAGTAGCTCAGCCGCTCCATCTCGCCGAATTCGTCGAGCGGTGCGGGGTCCGTCAGCTGTTCGCGCGTGTAGGCCGCCGCGATCATCGGGTGCTGCAGCAGGATGTCGCGCAACCTCGCGCCGACCGCCGGCGCCGCCAGGTTTTTCGCCGCGAGCGCGGCCGGGTTCAGGTGGTAGCCGCTGTTGTCGCGCACCGCCCAGTAAAGGTTGTCGCCCGGCGGGCCGAAGGCGGCGTCGAGGCCGGCCTTCACGTAGGCGTCGAGCGGCCCGCCGGCGAGGCGGCCGGCGGCGTTGGGCCCCTGCTCGCGCTGGATCTTTTCGGGCAGCGGGGCGACGCCGTGGTCCGCCGTCAGCACGATCACGCAGTGCGCCAGGCCCACCTTCCGGTCGAGGAACTCGAAGAACTCCGCCAGCGTCCGGTCGAGGCGCACATAGGAGTCCATGACCTCGTGGCTGTCGGGGCCGTAGGCATGGCCGGCCTTGTCGGGCTGGGAAAAGCCGACGCACAGGAGGTCCGGCGTGGCGTCCGCGCCGAGCTGCTCGTTCTCCACCAGCCGCTCGGCCATGTCCTCGACGAGGTCGTTGTCCCAGGGCGTGTGGTCGAAGGCGTCGTAATATTTGTCCGTCAGCGCGGGCTTCCCGCCGTCCACCTTTTTCGGGAACGTCGTGGGCAGCGTGTCCTCGGCCTGCTCGCCCGGCGCGTCGTCGGGCCCCTGCACCGCGTCGTAGACCGCGGGCGCGAGCAGGCGGTCCCAGACCTGGCCGAAGTGCTGCGCGGCGCCGCGCTCGGTGTTGAATTTCTCCACCCATGCCGGCAGCTCCTTGCGGTAATACGTCGAGGTCACGAACCGGCCCTCCTCGGTCCAGTAGGCGGCGTCGGCCTTCGGGCCGGACATCAGGATGGCGGCGCGGTCCTTGTCGGCCACGCCGAAGACCTTCGCGGCGGCGCCGTAGCGCGCCTTGAGCCGGTCGCCCACGGTGACGCCGAGAAAGTTGCGCGGCGAGCGCCCGGCCTTGGCGGCAAACGTGGCATTGGCATACCGGTCGAGCCGGGGCGGCAGGCCGACCAGCGGCGCGGTCACGTCCTCGACGTTGTTGCCCTGGATGAACGTGGCGCGGTCAAGCCACTCGTTGGCCACGATGCCGTGGACGTTCGCGTTCACGCCGCTCAGGATCGTGGCGTGGCCGGGGGCGGTCTTGGTGACGGCGTGCCCGTAATGGCTGTTCTGGAACCACGCGCCCCGGTCGGTCAGGCGCTTGAAACCTCCCTCGGTGAAATACGGCCGGAACCGCTCGAGGTAATCGGCCCGCATCTGGTCCACCGAGATCACCACCGCGAGCCGCGGCGGCGGCTCCGCCGCCGCCAGCCCCGCCCCACCCAGCGCCAGGCCCAAAACCGCCAGCAAAACACGGTGACACATGCCGCGACGCTACGCGGCCCGCGGGACCGCGCAAGGCCGCGCTGGCCGGACTGCGCAAAAATTGGGTGACGGCCGACCGGCGCAAAAAATCCGACGAACCGCGCGCCGCGGGCTGTCCGCCGGAATGATTTCCGGTCGTGACAGGCCTCCCGCGAAGTCCGAACCTTTTCCCCGCAGTCATGGCTCTTTTAAACATCGCGGGCGGCGTCGCCCTGATCCTGTTCGGCATCCGCTTCCTGCGGAAGGGACTCGAGCGCCTGTTCGGCCAGCAGCTCTACGAATGGATCGAGCGCACGGCGCGGCGCCCGTGGCAGGCGGCCGCGGCCGGGCTCGGCTTTGGCACGGTGGCGCCCTCCTCCACCGCCCAGACGCTCGTCGCGCTGCAATTGCTGCGCGCCGGCCGGCTGTCGGCGGACTCGGTGCTCGGCTTCCTGCTCGGCGCCAACCTTGGCATCACGTTCACCGTGCAGCTGATCGCGCTGCGGATCTTCGACTATTACGCGCTGTTCCTCGTCGTTGGCCTCGTGCTTTTCCAGGGCGCGAAGCGCGAGGGCCTGCGCGGCGCGGGCCAGTCGCTGCTCGGCCTCGGCTTCATCTTCCTCGCCATGGAAGTCACCAGCAGCGCGGCGGCCCGATTGGCGGCGAATCCCGACTTCCTCACGGTCCTCGGCGTGCTGGTGCACTACCGCGTGCTGGTCATCGTCTTTGCCGCGGCGCTGACGTTGCTGATGCAGAGCTCGACCGCCACCCTCGGCCTCGCGCTGGCCATCGGCGGCACCGGCGCGGCGGAGCTCAACCTGCTGGTGCCGGTCGTGCTCGGCACGAACCTCGGCATCGGGCTCACCTCGCTGGTGGCCGGCCTGTCGAGCTGGGAGGGACGGCGCCTGGCCGTCGCCAACCTCCTGCTCAAGGCCGCGGTCGCCGGGCTTTTCCTCGCCGCCTTCCCGTGGGCCGAGCCCTGGATCGCCGCGAGCGGCGCCACCCTCGCCCGCGAGGTGGCGAATTTCCACACGGTCTTCAACCTGCTGGTCACCTGCCTGGGCATCGCCTTCGCCGGCCCGATCGGCCGGCTGCTGCAGCGCACGCTCAAGCCCGCCGTCGCCGCCACCGGCGGCCAGCCGCCCGCCACGCACCTCGATCCCGACGCCCTGGCAACGCCGGCTTTCGCGCTGGCCAACGCCACGCGCGAAACCCTGCGCGAGGCCGACGCCGTGAAGGCGATGTTCGAGGACGCCTGGCGGGCCCTCACCACCCGCGACGCCCTGCTCGCCGCCAACGTGCAGGGCCACGACGACCGCATCGACGAGCTGAACGCCGCCATCAAGGCCTACCTGAGCCAGATCCGCAGCGAGGTCCTGTCGCCCAAGGACCAGCAGCTCCAGTTCGGCCTGCTCAATTTCTCGAGCCAGCTCGAGGCCATCGCCGACGTGATCGACAAGTCCCTGTGCGGCACGGTGCGCGACCATGCGCGCGAACACCTCCAGCTCCTGCCCGCCGACCAGGCCGACCTCGAGGAGCTCTACCGCCGCGTCGTGCGCCGCTTCGACACCGCCATCTCCGTGCTCGCCACGCGCGACCGCGAGCTGGCGCGGCAGTTCCTCGAGGACGGCGAGGCGCTCAAGGAGTGGTGCGTCGCCGTGCAGAAGCGCCACTACGCGGCCCTCGCCGCCAGCAACGGCAGCGACCTCATCGCCAGCACGCGCTTCCTCGACACCTTCAGCGTCCTCCGCCGCATCAGCGGCCAGCTGAACACCATCGGCCACACCTTCACGCTCGAGTAGCGGCGGCCGCCGATTTGCGAAAGCGGTTTTTGTGGCGATGGTGCTTCATGGTTTCCTTTGTCGCCGACCCGACCACCCAGCCCGGAAGCTTCCCGCCCGACGCCTCGCTGCTCGACGCCTACTCGGAGGCCGTCAGCTCGACGGTCACGACCGCCGGCGCGGCCGTCATCCACCTCGAGGTGCGCGCCCGGCGCGCCCGCAGCGAGACGGAGGGCGGCGGCAGCGGCTCCGGTTTCCTCCTGTCGCCCGACGGCTGCGCGCTGACCAACAGCCACGTGGTGCACGGCGCCACGGAAGTGTTCGCCCATCTCGCGGACGGACGGCGCCTGCGCGCCGACGTCGTCGGCGAGGACCCGCACACCGACCTCGCCGTCGTCCGCGTGAGCAGCGACCCGCTGCCCTTCCTGCCGCTGGCGGACTCCGACCGGGTGCGCCCGGGCCAGATCGCCATCGCGCTCGGCAGCCCGATGGGGTTCCAGCAGACCGTGACCGCGGGCATCGTCAGCGGGCTCGGCCGCTCGCTCCGGGCGCAGTCGGGCCGGACGATCGACAACATCATCCAGACCGACGCCGCGCTGAATCCCGGCAATTCGGGCGGGCCGCTGCTCAACA